>NZ_CP073105.1:3112444-3423688 GCF_018138085.1 Stutzerimonas stutzeri
ATCCTGCCGGCGGCCATGTGGGTGGAGAAGGAAGGTGCTTACGGCAATGCCGAACGTCGCACCCACGTGTGGCATCAGCTGGTTTCGCCGCCCGGCGAGGCACGCTCGGACCTGTGGCAGCTGATGGAGTTTTCCAAGCGCTTCACCACCGATGAGGTGTGGCCCGCCGATCTGCTGGCCAAGGCGCCGGAGCTCAAGGGCAAGACGCTGTTCGAAGTCCTGTTCAAGAACGGTCAGGTCGACCGCTTCCCCACATCTGATATCGAAGAGGGTTACCGCAACCAGGAATCCGAGGAATACGGATTCTACGTGCAGAAGGGACTGTTCGAGGAATACGCCCAGTTCGGCCGCGGCCATGGTCACGACCTGGCGGACTTCGACCGCTATCACCAGGAACGCGGCCTGCGTTGGCCGGTGGTGGATGGCAAGGAAACCCGCTGGCGCTACCGCGAGGGCTATGACCCTTATGTCGCCAAGGGCGCCGGCGTCGAGTTCTATGGTTACCCGGACAAGAAGGCAATCATCTTTGCGCTGCCGTACGAAGTGCCGGCTGAGGTACCGGACGAGGAGTACCCCTTCTGGCTCAGCACCGGGCGTGTATTGGAGCATTGGCACACCGGCAGCATGACGCAGCGCGTCGACGAGCTGTACCAGGCGGTCCCCGATGCGCTTGTGTACATGCACCCCGACGACGCGCGTGATCTCAAAGCGCGCCGCGGCAGCGTGGTGAAAGTGATCAGCCGCCGCGGCGAAATGCAGGCGCGCATCGAAACCCGCGGTCGCAACAAGCCACCGAAGGGCCTGATCTTCGTGCCCTTCTTCGACGCCAACAAGCTGATCAACAAGGTCACCCTCGACGCTACCGACCCGATCTCCAAGCAAACCGACTACAAGAAGTGCGCCGTGAAGATCGAAGTGGTCAGCATCGCCTGAGGAGAGTCGCCATGAAATTTCGCTTACTGCCTTTGACCCTCCTCGCGGTATTTGGCCTGGCGGTTGCCGCCGGGCCCGATTACCCATTGGATGCCCCGGCCCCGGACGGTCGTCGCCCGGGCGGCACCCTGACTCAGGAGTTCACCCCACCGCCGCTCAAGGACGAAGAAAACAAGGACCTGCGACGCGAGCGCAACTACCCGGAGCAACCGCCCACCATTCCGCACACGATTCGCGGCTATCAGATCGACCGGAACAGCAACAAGTGCCTGTCCTGCCACAGCCGCGCCAACAGCGCGCGTACCCAGGCGCCGATGATCAGCATCACGCATTTTTCCGACCGTGATGGCCAGACGCTCGGTACCGTCGCCCCTCGCCGCTATTTCTGCACGCAATGCCATGTCGTGCAGCAGGACGTGAAGCCACTGGTGAAGAACGACTTCAAGAATATCGACAAGCTGCTCTATCACGAAAACAAGCAGAACGATCAGTGAGGACGCCCGGATGAAGTCGATACTGTCGTTTCTCAAGCGATACTGGACGGTACTACGCCGTCCCAGCGTGCACTACAGCCTGGGCGCCCTGGCACTCGGCGGGTTCGTTGCCGGCATCATTTTCTGGGGCGGATTCAACACTGCCCTGGAAGCGACCAACACCGAAACCTTCTGTATTTCCTGCCACGAAATGCGCGACAACGTGTACATGGAGATCAAGGACACCATCCATTACAGCAACCGCTCGGGGGTGCGGGCAACCTGTCCGGACTGTCACGTTCCGCACAAATGGACCGACAAGATCGCACGCAAGATGCAGGCATCGAAGGAGGTCTGGGGCAAGATCTTCGGCACCATCAACACGCGCGAGAAGTTCCTCGGCATGCGTCGCGAAATGGCCGAGCGCGAATGGCGTCGCTTGAAGTCCAACGATTCGCTCGAATGCCGCAACTGCCACAACTTCGACTACATGGACTTCACCAAACAGTCCCAGCGTGCGTCGAAGTTTCACTCCACCGCCCTGGCCAACGGCGAAGCCACGTGCATCGATTGCCATAAGGGCATCGCCCACCGCCTGCCGGACATGCACGGCGTGCCCGGCTGGTAATGGCGCAACCGGTCCGGTCGCGATGACCGGGCCGGATGCCATGACCGAAACCACTTTCGATCCCAGGGAGCGACGGCAGCCTTGTCAGCGCATCGTGACGCTCTTCCATCGCGACCGATGCTTACCGCGCCGCAAGGTCAGCCGCCAGAGAAACCGGCACGGTGAACCCTGCCCCGCCGTCACTGCCGGTTGCGCGCGGGCCGAACTCCGGCTATTTATCGAAGCACCTCGATAGCGTCGACAAGGAAACCACCATGCGTTACTACCTGCTCGGTACATTGATGGCCATGAGCGCCGTCGCCCATGCTGAAGTCCAGACCCGCGAAATCCCCTATACCGCCGCCGATGGCACCGAGATGATCGGCTACTACGCCTACGATGATGCGATCGAAGGCAAGCGCCCCGGCGTGGTAGTCGTCCATGAGTGGTGGGGCCTCAACGACTACGCCAAGAGCCGCGCTCGTGACCTTGCCGAACTGGGCTACAGCGCACTGGCCATCGATATGTACGGCGAGGGCAAACATACCGAGCATCCCAAGGACGCCATGAGCTTCATGAAGGCCGCGCTGTCCGATGCCGAGGCCGCCAAGGGCCGTTTCAATGCCGGGCTGGACCTGCTCAAGCAGCAAGCGCAGACCGATACCGAGAAACTTGCCGCGGTTGGCTACTGCTTCGGCGGCAAGGTCGTGCTGGACATGGCGCGCCAAGGCGCCCCGCTCGACGGTGTCGTCAGCTTCCATGGCGCACTGGCCACCCAAACCCGCGCCACCCCCGGCAGCGTAAAGGCACGCGTGCTGGTCGAACATGGCGCCGCCGACAGCATGGTCAGCGCTGACGACGTCGCGGCGCTGAGCGCCGAAATGGTCAAGGCCGGCGCCGACTACCGGCTCGTCTCCCTGCCCGGCGCCAAGCACGGCTTCACCAACCCCGGCGCCGACAAATTCCAGAAACAAGGCGTCGACGTGGCGTACAACCAGACCGCCGACGAACGCTCCTGGCAGGATATGCAGCGCTTTCTAGACGAGACCTTCGAGTCGGGGCAATAACGCAACCGCAGCCTCGTTTTCTGCCTGAGTTTTTTTGGCTTCAGGCTTCAGGCTTCAGGCTTCAGGCTTCAGGCTTCAGGCTTCAGGTTTGGCTCTGCATTCGGCTTCGGCTTCGGTTTTGCCTTTGGCTTTGGCTTTGACGAAGATCGCCGTCATGCACAACGCCGACGACGACGTCTTTGCCATTGTCTTTATCTTTGTCTTTGGCTTTGGCTTTGGCTTTGGCTTTGGCTTTGGCTTTGGCTTTGGCTTTGGCTGACTTTGACTTTGTCTTTCCTTCGGCTTCGACTTTGGCTTCGATCACCCACTCGCCCGAGATCAGCTCGGACTGCCCCCTCTCCCCTCTGGGGAGAGGGCTGGGGTGAGGGGGCAGAGTTCGCCACGCCGCCATCCCTTCAGTCCCCATCGCCTTATCCAATACCGCTACGCTCGCACCCAGCACTGCCACCACGCCCGACCGTGCTAGCATGGTCACCCAGCGCAACTCCCTCTCCAAACCAATCGATCGCGAGTCATGGCCGAACACGATTTCCGCTACACCCTGCTCAATCCCGGACACACCCTCACCGAATGTCGCGCCCTGGCACCGGGCCGTTACCAGGTCACCGGCAACGGCGGCAACGTCCGCTCCGGCGACGTCCTGATCGTCACGCTCAAGGGCAGCCGCGAGCTCTCCCAGCGCCTGACCGTCGACAAGGTCCGCCACCTGATCAATCCGCCCGGTCAATGGATGGCTGTAGCGACTGGCCCCGTATTCCGCGAACTGTCGATCCTCAACTGGCAGGTCGATTGCGACGGCTGCGGCAAACAACTGGACTTCGAGTTCGCGGTGGATGCCGCCAAGGGCGAAGCCGCCCGCGCCCCGGCCGCCGAAGCACGGATCGCCGAACTGGGCTGGAGGAACAATGCCGGCCGTCACCTGTGCCCTGCATGCCAGAGGGAGCAAGCATGAAAGCCCTCTTGATGGTCGGTTTGGCCGCGGTGTCCGTTACGGGTTGCTCGGTCGAGCCACTGACGCTGCAGAACGACGTCACCTACATCGCCGAGTGGATCGGCGACGAACCCGTGGTCGGACGTAATCCGGTCTCGCTGACCTTCAGCGAAGACCGCGCGTACGGCAACGCCGGCTGCAATCACTGGTTCGCCAGCTACCGGCTCGACGGCCAAAAGCTGCGCTTTAGCGAAATCGGAAGCACGCGCAAGATGTGCGCCGAGCACATCATGAAGCAGGAACAGCACTTCCTCGAACTGCTCTCGCAGATCGAGCGCTGGGATGTCTCCAAGATCGACCAACTACGCTTCTGGCCCACCCAGGGTGCTCCACTGCGCGTCTGGCCCGAACAGAACTGATTGCGCCAAAGCGGGGCACCGTCTGCGCACGAAGCACCTTCCACAGGCGCGCACGCCCCGTTTCGAGCTCGACGCCGCCCGGGGCGCCCTTCATGTTGCGCTATTCCTCGGGCAGCCGAACCTGAAGCCTGCCACCGAACCCCGCCCGAACCGTGGCTTTCAGCCGCCCTATCCTGCCGGAGCGGCGCTCAGATAGGCCGAAGCGACGCGGATTCGGACAATCTCCAGAAATTGGCACGACCGATGCAATAGCTCAGTCATAACCAGTTTCGGGGGCCCTGGTACAGGCAGGCCAGGGATTCCCCTCTTTTACAGCAGAATGACAAGGGGGCCGCTCAGTGAGCGGCCCCTCTGTTTATCGATAAATCTCTCGGCGAAAGATCAGCGGTCGGGCACCAGCGTAGCCGCCAAAGCTAGCGGTCGCGCTGGGGTTTGTCGCGCCGTTACCCAACCAGTCGAAGTAAAGCCAGCCGGGCACCTGCGGAGTCACTTGCAGCGTGCCGACATTGCCGGTGCCTGGCGCGCTCAGGGTCAGGAATCTCACGCCTTGCGAGGCTGCTCCAATCGTGACGCTGGTCTTGCCAGCCGTCAGTCTGCCGGTTGGATTGTCCAGTGTCGCCTCGCTGACCGCAGTGCAATTCACATCGGCCAGCGCGGTATCGGTGACGAAAGCCGTTCCGCTCCAACGTTCCAAGTAAAGCGGCAGGTTTAGCGGGCTAACCTCTGGCCCGGACGCCCCTGTCAACCGGTAACGGCCCAGAACCACCGATGCGCCACTCATGGGAAACGCGTAGTCGATCGGCGTATTGGTTGCCGTGGCGCTGGCGACGAAGATCCCATCCGAATCCACAAGCTTGGCGCGTGGCGTGAACACAGAAAGGGTTGCGTCGAATTGGCGATCATCGGGTCCCGGACTGGCGGCCCGCAGATAACGCAGCCCCAGATCGTCAGGGGCCAGAAAGGTTTTCGCCCCGTCACCCACAACGTCGGAGACGCTACCGAAAGCCGAACCGCTCGCTTCCAGCCTAGCCGCCACGCAATTGGCCTTGTTGGCCTCCGATGAGCAATCGAGCGATGCCGGCTGCCCAGCCCCTGGCTTGCGAGCATCCAACGCCACGCGGCCGGTATTTGAAAAATACGTGGGCGCCCAGCTGCTTGCGAAACGCCAGAACATATCGCGGTCGTAATTGGTAGTCACCATGCCACTACGATTCATGCCGCTAATCGTCAGGCTAGGCTTTGCGGTAATCCTCAACGGTTGGGCCTGGTAGGTAATGCCATTGCTGCAAACATTACCCAGGCTGCCACTTCCCGCCGCAGCCAGATAAGCGGGCGTTACTCGACCAACATTGGCCGAAAGGCCTCCAGCCACTGTTTCGTTATCGAGGTAACCACCCGCTGGCGGGGTAACCTTCATGCGGAATACCCCAACCTCGGAAAACTTCACCTGTTGCACCACCTCGGCGCTGGCAGCGCTGTATCCGGACGCACCCGGCAAGTGGTCATAAGTTGTCCGTCCGTCGAGGCTGGTATTGCTGGATAACAGGCTAAGCGTACCCGCCGCACCGCCGGATGGCTGGACCAGCTCCGAGATGATCGCGAGATTGCTGTGCCGAAAGTTGGGCGTGGTTGGGTTGCCGACACACAAGTCACTGTCGCCGCTGTCCGACTCCCAACCCACCGGCCGAAAGCGCACCGGGAAGCCATCGCCCGCCGCGATGAAAGCCGGGCACGTTGCATCACCCGCCGCACAGGTCGTCGTCGTGGCGTCGCTCCAGGCCGCGGGTTTGACACAAAACCCGACCGGCTTGACCACGAACTGCCTCGCGCCGGACATGATCAAATCGGCATCCTTATTGGCCGCGCTACCGGTATAGCGCACATTAAGCTCCAACTTACCGGCGTCGTTGTAACGGACATTGATGGGCGCCTGCGCATTGTCGTTGAACTTCAGGCGCATCGTGGTAGGGGCGCTCGCATTCGAGGACACAGGGGTGCCGTTGACCTCCAGAGACCGACCGGCGCCGGTATTGGGCTCGATGTAGGTCGACCATACCGTCAGATCACGGTCGACCTTTTGGAACGCCGGCACACAGCGTTGCGTAGTCTGGTCCTTACGGACGGCGTTGATCATCACTTCGCCAGAGAGCTTGTTGGATAGCTGCGTGGGGATATCGAACACGAAGCCCGAATCGACGAACTCGACGGCACAATTGACGCTCAGGCTCCCGGAGCCGATTTTGCATTTGGTTTCGGTATACGGCTTGGCGGCTGGCGTTGAAGCGCCTACCCCCAGCGTCACGGTGCCACTGGTCGTACGCGCCAGCGAAAACGCCCCTGTGCCACCTGTGAAGGTCTGGGTATCACTGCTGACTACGCCCTTGTTTGCTGCGGTTAACGTGGCCGTGGCGGTCACAGGCTCGGTGTACAACGAGCACGCGGCATCCAGGCAAGCCTTGACCGTGACCGGCATCGGTGAACAAGTCAGTCCCGTCTGTGGAGCGAAGATCTCGAAATGATCAATTTGCGCGCCCACCGCATTCATTTTGTTGGCGCAAACCTGGAGGTCATCCAGCTCGTGAATATTGACGTTGCCGCCCGTAGAGCCAGTAAAGCTGAGCATGAAGTCTTTCGGCACGGCGCCTTGACCGCTGTTGGTGCGCACGTCGTAGGGCGCAATCAAGGTGGTGTAATTGTTGCCGGTGCCGCCTGTGTCACGCTCAACCTTGACCAGCGTCTTGCCAGGCGTACGCGAATCGACGGTGATGCGATAGAGATGTCCGGGGCTCGGTGTGCTGGTGGCCGAGCCATTGTCGATGCCCGTCGCTAGGCTTCCGGTGCCGGTCAGATAGGCGTATTCGCTGCTACCGGAACCTCGAATGGCTACTGCATCGCTGCGCGAGCCCACCCCACCCACACGCCCTTCCGTGGGATTGGAATAGTTGCCGAACTCGTCGAGGCCGATGCCCAGCCAGCCGCCGGCGAAACCGGGTATGCCGGTTTTTTGCGCATACCCCAAGGAGCCGCCGAACGCACCGGGCTGCGGCGTCACACTCGCGTCCGACAGGATCAATGCCATGCCGTCGGCGCCACGGCTGCTCTTGCTCGAGTAACCGAAGTACTTGAATGTCACGGTGATGAGGTTGTTGGCGGCCGGAAACGTTCGTTGCACGGTGGCAGCGGTCGATGCATCGCCCGTGTCATCGGTCATCCGCAGGCGACCATTGACGATCCTCGGCGTCCCAAAGGTTCCACTGCGCGAGGTGACGACCCAGTCATTGCCCAGCACTGAGCGAGCGAAGGTGTCAGCAGAGGTCGTCAGGCAGCTCGGCGTGATGGCACCGTCGCAAAGGTCGGTCGGAGTCGTTGCCGTTGGGGTGCAAACGCCATAGACATGGCTGCTTCCGGTACCCGTGATGGTCGTATTACCCCAGGTTGCCGCCGTCACGTTGCCATTTACAACGCTGTCGTCGAGCCGGACCTCGTTGGTGGTGCTCATGTTTCCCGTCAGGGTGGTGCGGCTCAGAACGATATTGTTGCTCGTCGCCGTCACGTTACCCGTCACGTTGGTACCGGTCAGAGTGATCTGGCAGCAGTTGCTGCTGATCGCACCGGTCACAGATCCGCCAGTAACCGTGACAGCACCCGACGTGGCAGCCAGGCCTCCACCGAATACCGCCGCGTTACCGACAATCGTCTGGCCCGTAACGCTGCCCCCGACGCGTCCACCCTCTACCAAGATAGTGCCGTAGCTATTGCTGACACTGCCCGCGATCACCGTGCCGCTGGTCGCCGTGACATCGCCGCCATTTACCAGGTTGGCTTCAAGCGTGCTTGCCGATAGCAGACTCGTTCCGGTAACCGTCAGGTTGCTTTTGAAAGTCGTGCCACTTGCGGTGAGGTTGTTGTTGACCCGGGCAGTCCCGCTGATTGACGTGTCCGTCAGGCTCGTAGCGCCACTGCTTAACAGCGTGCCGGTAACCGCGGTTCGGACAAGGGTCACCCCGCCGCTGCCGGCCTCGACCGCCCCGTTCACGGTCGTGGTGGTGAGAGATATCGCGCCACTGGTCGAAGTCATCGACCCGTAGACCGTATTGGTCCCCGTAGCGGTCAGCGGACTGTATCCAGAGTTGAGCGAGACGGACCTGCTTGACGTGCCGATCACGTTGCCGCGTAGAGCGAATCCGCCGCTCGCGGAAACGTTTACATCGCCAAGTGGCCAATCGGCGGTAAGCGTGTCACCGCTACCCAGCGACACGGACCCTGAGCAATAAAAAGTCCCGCTATCGTAAGACCAATTACCGGTACAGGGTGCGTTGGTGCCGTATCCGAAATACCAATAAAAGGAATAGTTCGCCGCAGATGCCAATCCAGGCGACATGCACAGCAACAACAGCAAGCTGCGTATGACTGCTGAAGTCTTAGTTCCCACTGGCTTCGACCCTCGCGTGCAATCGCCTGTAGGCATAATCCGGACGAGTCGCAGGCGTCGGCGCGTTTTGCGCAACGGCGTCGACACTGAACATCGTCACCGTCTTGCCGTTCTCGCGAGCCGGATAGACAGTCGCTACGCAACTGACCGACACGCCGGAAAATTCGGCCAGCGTGCCGTCCAACGCAAGACTGCCAGAGCCCGCACACGCGCCGTCCTTCACAGCACGCCGGATGCCCCATTCAAGACCGGCCCTCGCCGCCTGGTAGGCGCGGGCCTGCTGCAGTGACAAACTCAAGGACCCGCCGGTATTGATCGACAGGCGCGCCATGCCAATCACCGCCAGCGCAACGACGATCATCACGAACATGGCCGCCACCAACGAAAACCCGCGTTCACGGCGCATTGTCGACTTTCACCTGTTGTTGAAGGGTGATGGATTCGCCCTCACGCGTGAGTGTCAGGCTCAGCGTCACCAATCCCGGTCGCTGTGGCGTGCCTGGCTGGTAGTTGATCTGGCAGCCGGTCACGTAGGGCGCCACCCGCACGGCATCCGCCGGCAACGTACTCGGTGCGGTCGCCGTCAGGGTCGTGCGGGTATAGCGCGCCAACTGTCCACCTTCGGCAGCCGGTTCACAGCGATAGCCGATGACCTGGTCAGCCAGATAGAACCGCCGCTGCGGTGAGGGATACGCAAAGGTGAATCCTGCGGCCGACAGGCCATTCAGGCTTACCTGTGTTTCGCGACTGGTGGCGTTGGCTGCAGCAGTGAAGGAAGCGCCAGTGGGTGTGATCACCCCCGGGTTGGCATAGGCCCACACATTGGCCCCGGCCGAAGGGTTGCCACCGCTACTGGCGCCCAGGTTGTAGACCACCAGCCAACGGGCGCCGCTGACATCGAAGTTCGGATCCAGCACCTGAAAACCATCACAACGGCCATTGGCCGTCTCGCACCCACTCAACTCGGCGGAAAAGCGCAGGCTATCGCTCCCGGCCCGGTTGGAGACATACCGGCCGGCATTGAGGATATTGAGCATTTCCAGCGTGCGGCCGTCGGCCGACTGACGTACCGAGTTGGGTACCGCCAGGCGGATATCGCGCGCCGCTCGGTTGAGAGCCAGAGACGCCAGTTCTACCAGCTCGCCGCGTCGGCTCTGGTCGACATACGCATCCAGCGGTCGCTTGAGCACCACCGTGATCATCACCAGGACGATGGCGCTGAGCGCAATCACGATGACCAGCTCGACGAGGGTGAAACCACGCGTTGGCTTCATGGGCAACGCTCCACGCCGCTAGCGTCGATTTCGCCATAGCAGGTCCGCATGCCGGCGAGTTTCAGCGCCTGGCCGGACGGATCGATAACGGTCACCTCGACGCGACGGGCCAGTACTCCATTCCAGTCAGCCAGATTGGCAACAGCGACCCGTACCCGATACTCCGACAAGCCGGTGATGGCGTTGCCCGCCGCATCGCGCGCGCCCTGATCATCCAAATCAGCGTAATCACAGAGGTCGTCGAACCGTGCACGTGGCAGGCCAACTGTCGCCGCACAGCTTCCGGTATTGAAGCTGCTCGGGTCGAGGTAGGGCTGCGTGAGGATTTCTTCGAGGTAGCCTTCGGCAATCGTCAGGCTCTGTTGGCGCAACATGGGGTCAGCAGAGCGGCCAACCATGGATGCCATCGCCGAATAAAGCGCAGCTGCGGCAATCCCGATGATCATGATGCTGATCACCAGCTCGATCAGCGTCATACCCTGCTGGCGCTTCATTGCACCAGCCCGGTTTCGGCGGTCACACTGAAAGTGAATGCACCGATGGTGGCGCTCGCCGCGCTGGAGGGGCGCCCCAGCGAGTCGAACACCACGGGGAAATTGGTGGCCGATACCGAGACGCCTGCGGGCAAATCGGTATTGGCAAAGGGTATCTGGCCGTCCGGCCCCTGCACCTCAGCGCTATAAGCGCCGGAGGTACAGTTCGCGGCACGGCGCAGCTGGTAGCCACCCGCGCCCAGGCTGATCTGCGTCAGGCAGCCGCTGGCCAAGGCTAGCTTCTGCGCGTAACGCACGGCCGAGACCGTCTCTTCGAAAAACAGGCGCTCATCGAACACCCGCCGGTCAAAGAATCGCGGCCCCACCACAGCGGCGAGGATGCCGATGATGACCAGGGTCAGCACCAGCTCGACGAGGGTGAAGCCGGATTGGCCACAGTGCATACCTATTTTTTTATGCATTTATCGACGGACTACGCTGAGCGGACCACGCACATAAAAAGGCCTTAGCCAATCACCAGCGGCCTACTAGCGGATCAATTACATCTGGCCTTGGTCACATTCGACGTGTTGATGGCTGGAGCGGCATCAACTGCCGCCGTGGTGCCGGCAGCAGCGGTGTAGTTGGTTGTGTAAGTAAAAGAACAACTGCTGTTTGCATTCGAGGTCACGGTTAGAACGTTGCCAGTTGCTGTGACGGTATAGTCAGCGCCGCTCGTTTCAAGTTGAGCAGCCTCGCCGATGCCCTCGTTGGTGGCTGCAGGATATGTCCCAATCATTGCGATAGATTTTCCTTCCAAGGTGATAGTGTTACCGGTCGGCTTGGTCACCAGCGCTTGGGCATGCGCAATAGCTGACGCCGACTTCACCGAACCAGCGATGCCCTGCATAGCAGCCACCCGAGCATCAGTACCAAAATCCGCAAATCGCGGCAGCGCAAACGCCGCCAAAATCCCCAGTATCACAATCACCATAATCAGCTCGATCATGGTGAAACCGCTTTGTTGCTTCTTCATGGTGTTGCTCCCGTTGTGTAATCAGTTGAAGGTGACGAAAACTTCGCCGGTATTGGCGTTGTACTCGATGATGTCGTCAGCCCCATCGAGCGTGTAGGCGTACAGGCAGCGGGTGCCGTTGGCCGTGGCGGTGAAGGCCGCCTGGTTCCCGTTGACCGTGGGCGCCGATGCTTGCAGCAGGTTGCCCCATAGCCGCCGGCATTCGTCGGCGGTCATGGCCGTATTGATCCCCGGCGTTCCACTGCGCTCGGTGCCTACCGGCCAACCGGCCGCGTTGACGTCGAGCGTTCCGTTGCCATAGCCCGCCACGTTGATCTGGCAGTTGCCGGCGACGCAAAGGTTGGTGCCGCCATTGCGATTGAGCTCGTATTGCCCGCGCAGGAGCGACACCGCCGAGGTAAACGCCCCGCCAGCGCTGCGCACCGCGGCACGGTGAGCGTCTTTGGCCGAATCGATGAAGTGCGGAAGCGCTACTGCGGCCAGGATGCCGAGGATCGCGATCACCACAACCAACTCGATCATCGTGAAACCTGTTTGCGGTTTGTTCATGCGTTGCCGGTTTTCTGTCATGAGCCTTTCCAATTTCCGTTCAGTAGCAATTGCCATGCTGGTTTCGTCGGCTGCCGACAGACGGCCGCCGGTACGCCGTCACCCTCTTCCCTGCGCCGCTGCGCCCAGTTCCCACATCGGCAGGAACACACCGAGCGCCAGCACCAGCACCATCACGCCCATGCAGACGATAAGGATCGGCTCGATGGCGTCGGCCAGTTGCTTGAGGTCGTAGTCGACTTCCTGTTCGTAGAAATCGGCGACTTCGATAAACAGGTCGTCGAGGGCGCCGGTTTCTTCGCCGACGGCCATCATCTGCAGCACCAGCGGGGTGAACAGGCCGCTGTTGTACGCCGAGCGTGTCAAGGCTTCGCCACGTTCGACGCTTTCGCGAATGCCGAGAATGGCTTGGCCGATATGCCGGTTGCCGACGCTGGCGCTGTTGATCGACAGGGTCTGCAACAACGGCACGCCGGCGCGGTACATCATCGCGAAGGTGCGGGTGAAGCGCGCCAGGGCGATGCGTTCGAAGATGCCGCCGACAATGGGCAGGCGCAGTTTGATGCGATCCCAGTGCAGTCGGCCCGGATCGGTCTCGATCCATTTGAAGAAGGCGTAGAGCCCACCGACAATGCCGAACAGAAGCAGCCACCACCAGTCGCGCATGAAGTTGGAGGTGCCGATCAGCACCCGCGTCGCCCAGGGCAGCTGCGCGTGGAATTGCGCGAATACCTTGGCGAAAGCCGGAATCACCAGCAGGTTGATCACCGCCAGGGCGACCCCCATCGCGACCATGACGAAGATCGGGTAGCGGGTGGCCTGCTTGATGCGCTTGCGGGTTTCGCGCTCGAGCTCCAGATAGGCCGCCAGCTGCTTGAACGCCTGATCGAGCTGGCCGGTGTTCTCACCGACGCTGACCATGCTGACGAACAGGTTGTTGAATACTCTCGGGTGCGCATTGAGGGCCACGGCCATGGATTGGCCGCTTTCCAGGCTGGCGCGCACGTCCTGCAGGATCTGTCGGAAGAACAGGTTTCGATTGGATTCGGCCAAGCCGCCGATGGCGCGGATGATCGGCACGCCGGCCTTGCTCAGGCTGTACATCTGCCGGCTGAAGATGATCAGCTCGTCCAGATCGACCCGCTTGCGACGCAGCTTGTCGCGCAGCAGCGCCAGCGCATCGCCGCTACCGACGGCCCCAGCATCGCTGGCATCGATGGTCAACGGCGTGATCTGCCGGGACAGCAACTCGCCGGCAACGGAATCCGCGTTGGCACCGTCGAGTTCGCCGCTGACCTTGGCGCCCTGCGCGTTGCGGCCGGTGTAACGGAAGCTAGCCATCAGACTGCTGCTCCGCTTAGAGGTACCTGCGCAACGTGCTCGATGCATGCAAGCAAGCTGCCCCCTACAGAAGCGGTACCGCGCGGCATCGGCACGACGTTCACGCCATCACCTCATCGTCCGCCAGGGTCGCGCAGACCTTGAGCACTTCGTCCACGCTGGTAACGCCGGCGATCGCGTAGTCCATGGCGCACTCGGCCAGCGGACGATAATGCGGCTGCTGGCGTGCAGCTTCGGCGAAGCCCTGCGGATCACCGCGACGCAGTGCGGCAACCATGGCTTCATCGAGCTCGAGCAGTTCGTAGACACCGATCCGTCCGCTGTAACCACTGTTATGGCACTGGTGGCAGCCGCTTCCTCGATAGAAGCGTTTGCCCGCCAGGGAGCTGCTATGGAGCGCCTCCAGCCACGCCAGCTGTCGCGGATCGGGCTGGTGTTCTTCCTGGCAATTTTCGCAAACACGGCGGATCAAGCGCTGAGCCAGGACAGCATTGAGCGCAGTGGCGACCAGGAACGGCTCGACGCCCATGTCGATCAAGCGCATGGCAGATGTCAGCGCGTCGTTGGTGTGCAAGGTAGACAGGACGAGGTGGCCGGTAAGCGCGGCACGCAGGCCGATCTCGGCGGTCTCCTGGTCACGGATTTCTCCGACCAGCACGATGTCCGGGTCCTGACGCAGCGCGGCGCGCAGAACGCGAGCAAAGGTCAACTCGATCTTGGCGTTGACCTGCACCTGGTTGATCCGCGGCAGGCGGTATTCGACCGGGTCTTCCACGGTGATGATCTTCTTCTCTGGGCTGTTCAGCTCGGAAAGGCCCGCGTAGAGCGTCGTAGTCTTGCCCGAGCCGGTCGGGCCGGTGACCAGCACCATGCCGTGCGGCCGTTGCAGCAGGCGCCGAAAACGCTCCAGCATGGCCGGCGGCATGCCCGTGCCGTCGAGCTGGAACATCGCGCCGCTCTGGTCAAGCAGACGCATGACCACCGATTCGCCGAACTGTACCGGCATGGTCGAGACCCGCACGTCGAGGTTGCGGTTCTTCACCCGGATATTGAAGCGACCGTCCTGGGGCAGGCGTTTTTCGGATATATCCAGACCCGACATGATCTTCAGGCGCATAACCAATGCGGAAGCCACGCGGTGCTCTTTCATCACCTGCTCGTTGAGCACGCCGTCGATACGTTGGCGGATGCGCACCACGCCTTCGTCGGGCTCGATGTGGATGTCCGAGGCCTTCATTTGTACGGCGTCCTCGAACAGCGTTTGCAGCAGGCGCACCACTGGCGCGTCGCTGTTGCTCTCGGCTCCCAGGCGCGACAGGTCGAAGTCGCTCTCCTGCAGCTCGCCTTCCAGTTCGCCGGCCAGCGAGGCGATCTCGCTGGTGCGCCGATAAAGCTGATCGAGCGCGCCGAGCAATTCGTTTTCGCGCACCACCGCGGGGAATACCCGCTTGCCGAGCAGGCGCTCCATCTCGTCCTGGGCGAACAGGTCGAGCGGGTCGGTCATGCCGACCAGCAGACCATCGGCCTGGCGTGACAGCACCAGGACCCGGAAGCGCCGCGCCACCGCCTCGGGCAGGCTCTGCGTCAGCTGGTTGTCGAATTTGTAGTGCTTGAGTTCGACGAAGGGAATCTGCAGCTGCTCGGAAAGCGCCCGCAGCAAGCGCCCTTCGTCGATGAAGCCGAGATCCAGCACGGTACGTCCGAGCTTGGAGCCAGTGCGTTTCTGATCCTGCAAGGCAAGTTGTAGCTGGGCTTCGCTGATCAGTCCGGCCTGGACCAATAGGTCACCGAGACGAATCTTGCGCTGGCGAAGATCCTGAGTCATTGCGTCCCTCCCAAGGAACCGGCGCGTTCGCTGGCGAACTGACGCGCGCTGCCATCCAGGCCCTGCCCTTGCAGGGCCTGGCGATAATGCTGGCCGGCCTGCGCCGGCTGATCGAGTTGCTCCAGCGCGATGGCCAGGCCGAGCTGCCAGGCGCCCTGATCCGGTCGCACGGCAACCAGTTGCCGATAGGTCGCGGCACTGGACGACCAATCGCCGACCTGCTGATAGAGCGCAGCAAGCAACGCGTGATAGCTGACGTTGCGGCGCAGGTCCGGTGCGCTCTGCTGTAACGTGGCGATGGCGGCCGCTGGATCGCCTACCTGCAACTGGCCACGTGCGAGCAGTTCACGAAGCTCCGCATCGAACGGCCGCGCTTGCAATTGAGCCGGCAGCCACCTCAGCAGCGCAGCCGTGTCGCCAGCCGCCAGGTAGGCCCGGGCCAGCCATCGGATGACCTCCGGGTTGTCCGGCTGGGCGAGCTGCAATGCTTGCAGTTGCTCGATGGCCCGCAGGTGATCGCCTCGCGCCAGCGCCTGGCGCGCCTCGACCAGCGCATCGGCCTTGTGCGCGCCGATGGACAATGTTTTGGGACCAATAGGCGCCGATGGCTCGGCGCTCGGAGCCGGCCGAGCGCTGGGCTTCTGCGCGATAGGCGCCGGCTCACGGGGCGCTTCCGTCGCAGCGACCTCCCGGGTGACCCAGTCCGGCAGCTGCGCTTCGTCCGGCTCGGCCGGTTCAGCTACCGGCATCGATACGTTCTGCGCTTCGGCGTCATTGGCGTCACCCAGCGGCACATCCAGCCACAGCTGCGACCGGTCGCCAGCCGACTCGAGACGATCGGCCACACTCAGGCGATCGCCGAAACCGACCAGTAGCACCTGAACGTCGTTGCCCTGCGCCTCGACCCGCCAGGACAAGGTCTGCCCATCCTTTTCAATGCGGCCGGAGCGAGCCTCGCCCGTGTACCGAACGTCTTCGAGCCTGAAACTGACCGAACCGCTCGTGTCGGTTCGCTCGTAGCTGACGGAGTGATCGAGCAACAGCTGGAGCACGAAACGTCGCCCATCGTTTTGCGGCAACACCTCCAGCAAACGCGTCGATGAAATAGCCACGGGCACCGGTGCGACCGGCTCGGCTGGAACCGGCGCGACGGGAGCGGGCGTGACCGTGGCGGACTCTGCGGTCCAACGCAGGCGATCGCCAAGCAGCCACAGGGCAGCGACCGCCAGCACGATCGCGGCGATGACCGCCCCGCCCCGCCACAACCGCTTGAGCCGCCCACGGCGTGCGGCGCCGCGTTCATCCACGGCATGAAGGGCGCCCAGCTGCTGCCGTTCGGCAGGCGCCGCTCGACGCGCGTCGAGATCACGCAGCATGTCGTTGACCAGGCTCATGGCAGCACCTCGACCAATTGATCCAGCCAGGGCCAGAGGCCGGCGATCAACGCCAGACAACCCACAGCCAAGGTCCAGCCGAAGCGAGACGAAGCCTGTCGCCAGAAGGGCCGTGCCCCTTCGGTGTCATCCAGCGCCCGACGCACATGCCGCGCCGACACCTGGCGGGCGCCTTCTCCAAACGCCACCATCAGGCATTTGTTGGACAGGATGTTGATCAACCGTGGAATACCGCCGCTGCCACGGACCAATAAGCGGACCGCGGCGGCCTGGAACAGCGGCTCGCCTCGATAACCCGCCACCGCGAGGCGCTCCTGCAGGTAGCGCGTGGTGTCTTTGACGTCCAGCGGGCGCAGGTTGTAGGAGAACGTGATGCGCTGACGCAGCTGGCGAAAGTCCTCGCGCGCCAGCGTCTCGTCCAGTTCCGGCTGGCCGAACAGCACCACTTGCAGCAGCTTGTTGTGTTCGGTTTCGAGGTTGGTCAGCAGGCGCAACGCTTCCAGCGTCGAGGTAGGCAGTGCCTGAGCTTCGTCGATCAGCAGAACCGTGCTTTTGCCCAGCCCGGCCAGGTCGATGAGGCGGCTGTGAAGGGCGGCGAGCAAGGCGTGATTGTCCAGGCTTTCAACCTCGGCAATGTGCAGCTCGTGCGCCAGCGCCTGACGCAGCGTCATCGGCGTCAGTGTGGGATTGGGCAGCCAGGCGACCTGATAGCGGGCGCCGTCCAGCTCGTTCAACAACGCACGGCAGAGCAACGTCTTGCCCGTGCCGACCTCGCCGGTAACCTTGATGAAACCCTCGCCCTCGGCCAGCGCCACACGCAGCAGGTTAAGGCATGCCTGATAGGGGGCCAGCTGGACCATGAAGCCGGTATTTGGCGTCAGTGCGAATGGCTTTTCGCGCAAGCCGAAGAATGCTTCGTACATTGCCAGCGCTTACCTGATCGACCGGAACGATTCGGCGGACTTGCGCAGATCGTCCAGCCAGGCCTGGTCATCGACCACCTGCGGCCGCATGAGGATCACCAACTCGGTCTGCTGCAGTGCCTTGCGCTGCTGCTGGAACAACCCGCCCACCACCGGCAGTTTGGAGGCCCAGGGAATGTTCGCGTCGGTGTTGGTGTTGCGATTCTCCAGCAGCCCGCCAATGACAACCACCTGGCCGCTGCGGGCACGCACGATGGAGTCGGATTGTCGGGTCGTCGAGAGCGCCAGGGGCAAGTTGAAGACGTTGTCCGAACCGCCCAGCTGGATGCTCTTGTTCTGATCCTGCACGCGGCTCACGGTGGGACGCACGTGCAGCGTGACCTGACCGTTCTCATCGATCTGCGGGGTGACATCCAGCGAGATGCCGGAGAAGAACGGCGTCAGCGTGATGTCCAGATCCGGCGCGGTGGTGCCGCCAGCCAGGGAAGTGGTGGTAGTCGACACATCGGTGACGAAGAACTCGTCCGTGCCCACCTTGATCACCGCCTTCTGATTGTTCAGCGTGGAGACCCGCGGGCTGGAGAGCACGCGCACGTCGCCCTGGGTCTCCAGCAATTGCAGCACGCCGCTGAAGTCGCCCACCTGCACGGCCGCGCTGAACACGCCGCCCAAGTTGTTCGGCCCGCTCAAGGTATCGCCCTGCACGCCCAGGCTGAACTGCGCATTGCCCATGCTGCCCAGTTGCGCCCAGTTGATGCCGGACTGGAAGCCGTCGGACAGATTCACTTCGAGGATCTTGGTTTCCAGAATGACCTGGCGTTGCAGGTTGCGCTGCGCCTGGGCAAGGAAGCGCTCCACCGCTTGCTGGTCGCTGCTCGGCGCCCGCACCACGAGCAATCCGGCCTGCGGATTGACCACTACCTGATTGCCCTGCTCGTCGCCGATCATCATCTCGACCACGCCGCGTACCTCGCTCCACAGGTCGACGTTGCTGGTGGTCATCAACTGGCTCGCATTCACCGTCGCGGAGGTGCTGCTGGTCGTGGTGCCGGCCGCGCCAACACCGGTGTTTTCACTGTTGGTGACCTGGCCGGAGCTGACGCGGGTATCGGTGGTGCCCTGACGCTGGACGTTCAGGTAGTTCAGGTCATAGGTGCGGGTAATCGCCTGGTTCGGCTGAATCTGATAGCCGTAGGCGGTGCGGCGGTAATCATAGCCATAGCTGTCGCGCACGGCCGCGAGCGCTTCCTCGAGCGTGACGTTGCGCAGGCTGAACGTCACGTTCCCTGTCACGCCGGGATGCACCAGGATGTTCTCTCCGGCGCTGTCCATCAGACTGAGAAAGAACTCCCGCGCCGGCATGTCACTGACGGCCACATCGAACCGCGGTCCGGTAATGGGCTGGCTGTCCGCGGCGGGCAGCGGCGGAATAAGACCGGCCTGTATCGAGGGTGGCGGCGCAACCTTCTGCTGATTCTGCTCCAGGCTTTCCTGGAACAGGCGGTTGCTTTGCTCATACAGGCGCTTGTCGCCATCCTCGAAAGTCTGGCAGGCAGGCAGCAGGCAGAACAGGCTCAACGCGCCGAGGCGGAGCATCAAGGTCGGCATCATGGCAGGGTACGGCTCGTTTGGATGATTGGAGCGCTCAGGCGCAGTTCTTGTTGCCGGCCCTGGCGTTCGATGACAACGGAATGCCTGCGCACCGCCAGGACGCGCATGTCGCCCAGGCGCTCGCCGACCTTCAGGTTCTGCCCGTTTATCACGGCGCTGGCGCGCTCGGGGCCGCGCAGGATGGCCTGCAGGTGCAGGTCCACTGGCGCTTGCGTCACGGCGTCGCTGACAACGCGCCCGGCGGGTGGTTGAGTGGGATCCACGGCGAAAACCGGCGCGGTGAGGAGCAATGCAACCAGGCCGATCGTGCTGACTTCAAACTTAAACACCCACCCACCCCGCGTCGCGACTCAACGTATGCAGATCGAGAATGACGCGGGCCCGACCGGCACCGCCCTCACCCACCTGATAATCCAGCGCATCCCAATGCAGGCGCCAACCGCTGGACTGGATCGCTTTGAGGTAGGCCAGCAGGTCGAAATAACCGCCTTCCAGGGTCAGGCGCAGACCGTGGCGATAGAACACCACGGGCGTCGGCTTCCCCTCGGCCGGTTCAGCTGGCATCGCCGCTGGCACAGCCAACGGGGCACTGGAACTCTCCAGGGAAACCAGCTTCAGCTTCGTCTGGTTCCGCAGCAGGTCTTGCAGCAAGGCTTTCATGTTCGCCGGCGATACCAGCGTGCTGGTCTCCAGGTCGATGCGCCGAAGCAGCTCATCGTGGCCTGCCTGCGCTGTCGCCAATGCCTGCCGATAGCTCAGGTTGGGGTCGGCGGCAAGCTTGGCCTGGATCTCCAGCAAACTGTTCTCGGCCTCCAGTTGGCGCGCATGGGCGAGCTGCTGTCGGCTGGCCTCGGCAGCGACACGCAGGCCCAGCGGCTCGGCAACCAGTAGCAGGTAAAGCATGATCAGCAGCGCCAGCCCGACGCCATAGGCCAGCCATTGCTCGCGTGGCGCCAGGGTCCGCCAATGCTGGATGAGCTTATTCATCGCCCCGCTCCGCCAATGCTTGCGAGGCCAACCGGAACCGCAGCAGATCCTGTTCGTCACGCTGTAAATCGAAGTGAGCGAAATCACGCCCGCTAAACGCACTGCTCTGTCCCAGGCTGCGCAGATATAGCGGGAGCAGTTCCTGGTCCTGCGTCAAACCCTGCAGGGCCAACTCATCCCCGCCGGCCTGCAGCTGAATGCTCGTCAACCAGAGCCCGTGCGGCGGATGCCGGTCGGCCAACCCTTGCAACAACGACACGAAGCCGGAGCTGCGCTGAGCGTCGAGTGTTTTCAGGTAATCGGCCAGGCGCTGCAGCTCGCGATTCTCCGCTTCGCGCTCGGCCAACTGGCGTGGCAACTCGGGATCGAGCACTGGCTCTTGAAAGCCTGTCTTGACCACGTCGAGCTTGGCCACGGCCTCGACGGCCTGTCGCTCGGCAATCGCCGCGGCCTGGCTGGCCGAACGCAGCTGCCAGCCCTGCCAGCCGCCATGGCTGATCAGCAGGACCACAAGCAGGGCAATGCCCAGGCGCATCTGGCGTGGCCTCGGGCCGCCGCCACGACGGCGCTCGCGTTGATAGAGATTGATGTTCTGCATCAGATTTGTTCCTGACGCAGGGCGGCGCCAACGGCACCGATACAGAACGCCTGGCTCGGCTCGGGAAGATCGCTCGCCGGTTGCCCGGGGAACAGGTCACGCAGGTCCAGGCGCTGCAGATTGACGGCCAGGCCGCTGGCAAGCGCCTGGTGGGTCCGCTCACCGTCCTGTTTCATCGGCAGAAGCAACAGCCGGCTGATATAGCCTTTTCCCAGCTGGCTCTCGTAGTAATCGAGCGAGCGCTGGATTTCCAGCGTCGCCCCGGACAGGTCGTGCTCGGCGCGCGCCAGTCCGTGCTCGATACGCCGCGCCATGTACAGGTCGGCCCCGTTCTGGACGATGATCAAGCCTTCGCTGGTACGCAGGCGCAGCAACGCCAGGTTGGTCGCCCCAGCGCCGGCCAGCAGGCCCAGATTGCGCAAGGCCATTTCGGTGATGTCGATGCTTGCCAGCCGCAATCCCGCGTGTTGCACCAACGCGCGGTACTCCTTCATTCGCGCCTTGGTCAGTACCACGCAATAGACCATGCGGGTGCGCCCGCGGTACGCATCATCGGGCAGCGCGAAGCAATCGATGACCACGTCTTCAAGCGACTCGCCGATCAAATCCTTGACGCGCCAGCGCATCGCGTCGCGCAGCTCTTCGGCCGGAACGTCCGCTGCTTCCAGCAAGAACATCTGATAAGCGGACGGATGCAGCAGAAAATTGACGGGCAGACCGCCCAGGCCGTGATCGGCAACCGTCTGCTTGAGCCGCTCGGCCTGTGCCGCAGGTTCACATTCGAAATAGTCGCAACGCCGTAGCGTTGGCGTCTCGCCATTGCGTTGCACGTGCGCGAGCGAAATGCCTTGCGGTCCGGTTTCGAGACCAAGCAGGCTGCCTGTCGCAGCTTCTCGGCGTTTGAAAAACAACCCCATCGGGATATGAACTCCTGGTACGACTCGGTGGTTCACAGGCGCTTTTTATTGGCGATCCCGAACCTCTGGCGAAAAATATCAAATTGCCATTACTGCGACGCGACTCTAGCAAAACGAATCGGCAGGTCCAAATGCGACACGCTTCGCTGCCTGCAACCGATACGCGTCAAATTACCGCGACCACTTATTTATCGGCCGGTCTGGAAGCGAGCTACAAACCGCTCGTCGAGACTGACCATGGCAAAGGCGTCTGGAATATGGCGGCCTGTGCTCTTGTCGACACATCGAGCAACAGGCGTACCACAAAGGCGGGCTAGCGCGTTTTGCGCAGATAATGGCGACCAGCGGTCAGAACAGCCGGAGCTGCTCGAAACCGGCGCGCAGATCGATCAGGCGGACCCCGACGCCGATCAGCCGCACGGGGCGTTTGCCGCGGGCGAAAGCGCCTGCGAGCAGGTCGGCATAGTCTTCGAGTTCCAGGCCGGCGCCGGCCTGCTCGAGGGTGGTCTGGGTGAAATCGTGGAACTTGAGTTTGACGAAGGGCTTGCCGGGGCGGTAACCGCTGTCGAGTCGCGCCATACGCCCGGCCAGTTGCTCGAGCAGCTCAGGCAGGCGCTCGAGGCAAGCGGCGAGATCAGGCAGGTCGCGGTCATAGGTATTCTCGACACTGACCGACTGGCGCCGACTCTCGACCTGTACCGCACGCTCATCGATGCCGTGCGCCAGGCCCCACAGCCGTTCGCCAAAGGAGCCGAAATCCCTCACCAGATCCAGCCGCCGCCAGCTGCGCAGGTCCGCACAGCTGTGTATGCCCATGCGCTTGAGCTTCTCGGCCGTAACCCGCCCCACTCCGTGCAGCTTGGTTACCGGCAACGCCTGGACGAATTCATCGACCTGATCCGGGGTGATCACGAACAGACCATCGGGCTTGTTCCAGTCGCTGGCGATCTTGGCGAGAAACTTGTTCGGCGCCACGCCCGCCGAGACCGTGATACGCAACTGTTGCCAGACACGCCGCCGGATATCTTGCGCGATGCGAGTGGCGCTACCGGCGAAGTGCTCACAACCGCTGACATCGAGAAAGGCTTCATCGAGCGAGAGAGGCTCGATCAGGTCGGTGTAGGTGCGAAAGATGCCATGGATCTCCCGCGACGCTTCCTTGTAGGCATCCATGCGCGGCCGCAGGATCAGCAGGTCCGGGCAGAGCTTCAGCGCATGACCGGACGCCATGGCCGAACGCACGCCGTAGGCGCGTGCTTCGTAATTGCAGGTCGCGATCACGCCGCGACGATCGGCCAGGCCCCCGACAGCGATCGGCCGGTTCGCCAGACTGGGGTCATCGCGCATCTCGATCGCCGCGTAGAAGCAGTCGCAATCGACGTGAATGATCTTTCGGGTCGCGTTAACGGTGCTGCACTCGTGTTTGGTGCCGGGAAGCGCCGCGCGGAGCGGCGCTGGCTCGGAGCGCATTATTGCCGATATTCAGCGCGCCGAGCCAACGACCAGATGATCAGCACCGGCCGGGTTTCTCGATAGTGCGGAGCGAGCGCCTAAGGCGCCGACAGACGGGGCGAAGGAGCCTGGAACCCGTCGAGCCAGGCGCTAGAGCGGTTGCTCTGGGCGTCACGCGAGGGTACGAAACGCCAGGCAGGGAGGTCACGGCGCCTGGTCCGAACCAATATCCGCAGGCCTCAGTCGGAATTAATGAACCGAAGACTTCTTATCGACGCCGGAGACCACTATGAAACTACCCACTACCGCTATTGCAACCCTTACCCTGCTGTTCGCTAGCGCCACCATGGCCAATCAGGACGATATGCAACACCAAACCCATGGCGCCGCCGGCGATACCCAGGGCAGCGCGATGCAGGAGAACCATCAACGCGCCAACACGGCCAATGTCGACGCCAACGGCAAGAGCATGGATCGCAAGATGGAAAAGGAAGTGCAGGACGACTGGCGTGAAGATGCCAAGGAACGCCGTGACGCCGATGTCAGCAAACCGGAACAGCGCTGAGGCGAGCCGCTACAGCTCGAGGGGGTAAGGCTGCACCAATGCCTTGCCGTACCCCTCGACGAATTCCGCTGGCATTCGCTTGGGCTTGCCTGAAGACAGCTGAATGCAGACGAAGGTGGTCTGAGCGCGCAGCAGCGTGGTGTTGTCGATGGGCCTGATGAGCTGGAAATCGCGGCGCATCTTCAGGCGCTGATCGGAATCGACGATCCAGGTCGCCAGTTGCAGGCGATCGCCCTGATAGGCTGCCGCCAGGTAATCGATTTCATGCCTGAGCACGGCCATGGCACGGTCCAGCCGACGATAGTCCTCCAGGCCCAGCCCCAGGCTTTGCGAATGCTGCCAGGCACATCGCTCCAACCAGGATACGTACACCGCGTTGTTGGCGTGGCCCAGCTCATCGATATGCTCGGCCTCGACAGTGAAATCGATGATGAACGCGTCGGTCCGGTCCCAGATCATGCCTATCCTCGCTGTGCAGTGCGTCTTCAGGTTGCGGTCTATTGGAAGCCAGATGCCGATGGATGTCACGTCCGTGACGATCATCTATGACGAAGCATTCAGCACTGCGCATCGTTTCAGCCTGATGAACACAATTGCCAGCGCTGACAATCGATGAAATCGCGCCCAAAACAAAAAGGGCCATTTCGTGAGAAATGACCCTTTGATGCCCAAAACGGGCAAAAAAAATGGCGTCCCCTAGGGGACTCGAACCCCTGTTACCGCCGTGAAAGGGCGGTGTCCTAGGCCACTAGACGAAGGGGACGAAACCTTCGATGAACAGATCGTCGAACCGCTACGACCTGTCGTGGATTGGTGGAGCTAGACGGGATCGAACCGTCGACCTCTTGCATGCCATGCAAGCGCTCTCCCAGCTGAGCTATAGCCCCGGATTTAACGTCTCCCGACTCGCGCCGCTTTCGCGTCGCGATCTGAATAATGGCGTCCCCTAGGGGACTCGAACCCCTGTTACCGCCGTGAAAGGGCGGTGTCCTAGGCCACTAGACGAAGGGGACGCAAAGCCCTTCAAAGGCAACCGGCGTTAACCGGTGTGGCAATCGAGATTGGTGGAGCTAGACGGGATCGAACCGTCGACCTCTTGCATGCCATGCAAGCGCTCTCCCAGCTGAGCTATAGCCCCATCTCGAGGACGGGGCGCATATTAGGTGCGGCCCTGCGGGGTGTCAACGATATTTTTACCTGAGCCCAAAGATTTTTCGGCAGCAGAACAAATACTTACCGGTGACGAGCGGTACAGGACGACCCGCGCGCGGCGGCGCCAGGCGCACGCCGCCTTGTCGCTCGGGTCATGCCATGGCGGCGAAAAGCTTTTCCCACTCCTTCACTTCTTTCTTCGACGCCCCGCCCAACAGCTCCAGCGCCTGACGCAGTCGGAAGCGCGTGAGGTCCGGGCCGATGATTTCCATGGCGTCGAGCACTGATACCGAGCTGGCCTGGCCAGTGATCGAGGCGAACATCAACGGCATGACATCACGCAGTTTAAGTTCGAGATGCGCAGCGACCGCATTAATGCAGTCGGTGACGCGCTCCTTGTCCCACTGGCGCAGCGCTTCGAGTTTCCACAGGGTCAGCTGCAGCACCTGGCGAACCTGCGTGGCGTCGAGCTTCTTGTGCTCGAACAGCGCGGGATCGAGGTTCAACGCTCCGGAGAAGAAGAAACTAGCCAGCGGCGCGATCTGACTGAAGGTCTCCACGCGCTGCTGCACATGCGGGGCGATCTGCATCATGTAGTCTGGGTTGAGCGCCCACTTTTGCACTGCGGCGGCGAACTGCTCGACCGACAGCTCGCGCAACCACTGTCCATTGAGCCAGGACAGCTTTTCGATATCGAAGATCGGCCCGCCCAGCGATACGCGACTGATGTCGAAGTGCTCGATCATTTCCGCCAAGGTGAACTTCTCGCGCTCGTCCGGCATCGACCAGCCCATTCGGCCGAGGTAGTTGAGCATCGCTTCAGGCATGAAGCCCATGCGCTCGTAGAACGTCACTGAGGTCGGGTTCTTGCGTTTGGACAGCTTGCTCTTGTCCGGATTGCGCAGCAGCGGCATGTAGCACAGTTGCGGCTGCTCCCAGCCGAAGTATTCGTAGAGCTTGATCAGCTTCGGCGCCGATGGCAGCCATTCCTCGCCACGCAGGACATGGGTGATGCCCATCAGGTGATCGTCGACGACGTTCGCCAGGAAATAGGTGGGCAGGCCATCGGCCTTCATCAACACCTGCATGTCCATGCGATCCCAGCCGATCTCGACCGTACCGCGCAGCATGTCGTTGACCTGGCAGACGCCCTCGCTCGGCACCTTCATGCGAACCACATGCGACTCGCCCGCCGCGATGCGCTGCTGAGCGGTTTCGGCGGGAATATGCATGCAATGGCCGTCGTAACGCGGCGTTTCCTTGTTGGCCATCTGCTCGGCCCGCACCTGATCGAGGCGCTCGGCGCTGCAGAAACAGGGGAACGCATGCCCCTTGGCGACCAGTTCGTCCGAATACTTCTTGTAGATCTCGCCGCGCTCGCTCTGCCGATAAGGGCCGTGCGGCCCGCCCACGTCCGGGCCCTCGTCCCACTCGATGCCCAACCAGCGCAGCGCATCATAGATCTGCTGCTCGGACTCGCGCGTGGAGCGCAGCTGGTCGGTGTCCTCGATACGGAGGATGAACTGGCCGCCGTGCTGGCGCGCGAAGCAGAGGTTGAACAGCGCGATGTAAGCAGTGCCGACGTGAGGGTCGCCGGTGGGGGATGGTGCGATGCGGGTGCGAACGGTGGTCATGATGTTCTCGGATCAGTGCACGGAAAGACACGGCAGCCGACGATAGCCGGCTCGGTCGGCTGAGTCAGCGCGTGTAAAGGCGCGATGTTAACAGGCGCGCCTCCACCGGCTCCACCAGGCGTCCATCGGTAACCGGTAGCGATTGCATCAGGAAGTCGAGGAAGGCTTTGACTTTCATCGCCTGGAAACGCCGGGAGGGATATACCGCATACACTTCGCCGGTCGGCAGCTCGACGTCCGGCAGAAGCTCGATCAGATGGCCGTCACGCACCTCCTGGTCGGTAATCATGGTCGGCAACGCAGCGATACCCGCCCCTGCCAGCGCAGCTTCACGGGCAAAGGTGATGTTGTTGCAGGTCAGCACGCGACGACAACTGACGTTCTGCTCCAGGATCGGCCAGTAGCGGACAGGATCGCGTGACAGGCTGATCGCACGATGGCGCGCGAGATCCTCCACCTGCATCGGCACGCCATGTTGCGCCAGGTAGGCGGGACTCGCGCAAAGCCGCCGGCGGGTTTCGAACAACTTGCGCGCGATCAACGTGGAGTCTTGCGGCTGGCCAACCAGGATGACGATGTCGATCCCCTCCTCCACCGGATCGACAGGCCGCGCGGCTAACTCCACCTCGGCATTGATATCCGGATACTGGCGCATGAATTCGCCCAGAACCCGCCCCAGCACCCACTGACCGAACTCGATCGGAGCGGTGATCCGCAGCAACCCGGCCGGCGCCTGCTGCAGTTGCATGACCGCCTGCTCGGCTTCGGCGAAGTCGAGCATGATCTGCCGGCAACTTCCGTAGTAGGCCTGCCCCACCTCAGTCAACCGCAACCTGCGCGTGGTGCGGTTGATCAAGCGGACGCCGAGGCGCTCCTCGAGCTGGACGATCCGCCGGCTGACCGTGGATTTCTGCATCCCCAGGCTCAGCGCCGCCTGGGTAAAGCTGTGGCACTCGACCACACGGGTGAAGATCAGCGCGTCGTCCAGCCCCATTGATTGTTCCTTATGTGCAACAAAGTTTAGCGATTGTAACGACTTATTACGCAACAGGAACACTGGTAGATTGACCGGCTCACTTTCCGGTCACGAGCGACGACATGCCCACCAAGCTGCAACGCCGACTGTTCGTCTTCATCGCCCTGCTGCTGCTCGTCGCAGGCGCCTTTTTCGCCCACTGGTACTTCGTCGGGCGCTACTACGAACACACCGACAACGCCTATGTGCAGGGCGAGATCACACGCATCTCCAGCCAACTCGCCGCGCGCATCGAGCAGGTCCACGTGCAGGACAACCAGCATGTCCAACCAGGCGACCTGCTGGTAACCCTGGAACCGGGCGATTTTCGCCTCGCCGTTGAGCAGGCCCGGGCAAACCTGGCGATTCGCGAAGCCGAACTCGCCCAGGCTCGAAGCCGCCTCGCGCAACAATCCAGCCTGATCGCCGCCAGCCAGGCGTCGCTCGGGGCGGCGCAGGCGAATCTCGAGCGCAGTCAGGTCGATCTGTCTCGGGTCGAGGCACTACGCAAACCCGGTTTCGTCTCCGAGGAGCGAGTCACTACCCTGTCCGCCGACGCCCGAGTCGCCCGCTCGCAGCGGCAGAAAGCCGAAGCCGACCTGGCCGCCCAGCGCCAGCAGATCGATGCCCTGGAGGCGGACGTTAAACGTCTGCAGGCGCAAATCGAAAGCGCCCGTGCCGAGATCGCACAGGCCGAGCTGAATCTCGGCCGCAGCGAAATCCGCTCTCCCATCAGCGGCATCGTCGGGCAGCGCTCGGCGCGCAGCGGCCAGTACGTGTCCGTCGGCGCCTACCTGATGTCGATCGTTCCCGACGAGGAAATCTGGGTTCAGGCCAACTTCAAGGAAACCCAGATCGGACGCATGCGCGAAGGCCAGAGCGCCGAACTGACCTTCGACACCTATCCCGACACGCCGATTGAAGGCCGCGTCGAAAGCTTGTTCCCCGCCTCCGGCGCCCAGTTCAGCCTGTTGCCGCCGGACAATGCCACCGGCAACTTCACTAAGGTGGTCCAGCGCATTCCGGTCAAGCTGACCTTTGCCAGCGACAACCCGCTCAAGGGCAGCATCCGCCCTGGCATGTCGGTGGATGTGAAGATCGACATCCGTGGCCGCTGATGCGCTGATCCGCCCGGTTGGCGAACCCAGCCGGCGCGACTGGATCGCGGTGATGAGCGCCATGCTCGGCGCCTTCATGGCGGTGCTGGATATCCAGATCACCAACTCGTCACTGAAAGACATCCAGGGCGCGCTCTCCGCCACGCTGGAGGAAGGCTCCTGGATTTCCACTTCCTACCTGGTCGCGGAAATCATCATGATCCCGCTGACCGCCTGGCTGGTGCAGCTGCTCTCGGCGCGGCGACTCGCCGTCTGGGTATCGGTCGGGTTCCTCTTCTCTTCCCTGCTCTGCTCCTTCGCCTGGAACCTCGAAAGCATGATCGTGTTCCGTGCGATGCAGGGCTTTACCGGCGGTGCGCTGATTCCGCTGGCCTTCACCCTCACGCTGATCAAGCTGCCCGAGCACCATCGTGCCAAGGGCATGGCGCTGTTCGCCATCACCGCGACCTTCGCGCCCTCGATCGGCCCGACTCTCGGCGGTTGGCTCACTGAGAGCTGGGGCTGGGAATACATCTTCTACATCAACATCCCGCCCGGCCTGCTGATGATCGCCGGCCTGCTGTACGGCCTGGAAAAGAAGCCGCCGCACTGGGAATTGCTGAAAAGCACCGATTACGCCGGCATCGTCACGTTGGCCATGGGCCTCGGCTGCCTGCAGGTGTTTCTCGAGGAAGGTCATCGCAAGGATTGGCTGGAATCGACACTGATCGTCCAACTGGGCTCGGTGGCACTGGTCAGCCTGATCCTCTTCGTGATCCTGCAGCTGTCCCGACCCAATCCGCTGATCAACCTGGGCATCCTGCGCGAGCGCAACTTCGGTCTCACCAGCATCGCCAGCCTGGGTATGGGGCTCGGCCTCTACGGGTCCATCTACCTGCTGCCGCTGTACCTGGCGCAGATCCAGAACTACAACGCGCTGCAGATTGGCCAGGTGATCATGTGGATGGGCATTCCGCAGCTCTTCCTGATCCCGCTGGTGCCCAAACTGATGAAAATCATCCCGCCGAAACTGCTCTGTGCGGCGGGATTCGCGCTGTTCGGCCTGTCCAGCTTCGCTTCCGGCGCGCTCAATCCGGACTTCGCCGCCGATCAATTCCACCCGATCCAGATCATCCGCGCGCTCGGCCAGCCCCTGATCATGGTGACCGTCTCGCTGATCGCCACCGCCTATACCCAGCCGCAGGACGCCGGCTCGGCCTCGAGCCTGTTCAACATCCTGCGCAACCTCGGCGGCGCGATTGGCATCGCCCTGCTCGCGACTCTGCTCGACAGTCGCGCCAAGATTTATTTCGATTATCTGCGCGAGTCGGTGGTGCCGAGCAACCCGGCGGTGGCCGAGCGCCTCGCATCCCTGACACAGCAGCTGGGCAGCGAGCAAGCGGCGCTGGGAAAGCTCAGCGAGATCACGCACCAGCAAGCCATGATCATGGCCTACAACGATGCGTTCCATTTCGTCGGCATCGCGTTGGCGATCAGCATGGTCGCCGTGCTGCTCACCCGGCCTCTACCACAGAATGTACAAGCCGGCGCCGGAGGGCATTGAGGCGCAGGAAGAGCCGCTCCCAGCACACGCCCCACCACTGCACGGAGCCCACCGCTCTTGTAGGAGCAGGTTCTACCTGCGACCCCACGCCAGCAGCGAGCCCAATCGCAGGCAGAGCCTGCTCCTACATAGAAGCGCGTGCCTGCGATCGCTCCTCTCGCGCCGATATTCCTTACACCTGCAGCAACCGCTCGCGCAGCTTGTGGATTTCGTCGCGTGTCTGCGCGGCGGCCTCGAACTCCAGGTCGCGTGCATACGCCAGCATCTTCTCCTCCAGCTGGCGAATCCGCTTGGTGATCTCGCTTGGCGACCGTAGCTCGTTCTCGTAGCGAGCGGCCTCCTCCGCGGCCTTCGCCTCGCCGCGGCGCTTTTTGCTGCGCGACCCTGGCACGGTTGCGCCCTCGAGAATGTCTTTCACATCCTTGAACACACCCTTAGGTACGATGCCGTTGGCTTCGTTGAAGGCGATCTGCTTGTTGCGTCGACGCTCGGTCTCGCCGATGGCTCGTTCCATGGAGCCGGTCATGTTGTCGGCATAGAGAATCGCTCGGCCGTTGAGGTTACGTGCCGCGCGGCCGATGGTCTGGATCAGCGAGCGCTCGGAGCGCAGGAAACCTTCCTTGTCCGCGTCGAGAATGGCTACCAGCGACACCTCCGGCATATCCAGGCCCTCGCGCAGCAGGTTGATACCCACCAGCACGTCGAACACGCCCAGGCGCAGGTCGCGGATGATCTCAACGCGCTCCACCGTGTCGATATCCGAATGCAGATAACGCACCCGGACACCGTGGTCGCCCAGGTAATCGGTCAGATCCTCGGCCATCCGCTTGGTCAGCGTGGTGACCAGCACCCGCTCTTCCTTGGCCACGCACTTGTTGATTTCCGAGAGCAGATCGTCGACCTGGGTCAGCGCCGGCCGAATCTCCACTTGCGGGTCGACCAGGCCGGTGGGCCTGACCACCTGCTCGATCACACGCCCCGAATGCTCGGCCTCGTATGGCCCGGGGGTCGCCGAGACGAAGATCGTCTGCGGACTGATCGCCTCCCACTCATCGAAACGCATAGGTCGGTTGTCCAGCGCCGACGGCAGACGGAAGCCGTATTCGACCAGGGTTTCCTTGCGCGAGCGGTCGCCCTTATACATGGCACCGACCTGCGGCACGCTGACATGGGACTCGTCGATCACCAGCAGCGCATCAGCCGGCAGATAGTCATAGAGCGTCGGCGGCGCCTCGCCCGACGCGCGGCCGGACAGGTAGCGCGAGTAGTTCTCGATGCCGTTGCAGTAGCCCAGCTCCATGATCATTTCCAGATCGAAGCGGGTGCGCTGCTCGAGTCGCTGCGCCTCCACCAGCTTGTTGTTGCTACGCAGGTAGTCGAGGCGGTCCTTGAGCTCCGCCTTGATGTTCTCGATGGCGTCGAGCAGGGTTTCGCGCGGCGTCACGTAATGGCTCTTGGGATAAAAGGTAAAGCGCGGCAGCTTGCGGATAACCTCGCCCGTCAGCGGATCGAAGGCAGACAGACTTTCCACCTCGTCGTCGAAAAGCTCGATGCGGATGGCTTCCAGATCGGATTCGGCCGGGAAGACATCGATGACGTCGCCGCGCACCCGGAACGTCGCACGGGCGAAGTCCATGTCGTTGCGGGTGTACTGCAGGCCCGTGAGACGGCGCAGCAACTCGCGCTGATCGAGACGGTCGCCGCGATCCACATGCAGGACCATCTTCAGGTACGACTGAGGATCACCCAGGCCGTAGATGCAGGAAACGGTGGTGACGATGATCGCGTCCGGTCGCTCCAGCAACGCCTTGGTCGCCGACAACCGCATCTGCTCGATGTGATCATTGATCGAGGCATCCTTCTCGATGAAGGTATCCGACGAGGGTACATAGGCTTCCGGCTGGTAGTAGTCGTAATAGGAAACGAAGTACTCCACCGCATTGTTCGGAAAGAACGCCTTGAACTCGCCGTACAGCTGCGCGGCCAGCGTCTTGTTCGGCGCCAGCACCAGGGTCGGCCGCTGCACATGAGCAATGACATTGGCGATGCTGAAGGTCTTGCCCGAGCCCGTCACCCCCAGCAAGGTCTGATGCGACAGGCCCGCCTCGATGCCTTCGATCATCTGCCGGATCGCTTCAGGCTGGTCCCCGGCGGGCTTGAAGCGCGTGACCAATTCGAACTTCGACATATCGACCTCTTCAGATAGCGTAACGACCCGAAAGCCGAACGGTGGTGCCGCTCCGTCGCAGGCAAGGCGAACGGCAGACGTGGCCTTTCAATGCGGACGCCCGCGGCGATATCAAGTGCCCGGCCGCACAGACAGACGAAGCGAGGCAAGATAGAGGCCAGGCGAGCGTGAATCGGATAGAAAAAACCGCCCTAGCATATCGCGACGCGAGGGTAGGCCCGCTATACTCTTGCCCCGTTTGCGCACCGCCCTCAGCGCGAAGCGAGGGTGCTGCATCAGCCACCTCCTCTCTTCGAGCTTCCCCACCATGAGTTTGTTCTCCGCTGTCGAAATGGCGCCGCGCGATCCGATCCTCGGCCTCAATGAAGCCTTCAATGCCGACACGCGGCAGAACAAGGTCAACCTGGGGGTAGGCGTCTACTACAACGAAGAAGGTCGAATTCCGCTGCTGCGTGCCGTCGCCGCCGCCGAGATGGCGCGCCTGGAGCTCAACGCCCCTCGTGGCTATCTGCCAATCGAAGGCATCGCCAGCTACGACATGGCCGTGCAAGGCCTGCTGTTCGGTGCCGACTCGGCGCTGATCGCCGACGGTCGAGTGGTGACCACACAGGCCCTGGGCGGCACCGGCGCGCTGAAGATCGGCGCGGATTTCCTCAAGCGCATGCTGCCCAACGCAGTCGTGGCGATCACTGATCCGAGCTGGGAAAACCATCGCGCATTGTTCGAATCCGCCGGTTTCCCCGTGCAGAACTACAGCTACTACGACGCCGCCAGTCACGGGATTGACCGTGCCGGCATGCTCGAAGATCTGAAAAACCTCCCGCCCCGCTCTATCGTCGTGCTGCACGCCTGCTGCCACAACCCGACCGGCGTAGACCTGCAACCGGAAGACTGGAAACAGATCGTCGACGTACTGCGCGCCAACGACCACGTGCCGTTCATCGATATTGCCTACCAGGGCTTCGGCGACAGCATCGAGGAAGACGCCGCTGCCGTGCGCCTGTTCGCCGAGTCGGGCATGAGCTTCTTCGTTTCCAGCTCGTTCTCCAAGTCGTTCTCACTCTACGGCGAACGCGTTGGTGCACTTTCGATGGTGACCCAGAGCCGCGACGAGTCAGCGCGCGTGCTGTCGCAAATCAAGCGCGTGATCCGCACCAACTATTCCAACCCACCGACTCACGGCGCCACCGTAGTATCGGCCGTGCTGAACAGCCCGGAACTTCGTGCCATGTGGGAAACCGAACTGGCCGAGATGCGTACCCGCATCCGGGACATGCGCCTGAGCATGGTTCGCCAACTGACTGAGAAAGGCGCCAAACAGGACTTCGGATTCGTTGCCAAACAACGCGGCATGTTCTCCTATTCCGGCCTCACTGCAGCCCAGGTGGAACGTCTGCGGGTCGAATTCGGCGTCTATGCGATCGGCACCGGACGCATCTGCGCCGCGGCGCTGAACCACAGCAATCTGGACCACGTGACCGACGCCATCGTGCAGGTCCTCTGATCCCTGAGGGGTTGACTTCTCCTTAGTTAACAGTAGGATACGCACCGCTGTTCCGCGATAGCTCAGTCGGTAGAGCAAATGACTGTTAATCATTGGGTCCCTGGTTCGAGTCCAGGTCGCGGAGCCAACTTCAAAGCCTCAGGTGAAAACCTGGGGCTTTTTTGTGGCCGCCGGACTCTCACCAGGGACTCTGTCCCAGGTTATTCGCTTCGCTCACCCCTTCGGGGCCGCGCTGAAGCGCGTTCTGCTGCGCAGTCGAGTCCAGGTCGCGGAGCCAACTTCAAAGCCTCAGGTGAAAACCTGGGGCTTTTTTGTGGCCGCCGGACTCCCACCAGGGACTCTGTCCCAGGTGATTCGCTTCGCTCACCCCTTCGGGGCCGCGCTGAAGCGCGTTCTGCTGCGCAGTCGAGCCCAGGTCGCGGAGTCAAATTCAAAGCCTCGGTACATACCGGGGCTTTTTTTTGTGGCCGCCGGACTCTCACCAGGGACTGTCCCAGGTGATTCGCTTCGTTCCCCTCGGGATGTTTTCTATCTTCCCGCTTCGGCAGAACTCGGAGCTCGCTCCGACGTAGGATGGGTGCAACCCATCGCCATTGATGCGCTGCCCATCCTACGACTCAGCAATGCCCCAGGCGTAGGTTGGAAAACTGATTCAGGACGAGGCGACAGCTTCTCAGGCTATCTCGCGCAGCCAAGTCAATAGATCGGCCTGCGGACTGCAGGGCTGCAAGGGTTGCGACGACAACAGGCAGTAGCGCGAGCCATCTTCGACAAAGCCCAAGGGCGCAACCAGCACGCCGCTGTCCAAATCGTCGCGCACCAGGTGCCATGGGCCAATAGCCACGCCCAGGCCGGCCACCGCCGCCTGCAGACTGAAGTAAAAATGATCGAAGGCCTGCCCCGGCGAGCTGGGAGCACACCGACCTGTTGCCAAGGCCCAGTCCTGCCAGGCGGTCGGCCGTGTCTGGGAGTGAAGGCAAGACGCACCAACCTGCAACGCAGCGCCATCGTGCTCCGCGCTAATCCAGGCCGCCGCCTTGTCCGGACGACAGACCGGGCCGACCCGCTCCACGAACAAGGACTCGACATGGTAGCTATCAGGCCACCGGAAATCGTCACGACGGATTGCCAGGTCGATGCCGTCCGCGAAGGAGAACGGCCCGCCACCGGCAACCAGATGCACCTCGACTCCTGGGTGCCTGGTCTGGAAAGCGGGCCAGCGAGGGATCAGCCAGCGCATCAGCAGCGTGGGTTCGCACGACACCACCAAGCGCCGCGCCTGCCGAGCACTGGCGCGCAGCTCGCCGACGGCCTGCCGCATCAGGCCGAAGCCCCCGCTCACCGCCCGCGCCAGGGTGCGCCCAGCCTCGCTCAGAAACACGCGACGACCACGCCGCTCGAACAGCGCAACATCCAGTTCATCTTCGAGCAGACGCACAGCGCGACTGATCGCGCCGTGGGTCAGATGCAACTCGTCGGCCGCGCGACTGAAATTTTCCAGCCGAGCCGCGGCTTCGAAGCACCGCAGCGCCAGCAACGACGGCAGGCGCTGATTGACGGCTAGTGAGCCTGACTCACTATGACTGTCAGAAAACATCGTTAATTCATCCAGAGACACTTGGTCTAGCATCCTATTTTTGCTGCGCGTCGACAGGATACGTCATGACCGAACTGATAGCCGTAGTCACATTTACCTTGCTGGCGGTGATCAGCCCGGGGCCGGACTTTGCGATGGTCACACGCAACAGCCTGACACTGTCGCGCCGGGCCGGGCCGGGGTGCTGACAGCCTTGGGTATCGGTCTGGGCGTACTGGTCTCAGCCGGCGCCGTGCGCGAGCGCCTCCTGGCCGTGCGCCATTGGATAGACCGCTTGTTCGGCGGCCTGCTGGTCGGATTCGGGGTATTGCTGGCGGCCGCTCGCGGGGCGCACTGACCGCCCACGCCGCCCATGATGACAGCGGCGCCACCGGACCAGGCTGGCGGTCAGAAACAAAAACGCCCCGCATGAGCGGGGCGTTTCGATACCACCGAGCAGTTACTGCTTGGCAGCTTCTTCAGCGGCTTCAGGCTCGGCCTCAGCAGCAGGAGCGGCTGCGTTTTCGTCACCCTTGATGCCCAGCAGTTCCAGATCGAAAACCAGAACCGAGTTGGCAGGGATCAGCGGGCTCGGGCTCTGCTCGCCATAGGCCAGCTCGCTCGGGATGTACAGCTTGTACTTTTCACCGACATGCATCAGCTGCAAGCCTTCGACCCAACCAGGAATCACGCCGCCGACCGGCAGATCGATCGGGGTGCCGCGCTTGATCGAGCTGTCGAAGACGGTGCCATCGGTCAGGCTGCCTTCGTAATGGACAGTCACGACATCATCCGGACCCGGCTGAGGACCATCAGCTTTCTTGACCACCTCATACTGGAGGCCGGACTCGGTGGTCTTCACGCCTTCGCGCTTGGCGTTTTCTTCGAGGAATTTCTTGCCGGCCGCAACGGCCTCTTTGTTCATTTCAGCCATGCGCTCTTCGGCGCGCTTCTGCAAATAGCTGAACGCCTCCATCAATTGCTCGTCGGTCAGCTTCTGCTCTTTCTTGCCGATCGCATCATCGATGCCCTGCGCAACAGCGTTCGAATCGAGATCGGCCATGCCTTCCTGCGCCAGACTCTTGCCCATGTTCAGGCCGATGCCATAAGAGGCTTTCTGTGCCGGGGTTTCCAGCTTGGCGCTGGTTTCCGAATCACAGCCCGCCAGAACCAGGCCAACCAGGGCAATCGCCGACGCCAAACGATGATGTCTCATTCTGTTTCCTTTAATTACGCGTAAGAGGTGCAGCAAAAACAATGACCGGAGCTTAACAGCCACCTCATGCAGTGACTACCGAGCACGCCGCGGTAATAGGTAAAGACAGTGCAAAGTCCAGAAGTGCCGCACGAAACGCAGAAAGCCGCCAACCCAAAACATCGGGCAAAAAAAAAGCGACCCTAAGGTCGCTTTCTTCGTGCTATCAAGGCGTTCAGTGGTCCTTGATGGCTAATATGGCGCAGCGGACGGGACTCGAACCCGCGACCCCCGGCGTGACAGGCCGGTATTCTAACCGACTGAACTACCGCTGCGCTAAACCTCGAGTGGTGGGTGATGACGGGATCGAACCGCCGACCCTCTGCTTGTAAGGCAGATGCTCTCCCAGCTGAGCTAATCACCCGTTTGCTCTCGAAGTGGGGCGCATTCTAGAGACGGATCTGAACCTTGGCAACCCCCTTTTGAAAAAAAAATTGAAGAACTTACAAAGACTTAGGAAACCCCTCTGTTTAAGGGTCGTTTTTGTGGTTTCCATCGGCATTGCCCCTGCGCAGGGTTGGCCTGCGTTCGCCAGAGGGGAATAATGCGCGCTTTGCTTTTACCGGAGTTTCCATCGCATGTGGTTTCGCAATCTGCTCGTCTACCGTCTCACTCAAAACGTCCCTTTTGATGTCGAGACACTTGAAACCGCATTGGCCGCCAAGCCCGCCCGCCCCTGCGCCAGCCAGGAACTGAGCACCTACGGTTTCGTCGCGCCCTTTGGCAAGGGCGAAGACGCACCTCTGGTACATGCCAGCCAAGGCTTTCTCTTGATCTCAACGCGCAAGGAAGAGCGCATCCTGCCAGGCAGCGTGGTCAAGGACGCGCTGAAGGAAAAGGTCGACGAGATCGAAAACGAGCAGATGCGCAAGGTCTACAAAAAGGAACGCGACCAGCTCAAGGACGACATCATCCAGGCCTTCCTGCCGCGCGCCTTCATTCGCAAGTCCGGGACCTTCGCCGCCATCGCGCCTGAGCACGGCCTGATTCTGGTGGACTCTTCCAGCCCCAAGCGCGCCGAAGACCTGCTCTCCACACTGCGCGAAGCCATCGGCTCGCTGCCGGTTCGCCCGCTGACGGTCAAGATAGCGCCTTCGGCCACCATGACCGACTGGGTCAAGACGCAGAAAGCCGCGGACAATTTCTTCGTGCTCGACGAGTGCGAATTGCGCGATACCCATGAAGACGGCGGCGTGGTGCGCTGCAAGCGCCAGGATCTGACCAGCGACGAGATCCAGCAGCATCTGGAAGTCGGCAAGCAGGTCACTCAACTGTCGCTGGGCTGGCAGGACAAGCTGTCCTTCGTCCTCGACGACAAACTGGTGATCAAGCGCCTGCGCTTCGAGGAGCTGCTGCAGGACCAGGCCGAACAGGACGGTGGCGACGACGACCTCGGCCAGCAGGACGCCAGCTTCCTGCTGATGATGCTGACCTTCAAGGAGTTCCTGCCCGCGCTGTTCGAAGCCCTGGGTGGTGAGGAGATCCCGCAGGGCATCTAAACTGCCCTGGCCGTCAGCCCCGGCTGGCGGCCCACTCCCCCATAACTACAAGGTAAAGCCCGATGCGTGCTCTCGCCGCCCTAAGCCGCTTTGTCGGCAACACCTTCGCCCTCTGGGTCCTGCTGTTCGCCGTCCTCGCTTTCTTCCAACCCAGCTGGTTTCTGCCTGCCACCGCCTGGATCGTCCCCTTGCTCGGCCTGATCATGTTCGGCATGGGCCTGACACTGAAAGCGGCGGATTTCGCTGAAGTCGCGCGCCGGCCGCTGTGGGTGGCATTGGGTGTCGGGGCGCAGTTTCTGATCATGCCCGCCCTCGCCTGGCTGCTCTGCCAACTGCTGGGCTTGCCCGCGGAGATCGCGGTGGGTGTGATCCTGGTGGGCTGCTGCCCGGGCGGTACCGCGTCGAACGTGATCGCCTGGTTCTCGCGGGGTGACGTCGCGCTCTCGGTAGCGATCACCGCCGTCACCACCCTGCTCGCCCCGCTGGTCACGCCCGCGTTGATCTGGCTGCTGGCTTCGGCCTGGCTACCGGTCAATTTCGGCGCGCTGTTCATGTCCATCGTGCAGATCGTGCTGCTGCCGATCGCCCTCGGCCTGATCGCGCGCCGCCTGCTGGGCAATCGGGTGCATCAGGTGGTCGATATCCTGCCGCTGGTTTCGGTGGTAAGCATCGTGATCATCGTTGCGGCCGTGGTTGCCGCCAGCCAGGCGAAAATTGCCGAGTCGGGCTTGTTGATCATGGCCGTGGTGATACTGCACAACAGCCTGGGGCTCGGCATCGGCTATCTGGTCGGGCGCTTGTTCGGCCTGCCGCTGGCGCAGCGCAAAACACTGTCGATCGAAGTCGGCATGCAGAACTCGGGGCTCGGAGCGGCCCTGGCCAGTGCGCATTTCTCGCCTTTGGCAGCGGTGCCCAGCGCATTGTTCAGCGTCTGGCACAACCTCTCCGGTGCGCTGCTGGCGACGGTCTATCGGCGAATGAATGACAAAGGTCACGACGCGTCCTGACAGACTCGTGCCGGTCCGGGTCAGTTGCCCGGACCTTCTTGCTGTGACAATAGCGCGTGCCGAGGACGACCTCGGCTTGCTCGCAACTACCGGGGACGGCCCCACCCAGTCACTGTCCTTGTGGAGGTGCTATGTCCTGGATCATCCTGTTTATCGCCGGTCTGTTCGAAGTCGGCTGGGCCGTTGGTTTGAAGTACACGGAAGGTTTCACCCGCCCGCTGCCCACCTTGCTCACCGTTGCGTCCATGTTGGCCAGCCTGGCGTTGCTGGGCATTGCCATGAAAGAGCTGCCGCTGGGCACTGCCTACGCCGTCTGGACGGGCATCGGAGCAGTCGGGACGGTGGTCGTCGGCATCCTGCTGTTCGGCGAATCGGCAGCGCTGTTGCGCCTGGCCAGCGTAATGCTGATCTGCATCGGCCTGGTCGGGCTGAAACTCAGCCACTGAGAAGCCATTGAAGCGCCGTCACGGCAGCCGGCGAACCCCGGCTGCCGCAGGCTGAGTCAAGCGTGGAGCGCGGGCTCGCGATAGTGCCGCGCACAGGCCTCACCATCGGCGCGGAACAGATGGCACTTGTTGGCTTGCACGCCGGTCGCGAAGACCTGTCCAACCGCAACCCGGCGATTGCCATCGCTGGCGACCGCCACCATCGAGTCGACGCCTTCCAGGTTCAGGTGCAACAGGTTGTGATCGCCAAGCCGCTCGGCCACGGCAATCTCGCCGTTGAAGACGAAATCCGCCTGCTCGGCATCGACGAAGTGCTCAGGGCGAACGCCCAAGATCAGCGCGTCGCCTGGATTGACCTTTCGGCCATCGACCGCCACCCGCATGGCGCTGCCGCCGGGCATCTCGACCTCAACCGAGTCTGCATCGGCGCGCAGGGCTCGAACTGGCAGGAAATTCATCTGAGGTGAGCCGATGAAACCCGCGACGAACTGGTTATGCGGGTAGTGGTACAGCTCCAGCGGCGGGCCAACCTGCGCAATGCGGCCAGCGTTGAGCACCACGATCTTGTCGGCCAGAGTCATGGCCTCGACCTGGTCGTGGGTGACATAGATCATCGTTGCCTTGAGGCGCTGGTGCAGGCGCGAGATTTCGATACGCATCTGCACGCGGAGGAAGGCGTCCAGATTGGACAACGGCTCGTCGAACAGGAACACCTTGGGTTCGCGAACCATGGTGCGCCCGATCGCGACGCGCTGGCGCTGGCCGCCGGACAGGTCCTTGGGCTTGCGCTCGAGCAAGTGGTCGAGCTGAAGAATTTTGGCAACCGACTCGACACGGCGATTGATTTCGGCCTTGTTGACCTTTGCCAGCTTGAGGCCGAATGCCATGTTTTCCGCGACGTTCATGTGCGGATACAGCGCATACGATTGAAAGACCATCCCCACCGAGCGATCCATCGGCGGCAGCTCGTTGACCCGCTCGCCGTCGATCTGCAGCTCCCCGTCGGTGATGTCTTCGAGACCGGCAATCAGTCGCAGCAACGTCGACTTGCCGCATCCCGACGGCCCGACGAACACGACGAATTCGCCGTCGGCGATATCCAGGTCGATGCCACGCGTGATTGGAACCTCGTCATAGCTCTTGCAAATATTTCGCAGGGTTACACTGGCCATTATTGTTGTTCTCCTTCAAAAACAGCCGCCGTGACGGGTCACGGCGAGCATAGCGAGCGGCGGCGGGCCGGTCGAGACGAAGCATCTGCTTCGCCTCGAGCCCTGGACTTAGCCGAGCCGGCGGGCGAAGCCGAAGCCATGCGCCGGCAGGTGCACGCCTTGACTATCGAATACCGCCGTAGCCGATGGCACATCGAGCCCTTCGACCGGTGCGGACAGGTCATAGTGCCGAGCGCTGTCGCTCATATTGAACAGACATACCCAGACTTCGTCGTCCAACCGACGCTCGTACACCAGCAGGGCTTCGTCGTGGTAGACGGTGCGCATGCTGCCTTCGACCAGAAGGCGCTGATCCTGGCGCCAGGCGAGGAAGCGGCGATAGATGTTGAGCATGGAGTTCGGGTCCGGCTCCTGCGCGGCCACCGAGAGCGGCAGATGCTTGTCGGCCAGCGGCAACCAGGGCTGCTCGCGACTGAAGCCACCATGCGGGCCCTGGTCGTGCCAGGGCATCGGCGTACGGCAACCATCGCGGCCTTTGAATTCCGGCCAGAACCGGATGCCGTAGGGGTCGACCAGTTGCTCGAACTGCAGCTCGGCCTCGTCCAGGCCCAGCTCCTCGCCCTGATAGAGGCAGACACTGCCGCGCATGCTCAGCAACATCGCCATGAACATCCGACCGCGGGCGTGATCCGGCTGGTTGGCCAGCGCCCAGCGGCTCATCACCCGCACCACGTCGTGGTTGCCGATCGACCAGCAGGGCCAGCCATCGACCAGCTCGCGCTCGACGCAGTCGATGGTGTGACGCAGGAAGCTCGGGCTGCACTGCTCGGTCAGCAGGTCGAAGGAGTACGCCATGTGCAGGGTGTCGCTGCCGCCTGTGTAAGCGGCCATGGTCCTCAGCGAATGATCGCAACCGATCTCGGCCACGGTCGCGCTGCCCGGATAGCGCTCGAGCAACTGCCGGATACGCCGCAGGAAGCCGATGTTCTCCGGCTGAGTCTTGTCGTAGACGTGCTGCTGGAAGGCATAGGGGTTTTCGGCGCGTACACCGATGCTACCTTCACGAATCTCATGGTTCGGCGGGTTGTCGCGCAACTCACGATCATGAAAGTAGAAATTCGCCGCATCCAGGCGGAAACCGTCGACGCCCAGCTTCAACCAGAACTCCATGTCGTCAAGCAGCTGCTGCTGGACTTCTTCGCAATGGAAGTTCAGATCCGGCTGGCTGGAGAGGAAGTTGTGCAGGTAATACTGCTTGCGACGGCTGTCCCAGGTCCAGGCGGGCCCGCCGAACACTGAGAGCCAGTTATTGGGCACGGTGCCGTCCTCCTTCGGATCGGCCCAGACGTACCAGTCCGCCTTTGGATTGTCGCGGCTGGAGCGGCTTTCCTTGAACCAGGCGTGCTGATCCGAGGAATGGTTGAGCACCTGATCGATGAGGATACGAATGCCGCGCGCATGGGCCACATCGATGACCTGCTTGAAGTCTTCCAGCGTGCCGAACAGCGGATCGACGCCACGGTAATCGGACACGTCGTAGCCGAAGTCTTTCATCGGCGAGGTGAAGAACGGCGATAGCCAGATAGCGTCGACGTTGAGGCTGGCGATGTAGTCGATCTTCTCGACCACACCGAGCAGATCGCCAACCCCATCGCCGTTGCTATCGAAAAAGCTGCGCGGGTAAACCTGATAAATGACGCCGCCGCGCCACCAGTCGTTGCGATTCATACAACCAACCTTCGATGTTTGGGGGAACACGCCGCCACTCTAGGTGCGGCAACCCGCCGCAACATCCTCCCGCCAACTTATTACCGAGGCGTATGGCGCGGGCGTAGAGACAGGGCCGACGGGGGGCGTAGAGCCAACTGCCCGGGCTGGCCCGGCGCCGCCGAATCGCGTCTGGCTTCGCCCATGCAGCTCGCCATAAAACCGTCAACCTAAAAACGAATCGACACTTATTTGTCACGAGCAGCTTTTAGGATCGATGCAGTTCCGGGACTGACCCTGCAGTAGCAGCCGCGCCAGCCATCCCTCGCGCCGCTGCACCAGCCAGGAGCGACACGCATCCACACATCCATGGAGAGAACAATGTTCAAGTGCAAGCCCCTCGCCGCTGCCATCATCGCGATCCTCGCCAGCCAGGCCTACGCCGACGACAACAGTGCAGAACAGAGCCAGTCCGGTGCCGACAACATTGTGGAAGTCACGCAGACCGGAGGCCAGGACAACCTGTCCTACCAATCGCAGATCGGTGCCAGCAACGATGGCATGGTCACCCAGAATCAGGCGACTCTGTCGGATGCCGTCCAGACCCAGACCGGCAACCTGAACCGCGCCGACATCGTGCAGGACTCGACCGAGCAGAGCGAAGCGATCCAGCTGCAGCAAGGCGACAGCCACGACGCCAGCATCGTCCAGAACGGCTCGTTCGGCGCCAGCGCCCGTCAGTATCAGGACGGCAGCTACAACACCGCGATCACCGAGCAGACCGCCGCTGATATGAGCACTGCGGTGACGGAGCAAGATGGCAGCGACAACTACGCCGAAACCATCCAGAGCAACACCGAGTCGAGCGTCTCCGAGCAGCGCCAGACCGGCGCTGAAAACATCTCGCTGGTCTGGCAGGACGGCGGTGCCCGCAACGAGGCCGGCGTCGACCAGCAGGGCAACCTCAACGATGCGAGCGTCTACCAGACCAACGCCTTCGACTCGCGCGCCAAGATCGAGCAGCAGGGTGATTCGCAGGTCGCCTCGGTGATGCAGCAGGGTTCTGACCACACCGCCAGCATTCAGTCGACGGGCCTGATGAACGAAGCCTATATCGATCAGACCGGCAGCCTGCAGAGCGCGTCGATCTATCAGGACGGCACGTCCAACAGCGCCGATATCTTCCAGGCCGGTGAAAGCAACACGGCCAGCACCAAGCAGACCGGCAACAACCACTACCTCACCATCGACCAGCTGGACGGCAACTTCCAGACCGCCTCGCTACAGCAGAACGGCGAGTACAACGAAGCCTACGTCGCCCAGACAGGCACGGATCACCTGATCGACTTCGCCCAGGACGGCGCCGACAACCTGCTCACCGTCGAGCAGCGCGGCAACGGCAACGAGCTGACCGGCACCAGCTATGGCGACAACAACCGTGTGGACGTTATGCAGGATGGTGACCTCAACGTGGCCGACATCCAGCAGATCTACGGCTCCGATAACGAAGTCAGCCTGGCGCAGACTGGCGAGGGTCATTTGGCGCAGGTGATCCAGGGCGGCACTGCCAACCAGGCGATGCTCGATCAAAGCGGCATGGGCAACTCGGCCATGGTGTCGCAGATGGGCTCGGGCAACATCGCGATCGTCACCCAGCAATAAAGCCGTACCGGCGGCCAGCCGTGTGGATGGCCGCCCTCCTGCTAACGCATGCGCGCCGGATTGCCCATCACGGTTGCGCCCGCCGCGACGTCTCGCGTCACTACACTGCCCGCACCGACCACCGCGCCATCGCCGATGGTCACGCCCGGCAGGATGATCGAGCCACCGCCGATCCATACATGCTCGCCGATCATCACCGGCCGGCCGAATTCCAGGCCGCTACGGCGCTCCTCGACACCGCGCGGATGATCCGCCGCGTAGATCTGCACCGCGGGACCGATCTGCGTCCCGGCACCGATGCGCACCTCGGCCACGTCAAGAATCACGCAATTGAAGTTGAAGAACACCTCATCGCCCAGATGGATGTTGTAGCCGTAATCGCAGTGAAAAGGCGGCCGCACCACCGCGCCGTCGCCGACGCTTCCCAGCAGTTCCTTCAGCAAGGCGCGACGGACCGCTGGCGTCTCGCCGAGCGCAGCGTTGTAGCGCACCATCCAGGCCTTGGCAGTGGCCTGATCGGCCTGTAGCTCGGCGTCGCCCGGACGATAGAGTTCGCCGGCGAGCATCTTCTGTTTTTCGGTCATCGTCATCTTCAGCTCTCGCTAAGCTTGATCGGCACGTGCACCGGGCCGGTCGGGTACGCACTGAATGGCTCTATACCGGTCACTCACCCTGGATCTTGCTCAGCAGGCTGCGCGCCAGCTGCACCGCCTCGTTGCGATGGGTGATGTTGAGCTTCTGATACAGGCTGCGGATGTGTGTCTTGATGGTGGTCGGTGCGACGTTGAGGTGCTCGGCAATCTGCTCGTTCGACTGCCCTGCGTGGATCAGGCTGAGCACCTGCCATTCGCGCCGGGTCAAGGGTGAGTGCCGGATCAGCTCGGGCACGTCGGGGCGGTTGATGATGTCCTGGATCACCGCCTCGTCGAGGGTGATGCGGATCGCCCGGCTGAAGTCGCGTTGCTGCTGCGCCAGCTGAATCAACCGATCGGCTCGCTGGGCCTCGAGCTCACCGAGCGTGCGCTCGTGCTGCAACGCCTTGAGCATGACGATGATCAGCTTGCCGATGCGTAGAAAGCTGCCGATGGCGCCCGTGCTGGTGGCCAGCGTCAGTGCTTGTTGCAGGTGATCGAGCGCCTGCTGTCGTTCCTCGCGCTGCCAATGCAGCTGCGCCAGGAGGATATGGTTGCGGTTCAGGTCCATGACCAGGCCGTGCTGTTCGGCATCACCCTGCAACTGGCGCAGGATGGGCAGCGCCTTCTCCGGCTGCTTCAGCGACAGGTAGGCACGCGCGTGGTTGCGGCCGTTGTACTGGGCGAAGTGATTGAGCCCCCGCTCGAGTGCGGGCGCGGTAAGCAGCCACTGCTGGATCGCTGCCTTGTCCTGAGTCGAATCCCAGTAGCTGAGCATCACCGCATGGGCATTGGCGAGCCAGTCAACGTGGTAATTGTCGCCTGCCAGCATGCTCTGCATCTTGCCGACGTATTCGGCGCAGGCATTCTGCTGGCCGCGTGCGTGGGCGACGCCTGCCAGCAAGGCATAACACTGCAGCAACCACCGGTCACCAACGTCCTCAAGGATCTGGATGCCCTGCAGCGCGCACTGCTCGGCGGCGTCGAGATGGTGCCATTCGAGCAGGACCTGGCCGCGCACGCGGTAGATGAATTCCATGATCGGCGTAGCCCGCAGCTCGGCCTGTTCGACGTACTGAATCGCCCGTTCCTGCAACGAGTACGCTTTTTGCAGAAAGCCTTGGGCGATGGCGATCTCCGAGAGCTGGCCGAGGTTCCACACCACCAGGTGCGAGGCTCGAATTTCCCGTGCGCGGCGTTCGGCCTCCTGATATTGCTGTTGCGCCTGGGGCAGCAACCCCTGTACGAAATGCGCCTCGGCCAGGCCCGATAGCGCGGCGACCTTCGAGGTCCGCATGATCAGCGGTTCGCGTGCCAGCGCCTCGCGAGCCAGCGCCATGGCCTGCTGCTCGTCCCCCTGATTCATCGCCACCTGCGCGCGCACGGCGTTGAATTCGCCGACGATACGCGCCCAGTCCTCTTCCGAGCAGCTGTGCTGCAGGGCCTGCTCTCCGGCCTTGAACCAGCGCTCGACCTGATCGAACTGGTAGGAATTCTGCGACACCCACGCCTGCAGCAGTGTGAACAACGGCGACCCGGCGATGACCGCCTCGGGCAGCGTTTCCAGACATTGTTGCAACAGCCCCAGCCGTCCCTGACGGTAGAACTGCCGACCGAACCGCTCCAGCACCTCGCCGACCCGCGTCGGGCAGCGCGCCTGCACCGAGTGGCGTGCTGCTTCCTCCGGCATGCTCTCGGCCATCAGCGCCTCGGCCGCACGCAAATGAAGTTCAGGCACACGCTGCGGCTGATGGGTGTGCAGTTCGCCCTGCAGGAAGATGCCGAACAGCGGATGGTAGGCGTACCACTGACGCAGACTGTCGAGGGGCTGCACGAACAAGCCGTTCCGTTCGAGCTGCTCGAGCATGTCGCGGGAATTGCTGCCCTGGGTCAGGTGATTGGCCAGGGCGGCATTGAAGCGCTCCAGCAGACAGGTCGTCTGGAGGAACTCGACCGTCGCCGACCCCAGCGAGCTCATCACCTGTTCGCGCATGTAGTCGCGGACGAAGGGATGGCCGAGTTGCAGGCTTTCCAGAAACAGGTCCATGCCGCGGCTGGTCTGCACTTCCTGCAGCGCCAGCGGCAACGCACAGGGCCAGCCACCGATGCGGCGGTTGAGTCGCTCCACCTGCTCGCGGTTGATGGCCACCGGCAAGCCTTCCTTGAGCAAGGCTTCGACCTCGTCGGTTTCGAAAGCCAGATGCGCCGCGTCCACGGTCAGCAGTTGATGCTTGACGCGCAGTTCGGCCACGCCCAGCTCAGGCAGGCCGCGGCTACACACCAGAAGGGTCAGCCAGGACGGCATGTTGCGCAGGAAGAATCGCAACACCGCGATGACCTCGGGGTTGGCCAGCGTCTCGAAGTCATCGAGCACCAGCAGCAGCGGTTCGTTATCGACCGGCAGCTCCGCCAGCAGATGCGTGATCAGGACATCGAAGGCCTCGCTGCCCTGCTCCGCGAGCAGCAGGCTGCGCGGGCAACCCTGCTCCAGCTGCGCATCGAGCACATGCAGCAGGTAGCGAGCCAGCTGCCGTGGATCGTTATCCGCCGGGTGCAACTGCAGCCAGGCCACCTGCCCCGGAAATGCGCGTGCCCATTGGCAAGCCAGCGTGGTCTTGCCGAAGCCGCTCGGCGCATGCAGTACCGCCAGCCGCACATCCCCGAGTCGCTGCAGCCACTCATCCAGTCGAGGGCGCGAAAGCAGCCCCTTGGGCATCGGCGGCATGCTCAGCTTCGCCGGGATCAGCGGCAAAGGCTCAGGTATTGCGGCATTCATGGTCATCTCCCGTGCTTCGTTCCCTGGTCGGGTCGCGCGGTCCATCGACGTTGCGACTGGGCGAGCCTAGCCCTTCACCCCGCCAGCGGTCAGCCCGCCAACGATCCAGCGCTGACAATACAGGAACACCACTGTGATCGGCAGGCCAGACAGCACGGCGGCAGCGGCGAAGTCGCCCCACAGGTAGTTCTGCGGATACAGGTATTGCTGGGCACCGACGGCCAACGTCAGCTTGTCGACATCCATCAGCAGCACCGAGGCGATCGGGTATTCGGTCACACTGGTGATGAAGGCGAGGATGAATACCACCGCGAGAATCGGCACGCTCATCGGCAGCAGGATGTGAAAGAACGCCTGCCAGGTCGTGGCGCCGTCGACGATGGCCGCCTCCTCCAGCGAACCGTCGATACTTTCGAAATAGCCCTTGATCGTCCAGATATGCAACGCCATGCCACCCAGCGAAGCGACGATCACCGCGCCGTGGGTATTCACCCCGAGCCAGGCGATGTGCTGACCGAGCTGGTCGAACAGGGCATAGATGGCGACCAGTGACAGAACGGGCGGGAACATCTGGAATATCAGCATGCCCTTGAGGATCGGCGCCTTGCCACGGAAGCGCATGCGCGCGAATGCATAGGCGCTGGTGGTCGAGAGCATCAGGATCAGCACCGAGCTGATCAGCGCGATCTTCAACGAGTTCCACAGCCACAGCAGCACCGGGAACGGCGGGTTGGTCACCGTGCCGTCGGCGTGGGTGTAGGGGATGCCCAGCGCCAGCGACCAATGCTCGAGCGTCGGATGGTCGGGAAACAGGCTGCCGGTGGCGAAGTTGCCTTCACGAAACGAGATGGATACCACCATCAGCAACGGGAACACGATCAGTGCGATGAAGACGAGCAGCGAAGCGTGCGCCAGCCAGAGGCGATATTTGACGGATTTAGCTTGAACGATGGCCATGTCCGGTTTTCCTCACACTTTCACTTTCGAGAGTTTCAGGTTCAGCCAGGCCATGGCACCGACCAGCAGGAAGATCAGCGTGGAGATGGCGGCCGCGAGGGCGAAGTTCTGTCCAGAATCCTGGAAAGCGATGCGGTAGGTGTAGCTGACCAGCAAATCGGTGGTGCCGGCCGGCGTCGTCGCACCGATGATGTCGGGCCCGCCGCGTGTCAGCAGGGTAATCAGTACGAAGTTGTTGAAGTTGAACGCGAAGCTTGCGATCAGCAACGGGGCCAGCGGCTTGATCAGCAGCGGCAAGGTGATCTTCAGCAGGTTGTCCAGGGGCGTCGCGCCGTCCATCGCCGAGGCCTCGTAGAGATCGCGCGGGATGGCCTGCAGCAAACCCATGCTCAGCAGCAGCATATACGGATAACCGAGCCAGGTATTGACGACCAGAATCATGCTGCGTGCCAGCGTGGGATCGCTGAACCAGTCCGGGCGGATTCCGAACAGCGTGTCGAGCAGCAGGTTGATCTCGCCGAAGTTCTGGTTGAACAGCCCACGGAAGACCAGGATCGAGATGAATGCCGGCACGGCGTAAGGCAGGATCAGCATTACCCGATAGAACGGCTTTCCACGCACCATGTCCCACTGCAGCAGGCTCGCCAGCACCAGGCCGACGGCCAGCGTGAAGAGTACCGTCAGGGCGGCGAAGGCCACCGTCCAGATGAATATCTGCACGAAGGGTTCACGAATGCTCGGATCCGTCAGCACCTTGGTGAAGTTGGCGAAACCGGTGAATACCGCGAAACCAGGCGCCAGCGCCTTGCCGTCGCTGTCGACGTAGAAGCCCGTTTCCAGGTTCGGCGTCAGGTGTTCGCCGGTCTTGTTGTTGATCAGCACGCCGTCGTCGGCCTGCCGGTAGAGCGGCTGCACAGCGGCCACTTCGCGCAGGCCATACAGACGCAGCAGGCTGCCGTCCGGACCGCGCATGACCCACTGTTGCAATTGATCGCGGCGCTGGATGACGTCGCGCAACGGCAAGGCCTTGCCCAGGTCGGCGACGTCCTCGGCCGGCTGCATCGCCAGGGGCTCTTCGGCTTTCGGCTCGCCCGTCAGCGGATCACTGACGAACACGCCCTGCTCGCCCTTGTCGACGCGCAGACGGTCGCCCTCGGGGCTGGCGTGCAGGCTGAACCGGTAGCGCTCCCCGGCCAGGTAGGTCTGATTGAGGTGATACTGCTTGACCTGTTCCTGGCTCAGCAGGTTGCTGCCGCTGTAATTGGTGAAGCCGATCCCGACCGTGTACAGCAGCGGAAAGATGACGAACACCAGCATCCCCGCCACCGCTGGATAGATGTAGCGATGGGCGTAGGTGCGCCGGCTGATGAATACGTAACTGGCGATTCCCGTCACGACCAGGCCGAGTATGGCGAACGCCAGTTGCCGCTGGGCATAGAGCGCCACGACCAGATACAGCGAGAGCGCGTTGAAGGTAAGCCAGACCAACCAGCGCAACCCGGATTTCAACGAGGGATGAAGCGTCCTTGTATGGTTTGTCATGGCAGGGCTGGGCAACTCGGCAAGGGCATTCACGACGGGGAACCTTTCTAACCTGGAGAGTAGATCGCCGGTCGCGATACCGCGACCGGTGATCGGCGACGATTTCAGCGGGTGATGCGCTTGGCGGCATCATCCAGGGCGGCGTCGACTGTCTGCCGGCCCGAGGTGATGTTGGTCAGCGCGGCCGCCATGGACGACCAGAACATCCCCATCTCCGGTACGTTCGGCATGGGTTCGCCCATCTGCGCGTTCTCGAAGGTAGCCTTGATGTGCGGGTTGCTCGACAGCTCCTCCATGTACGCCTTGTTCGCCACGGCACCCAGCGGGACATCGGCGTTGACCGTCTTCAGGCCCTCGACGTCCAGCAGGTAGTTTTCCAGGAACTCGACGGCCAGGTCCTTGTTCGGGCTGGCTGCGTTGAGGGTCGCCGCGGTGACGCCCACGAAGGGTTTGCCGGGTTCGCCATTGATCGACGGAATCGGCGCCACACCGAAGTCGATGCCGCTCTTCTCGATGTTGCTCCAGGCCCAGGGCCCGCTGATGATCATCGCCGAGTCGCCCTTGTTGAAGGCGGCTTCGGCGACGCTGTAGTCGGCCCCTTTGGGCATGACGCCCTTCTCGATCAGATCGGCGAGGACCTTGCCGCCCTGCTTGGCGCCGGCGTTGTTGACGCCGGTCGACTTGACGTCGAGGCCAGCGTCGGTCTTCTCGAACACATAGCCACCGTTGGCTGCCAGCAGCGGCCAGGTGAAATAGGTGTTGTTGTAGTCCCAGAGGATGGCGCGCTTGCCGTTGGCGGCGAGTTTTTCATTGAGCGCGAAGACTTCGTCGAAGCTCTTCGGCGGCGTGTTGACCAGCGCCTTGTTGTAGATCAGGCCGATGGTTTCCACCGAAATCGGGTAGCCCCACAGCTTGTTGCCGTAGCTCACCGCGTCCCAGGCGAAATCAGCTACTTCGCCCTTGGTCTCTGCGCTTGGTGTGATCGGGGTGATCAGTCCGCTCTTGGCCCACTCGCCGATGCGGTCATGGGCCCAGATGAAGATGTCGGGACCGTTGCCGGTCGCGGCGGCCTGCTGGAACTTGTCGGTGGCACTGTCCGGATGTGCCACTTCGACCGGGATGCCCGTTTCGGCGGTGAATTTCTGGCCGACCTTTTCCAGGCCCTTGTAGCCTTTGTCACCGTTGATCCAGATAACCAGCTTGCCTTCTTCGATCGCTGCCATTACCGGCATCGGAAGACTGAAGGTCGCAGCCAGACCCATCGCGGCCATACCCAACAGCGTTTTGTTCATATTGCTTTTCCTCGTGGCTTCTTATTGTTGATCCCACACGCTGCAGCCCTTGGGCATTCGCAGTTCCCGCATCTTCGACCAGTGATCGGGGGTGCACATCCTCCCCCGCTTGAGCAGGGAGGGCGTAGCCACAGGGCGTAGATCACGCAGGGGATGAGAAAAAATTCCGCCTGCAAAAACGGCGTTACGCCTGCACTTGGCCGGCAGTCGGATGTTAAATGTCGCGAAAACAACAAAACGGACCGATACCATGCACCGCCGGACGCCCGCTTGTCACCTGCTGGCTTTTGCCTTCGCCCTACCCACTCAGCTGGCCTTGGCCGAGCCTTCGATCACGGCACGCATCGCTGACCAACCCATCGATCTTCGCTGGCACGAGATGCAGCCGGAGCGCTACAGCACCGAGTTGACACTGCCTGCCGGCAGGCTCGAACTGGGTACCGCCGGCGCCGCACGGTCGCAGCCGCTGGCGGCATACCGCAAGCAGACGCTGGAGAAAGACACTGCGTTGCGCTTCGACGTTCCCGCACCTGGCCGCTATCGCCTGATCGTCGATACCGGCGAGGACGCCAGCCTGCGCCTGCTGCCCATAAAGGAAGCCGAACCCGCCAAGCCAGGGATCACGTGCCCGGTGTGGCGCGGTGAGCCGGTGAGCGTCAAGGTCGATGGCGTTTTCGCCGAAGGCGAGCGCGTGCGCGACGCCTATAGCGGCCAGACCACGACGGTGCATGACGGCCGGGTCACCCTGACCCCGGCTGCGGGCAGCGATGGTCTGCTGCTGCTCGAAGCCGTCGATACACCCGCCGACATGCCCTACGACTGGCGCAACGCGACCGTCTACTTCGTCATCACCGACCGTTTCGCCAATGGCGACCCGTCCAACGACCGCAGCTACGGCCGTCAGCCCGACGGCGAACAGGAGATCGGCACCTTCCATGGCGGCGACCTGAAGGGACTGACCGGCAAACTCGATTACCTCGCCGAGCTCGGCATCAGCGCCGTCTGGATCACCGCACCCTACGAGCAGATCCATGGCTGGGTCGGTGGCGGCGACAAGGGCGACTTCCGCCATTACGGCTACCACGGCTACTACGCGCTCGACTACACCGAGCTGGACGCCAACATGGGCAGCGAGGCCGATCTGCGCGAATTGATGGCCGAGGCGCATGCGCGCGGCATCCGCGTACTGTTCGACGTGGTGATGAATCACCCCGGCTACTCGACGCTGGCCGACATGCAGACGTTCGGCTTCGGCGGGCTGCGCGAAGGCATGGCGCAATACCTGCCCGCGCAGTGGACTGCTTGGCAGCCCGAGCCCCACGAAAACCTCCACGCCTACCACAATCTGGTCGATTACCAGCACCCGGACTGGGTCAAGTGGTGGGGCAAGGACTGGGTGCGCGCCGGGCTTGGCGACTATGATCAGCCGCCGAGCGCCCTGGTCGATCCGGTCAAGGGCTCGCTGAGCTTCCTGCCCGACTTCAAGACCGAACGCGACGAGCCGGTCGGCCTGCCGGTCTTCCTGCAGCACAAGCAACCCACCGGCGCGGTGGCGCGCGAGGGCTATCGGGTCCGCGATTACCTGATCGAGTGGCTGACCGACTGGGTGCGTGAATACGGCGTCGACGGCTTTCGCGCCGATACCGTGATGCATGTCGAACCCACTGCCTGGGGCGAGCTGCGCAAAGCCGCGGACCGTGCCCGTGCAGAGTGGTCCGCCGCACACCCAGACGACCGCTTCGCCGGCTCGCCGTTCTGGATGGTCGGCGAAGTGTTCGGCCACGGCCCCGAGCCCAGCACTTATCAGGACAACGGCTTCGACGCGCTGATCAACTTCGCCTTCCAGACCGACGCGGCGCCCGGGGCCAGCGAATGCCTGGCCAAGGCCGAGCCGACCTACGCGGACTATGCCCGCCTGCTGGCCGAGCATCCCGGCCACAACTTCATGAGCTACGCCTCGTCCCACGATACCGCCCTGTTCTCCCAGCAGACCGGCAAGGATCTGGCGCTGCAGCGCGGAATGGCCAATGCGCTGTTGCTGGCGCCGGGCGCGGCGCAGATCTTCTACGGCGATGAAAGTGCCCGCCTGTTCGGCCCGACCGGCTCCGACCCGTTTCAGGGCACCCGATCGGACATGAACTGGGCACAGCAGGCGCAGCCGGACACCGCGGCACTGCTCGATCACTGGCGGACGCTGGGCCAGTTCCGTGCACGCCACCCGGCCATCGGCGCCGGACGCCACGCGAAGCTGTCGACGCGGCCCTACGCCTTCTCGCGGGTACTCGGAGACGATCGCGTGGTGGTCGTACAGGCCGGCGCGTCCGTCAATCGCTGAGCCGGGCAAGGCCGGCGGCCCGGGCAGCTGGGCCGCCTGGCTGGCCGCGAAGCGATACGCGGCCACACCTCCCGACACAATTCCCGAACCCGCGTTACCCATCGACTGGAGAAGCAGCCGCCATGCACGCAACCCTTAACCCCCGCCAACAGGCCCAGCTTGCATTCGTCAGCAGTGGTGCGGAGCTCGAAGTCGGCCATCCGGACGACTGCCCGCTGCCCCTCGCCACATTGGCGACGACCGACGGCAGCGAAGCCTATGTAAGCCAGGTACTGTCCGGCGGGCTTACCGCGCACGTCTACCGGATCGAAGCGCAGGGGCGCAGCTGGACGCTCAAGCGCGCCCGGGAGCGCTGCCTGGTGCAGAATGCCGACGGCCAGACGTCCTTCCTCAATGAAGTGCAGCGGCGCGCCGATCTGCGCGCCCTCAAGGCACGCCCGGAACTGGCCGATCGGCTCGAGGGCATCGTCGACACCCGCTATGCAAGCTTCAGACACGGCGTGCTGCTGTCGCCCTGGATCGAGGGCAAGGTGGTCAGCGACTGGAACGAAGCGCGCCTGACGGACCTGTTCGATACCGTCATCACGCTCGCCTCCTATGGCCTGTTCGAGTGGGACCTGTGCCCCGGCAACGTGCTCGACGATGGCCGGATCCGCCTGTTCGATTTCGGCTACCTGTACCGCTTCGATCCCTTGCGCGAGTTCAACAGCGACGGCCTCGCGGGGCCGGGCTTCCATCCGGTCGAGCGCTTCGAAACGCGGCAGTTCTTCGCCTGGTTGCTGAGCCAGGAGCGGCTGGGCAGCGATCGCGCCCTGGCCGCGTTCCGCCTGGAAAAGGCCATCGCCCTGGAGCGTTACCAGGGTTGGCGCAGCGAGCTGGAGCAGCGGGGCGCGACCTCAGCCGTGCTCGACAGGCTGACCGCCGTCATCGGGCGCTGGCAAACGGCATTGTCCGGCTCGGCTGAAGCGCTGTACCTGTGCGAGGCATGGCGCTCGCATCGCCTCGACCTGGCCGACGATCTCGACGGCCAGACCTGCACGCCGCTGACCTTGCAACGGCTCGCCTGGCTGCGCGACATGGCCGAGACCCGCTATGGCGATCTCCATCGCTGCGGTGCCCTCGCCGGCGAACAGAGTGGCGGCCGCGCAGCCTTGCTGGACCAGTTGCAGCGAGCCGAAGCACAGGCGATCGGCTGGCAGGTGCCTGGCGCCACGCCACAGCCCTGAACGACCGAGTCGCTCGGCACGCCGAGCGACTCGGCTTCGGCAGCGCCGGATCGACCCAGGTGATCGCGCGTGGCCGAAGCGCATCGGTGCATCCGCCCGCGCCCGGCCCGAGTGCCCTCGGCCAAGGCCTCCGATCAGGTGTAATAGCGCGCGCACAACGCCTGCTGTTCGGCTGACATCCGCGCCTGCCGGTCGCTGCTTTCGCTGATCGCCACCACGCTGCCCATGTTCTGCTCGGCGGCCGAGTCGATCGCATGCATGCCCCGCGACACTTCCTCGGCGGCAAGGCGCTGTTGACCGGTCGCCGAGTCGATTTCCCGCGACATGGTCGCGATGTGTTCGACCTGACGGCGGATGTCCTGCATCAGCTGATCGGCCATGCCGACCTGATCGAGGTTGGCCTGCATCTGCGCGCGACTTTTCTCCACCGATTGCACCGCCGAGGCGATGCCCTGCGCCAGGCGCTCGATGCGTTGCTGGATCTCTCCGGTCGACTTCGCCGTGCGCTGGGCCAGCCCGCGCACCTCGTCGGCGACCACGGCGAAGCCGCGCCCCTGCTCGCCCGCACGCGCCGCCTCGATGGCCGCGTTGAGCGCGAGCAGATTGGTCTGGTCGGCGATGCCGCGGATGACCACCAGGATTTCACCGATCTGCTCGCTGAGCACCTCGACGTTGGCGATCTCGTCCACGCTCGCCTCCAGCTGACGCGCCAGGGTGGCGGTGCTCTCGCGGGTGTCGCTCATCAGCTCGCTACCCTGACGGGCCAGGGTCTCGACGCTGCCGACCCGTTCAGCCGTCTCTCCGGCATGGCGGGCGACCTCGCCGAAGCTGGTCTCCAGTTCGGTCAGGCTGGCGACCAGCGCACCGATGCTGCTGCGCTGCTGCTCGAGGCCGGCGCGCGCCTGGTTGCAGGCGTCGGCGTTGCGGCGCGCGATCTCGTCCTGCTCATCGGCGTTGCGCCCGAGCTGTGCCAGCGCGTCACGCATGTTGGCGGCGACCCGATTGACGTGCTCGCTGACGCGTCCGAACTCGTCGGCCTTGCGATAGCCGCACTGATCGCGCAGATCGCCGGCGGCCAGGTGCTGCAGGGTCCCGGTGACAGCGCCGAGCGCAACGCGCATGGTGCGGCTCAGCCACAACCCCATGAACAGCGCGACCCCGATCGACAGCCCGGCCATCCAGAGCAGCCGGATCACGCCAAGCCGGTAGGTGTCCTGGGCCCGGGCGAGCTGCTCGTCGCTGGCCTGCTGGGCACTGGCGATGAGCGTGCCGATGTCGTCGCGGGCCTGGCGCTGCAGGCCGCTGAGCTGGTCCTTCTGCTCACGGTTGGCCTGCTTGTCGCGAAGCCAGCCGTAGTACTGCCCGACGGCGCCTTGGCCGGCGACGTCCAGCTGCCGCTCGATGGCCTCGAATGGCGGACGGAAGCTGTGCCCGTAGTCGGTGCGGCTGTCCTGGTGCGGCGCCAGGTCCAGCAGCACATTCTCGAGTTTCTTCCTCAAATCTGGCAGGCGTTCGGCCACCTTCGTTGCGGCTTCGTCGAGCTTGCCGGTCGAGGCGCTGCCGATCGCGTCGAACATCGTCGCTTCGACCTGCTCGAACGGGATGATGAACTGCTTGATCGAGTAGGCCGCCAGGTCGTCATGGGTGACGAATTGCGCCTGCAACAGGTCCTGCTTGAGGCGCGAGAACTGCAACTGCAGATCACGCAGGGCGACGGCGTTGTGGCCGACGCGCTGGAGCAGGCCGCGATGCGCGTCGATCAGTGCGAGGCTGCGACGGTCGAGCTCGGGCAACAACTCGCTCAAGCGCTGCTTGGCTTCGGTGTGACCCGGTGTCAGGCGATCGAGCTCGGCGAGTTTCTCGACCGCCCGCTGGTGCAGTTCCTGGTGCCGTTCGACAAACGCATCGAGCTGCTCCGGCCGATCCTCGGCGAGCGCATCGGAGAGGTTCTGCGTCAGACTCTGCAAGGTGCTGAAAAAGCTTTCGCTGATCAGCAGGCGTGAGGCCGTGGTGGAGATCTGTCCGGCGTTGTCCTGCAAGCGGCCGATCGCCACCAGGCTGGTACCGGCCACCAGCATGAGCAACGCGACGAGCGCGGCGATCAGCAGATAAAGGCGCGGCAGGAAGCCGAGCCGAAAGAGGGAAAAACGCGGATGGACGGACATGACAGCTCCTGGCGCGACAGCGAACGCGACGACTTGTTGTTGTCACGCCAGAATCGTCCGGGCCGGGATTACACACATCCTCCCCCTGTCGCACTCCCCAGGAGGAGTACCCAGGCGTAGAAAAGCGCCCAGGGCGTAGACGTGTGCGCTCGGACCGACCCTTGCGGTCGATCCGGCCAGCCGCCGGGTCGCGCCGGCCAGAGCCGGCGCGCGTCGCTTAGAAGGAACCGCTGGTACTGGCGCCCGCGGCACTGGTGAGGCGGTTGTTGCCGCCTGGCTGCCAGGTCTTGACCTGACTCGGATTGGCTTCGCTGCGCACGATGCACTTCCACTCCACCGCCTGCTGCGCCGGCAGGCTGATGCTGCCCTTCCAGGTCGGGTAGCTGCTGACATCGGTGAGGCGGACCGCGTTGGCCGGGTTCCAGCTGCCGAGTTGCGTCAGATTGCCGACCGCATAGACGCTGTCGCCCCACTGGGTTACACCGTTGTCGCAACGGAAATTGACGCTGACCAGGCCGCCGTCGCCGCCATCATCGCCGCCGTTTTCGCCGCTGCCGCCGGTGGTCCAGATCCGAATCTGGCCGTTGTCCTGACTCAATGCCTGATTGAAGCTGGCACTGCTGACCTGGCCCGGGTTGTCCAGGTTCGAACCCAGGGCGATCACCAACGTCTGCGCCGTGCCCTGCACCGTAGCGACCAGCCCCGAGTAGCCGCTGTGGAACTCGATGGCCGAGTCCGCCCGGATGCCCGCGGCGCGGCGGATCTGGATCAGCTGGCGGATCAGCGGACCCTGCCCCCAGTCGTACATGTGCGACCAGTAGACCACCGGCGTGCCAGGGCTGGAGAGGATATAGGCATAGGCCTGGCGGACCAGATCGTCACGCAGCGCCCAGTGATGCTGGCCACCGTTCTGCCCCGGCGAATAGCCGGTGTCGTGGTTGTCGATGAAGGTCACCGCCACTTCGCGCCAGCGCGGGTCGGGATTGCCGTTGAGGCCGTTCTTCCAGTCGGCGATCGAGCCATTCTGCATCCGCTCCTTGAGGGCGAAGTCGAAGACCGGGCATTTGGCCCGGTCGGACCAATCCTTGATCACCTGCTGCCAGCTGGCCGTGTTGCGCCAGTCCCAGCTCGGATATTCGCCGGGCGATTTCCACAGTTCGCCCACGCAGAATGCGTTGTCATGGGCCGCGCTCATCCAGCTGTCGACCCGCTCCCCGGCGTAACCGCGGACGAAGTCGAAGCGAAAGCCGCCAGCGCCGTAGTTGCCGCGCAGGTTCGCGAACTCGTCGCGGAACATGCCAAACACCTGGGGGTTGGCGGTGTTGAGGTCCGCATCGCCGCCCATGAAGCGATCACCGTCATCGCAGTCGTTGGCATAGTTGCCCGGGTCGCTGCAGTCGTGCCGCCAGAAGCCCTGGCCAGCCGGCAGGTTGATTTCCTTGTCGGGATAGCCGCGGTTCATGTGGTTGGGCACCACGTCGTAAAGCACCTTTACCTTCGCGGCGTTCAACGCGGCAGCCGCCTGCTTGAGCTGGCCATCGCTGCCGTAGCGACCGTTCTTGTTGAAGTCGTGCCAGAAGTAACCTTCGCCGCCGCCGGAGTTGGCACCGTCGCTCCAGCTTGAGAAGTCGCGCCAGGGCACCGGCATCCAGATGGCGCTGAAGCCGTCGGCGGCGATGGTCGGCGCCATCTCGCGCAGCCTGTCGTACCAGGCATTGGGCGCCTCGCGCACGGTGTTCCAGTGAAAACCCTGCAGAATGATTTCGTCGCCACCGTGGTAACGCACGCCGGCCGGGCTCTTGCCCGTCAGGTCGGCGGCATGGGCCGTACCCAGGGTCAGCAACAGGGAAGACGCCGCCAAGGCGAGGCGGGTCGTAGATAAGGCATGTCTCATCGAAGTAGCTCCACTCTTGTATTTGTTGTGAGCACCCGACAACGGCCACCGGCTTCCCGGACGGCCGGGCGCAGTCGGTGAAACCACATCACCGACCCGCCCAGCCTGCCCCGCAGCCCCACCCGGCCATACCTCCCCAAGCGGTTTATTCGAGGCTTAGTGGCCAGGCGTACTACGCGCCGCCATCAGCGGCGCCAGCCTCCTCCCCCACTACGCCCCGCCGCTCCGCCTGAAAAAAAACACCCCGGGAGGATGTTGCGATTTTCATCGAACCGCACGCTTTCACCGCCGTCAGCCCAAACCGGTTTCACCCGGAGCGATCAGTTGGCGCCAAGGCTGGCAAAGCACGCCGGTCACACTTGACCAACAAAAAGAACAAAGGACTTTCGCGATGACTCCGCAACAATCCGTGCGTTTTTTTAAGCCCACCCTGCTCTGCACCGCCCTGCTGGCGGCCATGCCTTCGCACGCGGTGGATTTCCATGGCTATATGCGTTCCGGCGTCGGTGCGACCGCAGGAGGTGGCGATCAGGCCTGTTTCCAGGCCGCCGGCGCACCGGCCAAGTACCGCCTGGGCAACGAATGCGAAACCTACGCTGAAATCGGCCTCGGCCAGGAAGTCTGGAAGGAAGGCGAACAAAGCTTCTACGTCGACAGCATGATCGCCTATAAATCGGGCCAGGCTAACGACTGGGAAGCGACCCGCACCGACACCAATGGCGGTGCCAACAACCCCTACGACGAAGGCGGCGACGTCGCCATCCGTCAGTTCAACGTGGTGGGCAAGAACCTGATCGCGAGCCTGCCGGGCGCCGACATCTGGGCGGGCAAGCGTTACTACAAGCGCCACGACGTGCACATCAACGATTACTACTACTGGGACGTCTCCGGCCCCGGCGCCGGTATCGAAGACATCGACCTGGGCTTCGGCAAAGCCAGCATTGCCTGGATCCGCAACACCGATGGCGAGTGGACCTACCAGGGCTCCGGTACGGGCACCAACATCGCCAACGACACCCTGGACTTCCGTGTTGCCGAGATCGACGTCAACCCCAACGGCAAGCTGGAAATCGGCTACGACTATGGCAAGGCCAACCTGACCGACCTGCAGGAGCGCGACGACGGCTACCAGGACCAGAAGGGTCACCTGGTCACCCTCGAGCACACCCAGGGCAACTGGTTCGGCGGCTACAACAAGCTCGCCCTGCAGTACGGCACCGACGGCATCATCGGCAGCGGTGGCCACAACACTACCGGCAACAGCGATGGCGACATGTTCCGCCTGGTCAACCAGGGCGTGGTCGGGCTGACCGACAACGTCGAAATGATGTACGTGCAGATCTACGAAGACAAAGACTTCGACAACGACTCCGGCCAGAAATGGCTCTCCTTCGGCGTGCGCCCGGTCTACAAGTGGAACGAGACCATGAGCACCGCGCTGGAATTCGGCTACGACCGTGTCGACCCGCAGGCCGACGGCGAGCGCAGCCGCGATCTGAAGAAACTCACCCTGGCCCAGCAATGGTCCGCTGGTCGCAGCTTCTGGGCACGTCCGCAGATCCGCGTGTTCGCCACCTACGCCAAGTGGGACGGTGGTCGCTACCAGGCGGCCAGCGAGTCCATCGACGCCGGTGACGACGACGGTCTGACCTTCGGCGTACAGGCCGAGGCCTGGTGGTAAGCGCCTGACGGTCGGGCGACGTGCAACGGTTCCTCTCCTCCCGTTGCGCCCGCCCGATCGCGCTGCATCTCTTTTTTCGCTCCCACCGTTCCGGCGGTGCTTTTACCCCGACCATGGCTGGTCGGGGTCTTTTCGATTGGCGACTGGAGTGTTGATCATGAAAACGCTGCGATATTCCCTGCTTGGCCTGGCCGTGCTGCTGGCAGCCGGTTGTGGCAACGAACCGCTTCGGCGTGTGGATGCGCTGGCGCAGACCCCGGCGCCCCTGGACATGCCGATACACAGCGCGCGCCAGGCGCTGGCTAGCGCCCCGATCTGCTGCGATGCGATCGATGCGTTCCCCTTTCAACCGTTGCCGGCCAACTTCTCCGGTAACGTGACCCTGGATTCCTCTGCCCCGGCCTACGACTTCAAGACCGGCAAGAGCTTCTTCCGCGCCTTCGCCCTGCCGCGTGACAGCAAATCCTTCGAGATTCGCCTGTACAGCCAGGCGGGCGACACCGTACTGGCGCCCAGCGTCATGCTGCTCGACAGCCGCTTGCGCATGACGCGCCTGCTCGATGCCGACGACTTCACCTATGTCCCGGCCGAGGGAATGAAGGGCGACAGCCTCGACGCGCGCCTGCGGGTCGACCGGCTCTATCTGGACAACCCCGGCAACGAACAATACCTGGTGATCTTCGCCTCGGAGCGCGACAGCAACGGCAAGACCACGCTGCAGCACCCGGCCAAGGCCTACGCCAAGGCGTTAGGCAACGAGCCGCCGAGCATCCCCGATCCGGTGGCACAGCATTCGCCGGTTGGCGTGATCAAGATGGTACTGATCGAAGACCGCGTCGCCGGCCAGCAGGCCAACACCTACGTGCCCGCCTACAGCATCGGCGGCGAAATGGGCAATCAGCTGCCCTCGACCCCTGCCCCCGCTGTACTGCCGGAAACCCAGGCCTACTACCGCCAGGGCATCGATGCGGCACTGGCCAGCAAGGATCTGGAACGCGCGCTACGCCTGGCTGACGAGGCGGCCCGCATCGGCGACAGCGAGGCCCGCGCCTATCTGCTGGAGCGCATCCAGATCAAATAGGTGGTTGATTCGCAGGACCCTCCACCCGGTTCCGGACAGGGCCGGGTGCGTCGCTACCGAGCAAGGAGCTGCACATGATCAGGTTGCGCCACACCGCATGGCTTTTGATGCTTGCCTGTCTATCCACCACCGCACCGGCCTTCGAACGCGGCAAGTTGCTGGTCTGGGTCAATCAGGACAAGGGTTACAACGGCGTCGCCAAGGTTGGCGAGCGTTTTCGGACGGAAACGGGCATCGAGGTCGAAGTGGCCACGCCGCAGGACCTCGCGGCGCGCTTCGACCGTCTCGCCGGGACCAGCAAGGGTCCCGATATCGTCATCTTCGCCCATGATCGCTTCGGCTCCTGGCTCGACGCCGGCCACCTCGCCGCGCTGCAGCCGAGCCCCGCAGCCCTGCAGCGCACGCCGGGGTTCACCTGGGAAGCGGTCAGCGTCGGCAATCGCATCTACGGTTATCCGCTATCCACCGAAGTGGTCAGCCTGATCTACAACCCAGACCTGATCGAGTCGGCGCCGCGCACCTGGCGCGAGGTGGTCGAGCTGGACCGCCGCCTTCGCCAACAGGGTAAGCGCGCCATCGCCTGGGACTACGCCAACCTCTATTTCTCCTGGCCCGTGATCGCCGGCAGCGGAGGCTACAGCGTCCGCAAGCGCGACGGACTGTACGACCTGGGCGACCTGGGCATCGGCAATCCGGGCGCGGTCGCCGGCTTCGAGCAACTGCGCCAGTTGCTCGACCTCGGCGTACTCGAGCCGGAAGATAGCTACGACAGCATGATGAAGGCGTTCAAAGCCGGCGAACTGGCGATGATGGTCAATGGCCCCTGGGTCTGGAACGAACTGCGCACCGCGGGCATGCGCATCGGCATCGATGATGTTCCGGGGATCGACGCCGACCGGCGCGGCAAGCCCTTCGTCGGCATCATCGCGGCGGCGGTCAATGCGCACAGTCCCAACCAGACCCAGGCGCAGCGCTTTCTCGAGGACTACCTGACCACCGCCGATGGGCTACGCGCCATCGACGCGGACAAGCCGCTAGGCGCGGCCGCCAACCTCGAATTGCTGGAAACGCTGCAGCAGGACCCGCTGATCGCCCATACCTACCAGTCGGCGGCCAGCGGCGAGATCATGCCGGACATCCCCGAGATGAAGCGCTTCTGGAGCCTGTTCCAGACGCGCCTGCAACCTATGCTCAGGGGTGAGTTGAACATTCCGGCAACGCTCGAACAGATCAGTACCCGCCTGAAGCGCCACGGAGACATGCAGATGGTGCGTCGACGCTTCTACCCCGTCGCCAGCGCGGCCGGGGACGAGCGCTAGCCAGGCGCTCGCCGCTACCGAAGTGCCGCTGACGGTCAACCCGCCGGCGGCAGCGGCCGGCGCAACAGCCAGTAGCGCAAGCGCAGCGCGAACTCCGGCACCGAATAGCATATCCAGCCGATCACCAGCACGTTCATTAGCGCCACAGCTAGAAACAGCTGCGGGATCGTCAGCCCGGCGACCGTGAGCAACACGATGGAAAAAATCGCCGAGACCACCATGAAAAAGGCGTTGAGAATGTTGTTCGCGGCCACCACCCGAGAGCGCTCCTCGAGGGCCGTGCGGGACTGGATCAAGGCGTACAGCGGCACGATGTAGAGCCCACCGAAGGTGCCCAGCCCGAGGATATCGATCAGCACCCACCAGGCGTGCGGCTCGGCCAGCAACATCGACCAGTCCCGGGCCACCTCTGCGGCCGGCACACCACCGGCATGCCACCAGAGCAGCACGCCGAACAGCGTCAAACCGCTCGAACCCAGTGGCACCAGGCCCAGCTCCACGCGATGCCGGGACAACCGCTCGCAGAGCATCGAGCCCAGCGCGATACCGATCGAGAACACGGCCAGGATGAGCGTCACCACTCCCTCGTCGCCCTGCAGCCAATCACGGGCGAACGCCGGAATCTGAGTCAGGTACACCGCGCCGAGAAACCAGAACCAGGAATTGCCGATCATCGCGCGGGAAACGGCGCGCTGCTGCCCCAATCCCAACCGCATGATCTGCAGCGACTGGCGCAACAGGTTCCAGTCCAGCCGCAGGCTCGGCAATGCCGCCGCCGACAGCGGAATCGCCCGGCTGGCGAGAAAGCCCACCGTCGCCAGCCCCACCACCGCCACTGACACCCACAGGGCGTAGTCGAGATAGCCCATCAGGACGCCCGCCGCGATGGTGCCGCCGAGAATCGCCAGGAAGGTTCCCATCTCGACCAGCGCATTGCCGCCGACCAGCTCATCGGGCCGCAACTGCTGCGGCAGGATCGAGTATTTCACCGGCCCGAACAGCGCGGATTGCGTGCCCATGCAGAACAGTACGACGAGCAGCAGCGGCAGGTTGCCCAGCCACATACCCAGCGCACCGACAAGCATGATGAGGATCTCGGCGAACTTGATACGGCGGATCAACCAGGCCTTTTCGTACTTCTCGCCGCACTGGCCGCCCAGTGCGGAGAACAGGAAGAACGGCAGGATGAACAGCAACGCGCAGAGGTTCACCAGCAGGCTGACATCGGCGGTGGTGCCCAGCTTGAAGAGGATCGCCAGCACCAGCGCCTGCTTGAACACGTTGTCGTTGAAGGCACCGAGCAACTGCGTCAGGAAGAACGGCAGGAAGCGTCGCGTGCCGAGCAGGCCGAACTGCGAATGCGGGGTCATTGCGGGTCTCCGCGTTGATCATCCGAAACAGGGTTTACCGGTGGGTTCATAGCGGCAATTGCCCAAACGCCCAGCGCATGACGAAGAAGCTCAGCAGCCCGCCGGCAATGGTCGCCAACAGGTTGCGAGTCAGCGCCGCCACCAGGATCGACAGCAGACCGGCCAGCAGATAGGCATTGTGCCAGTCGAGCGCCCACTCGCCCTCGGGCCGGAGCATGCCGGGCACCACGATGGCGGTCAGCACGGCGACTGGCACGTAATGCAGGCCCTGCTCCACCACGCGCGGAAAGCGCAGGTCGGGCCAGGCGAAAAAGCTGTAGCGCGTCATGAAGGTGATCGCCAGCATCCCGATGATCAGCAGCCAGGTCTGCATCAGTGCACCTCTCCCTGTAGTTGACGTTCGGCTCGTCGCTCGAGCCAGACACCGACGACGATGCCCGCCAGCGCCGCGGCGATCAGGCCGAGCTTGTACGGCAGGTCCCAGGTCATTAGCGCCACGGCCGCGGCTACCAGCGCCGACGCCACCTGCGGGCAGGTGCGCATCATCGGCACGGCGATACCGATGAAGGTCGCGATCATGGCGAAATCCAGGCCCCAGCTGGCCACGTCCGGCACCGCCTGGCCGAAGGCGATCCCGGCCAGCGTCGCCAGCTGCCAGGAGAGGTACATGGTCAACGCCGCGCCGAAGAAGAACCAGTGCTTGTACCGCGCGCCATCGTCCCGCGCGTAGCGGTGCTGAATGACGGCGAAGGCCTCGTCGGTCAGCCAGAACGCCAGCGGCACGCGCCAGCGCCCGGGCAGGTGGCGCACGAAGGGCTGCATGGCCGCGCTGTAGAGCGCGTGTCGCAGGTTCACCACGAAGGTCGTCAGCAGCACCACGGCAGCCCCTACGCCTCCGGTAATGAGTGTGACGGCGATGAATTGCGCAGAGCCGGCGAACACCAGCGCCGACATGCCAATGGTCTGCCAGGGCGACAGACCAGCCCCGATGGCCAGCGTGCCGAAAATGATGCCGAACGGGATCGCGCCGACGATCAGCGGAAGAATATCGCGACAGCCATGCAAGAATTCCTGCAAGCGGGACATCAAGGCTCCTTAGGTATGCACCGCAGCCGGTGAAGCGCTACACGCCGCTGACGAGGTGTAGAGCAAGACGAGGACGGGCTGGGCGCCGCGGCGCGGCCTGCCCGTGAAAACCGCCAACATTACCCTAAGCGGTGGCTCGCCGGCGACGGCCGTTGCCCTCGACACCGTTCGCGCGTTCATGCCTCGTGCCGGCCGGTTGCCGCGCGCAGAGCCGCGGATTCGCGATCAGGCAGACGCTTGGAGCTGCACGGCCGAATGGCCGACTGCAACCAAGATGCACAACCCGGTCACGAACCGGCCGAAGCCGCCTACTGATCATGGCCCCGCGCGCCCAGCGCATCCCTGACGGCAGGCCATTCAACATCGGTGATGCTGTAGACCACCGTATCGTCCAGCCGCCCGTCGGCCAGACGACGGTGATTACGCAGCACGCCCTCGCGCTGGGCACCGAGCTTTTCGATGGCCCGTTGCGATCGCAGGTTGCTGGCTGCGGTTTTCAGTTGCAGCCGCACCAGCTGCCACTCCTCGAAGGCATGCCGGAGCAACAGCTGCTTGATTGAGGTGTTCAGACCGCTGCCATGCTCGGCCTGGTCCAGCCAGGTCCAGCCGAGTTCGGCGGCCGGCAACGCGGGGTCGAAGTCGGCGAACCGGGTGGTGCCGACGATTCGATCGGCCATGCGCAGGGTAAACACCACCGCCCGGCCCTCGCGTTGCTCGGCGAGCGCCAGGCGATACCAGTCAGGGCGCAGGGGGCCATTGAGATAGATGAGCTGGTCCCGGTTGCGCTCGGCCAGCGCCACCAGGGCCGGAATGTCCGCGTCGACAAGCGGCTCCAGGCGCAAGGCGCCCCTCTGCAAGGTGACCGGGCGCGGCGTGAACATCGCAAGCTCTCCTGAATCGACGGAACGAGACCCTGTGTGATCCTTGCGCAAGCGGGAAGTGCCCCGTCGCCCTCCCCTGGGCCGTCAGCGGCTACAGCGCAGTGCGATGTCGCAAGGGTACTCGCGGGTTGCCGCATGCCGAACCACCCCGCCCGGCACGGCGCTATCACCGCTGCGCTGCGACGAACAGGCTCATGCGACGATGGTCGCAGCCGCAACACGCTTGGCGCTTTTACTGCGAAACTTTGCATACTCATCTACTGCTGAGCGGCAGCCACCGATTTCCGTAATCTGCCGAGCCCGGGTAGCCGCCCGAGGGATACCGGCATCAACAACCGCAGCGGCAGATTCGGCCGGCGTGAGCGCCGTGATCGCCCTGCTATACCGGCCCCGGCGTCGCCTGGCTCGATCGACGCGAAGTCGCGGCGGGATCGGTGTCAGCCGCTTTTTCACCTGTCATCTGGAGTATGCATGTCGTTGTCCGGTGGGCTGATCGCGCTGGTCGCCTTCACATATATGGCCGTGTTGTTCGCCATCGCCTTCTATGGCGATCGCAACAGCGCGCCGATGTCGCCACGTGTGCGTGCCTGGGTCTACAGCTTGTCGCTGGCGGTCTACTGCACCAGCTGGACCTTCTTCGGCGCGGTCGGCCAGGCGGCCGAGCAACTGTGGTCATTCCTGCCGATCTACCTCGGACCGATCCTGCTGATGCTCCTGGCGCCTCAGGTGATCCAGAAGACGATCATGATCAGCAAGCAGGAGAACATCACTTCGATCGCCGACTTCATCGCCGCGCGCTATGGCAAGTCGCAGTTGCTGGCCGTGGTCATCACCCTGATCTGCCTGGTCGGGGTGCTGCCTTACATCGCCTTGCAGCTCAAGGGCATCGTGCTCGGCGTGAACCTGCTGATCGGCAACCACAGCGAGGCCGCCGCCGGGTCCGGCACCCAGGACACCGCGCTGATCGTATCGGTGGTGCTGGCCCTGTTCACCGTGCTGTTCGGCACCCGCAACCTGGACGTGACCGAGCACCACCGCGGCATGGTGCTGGCGATCGCTTTCGAGTCGCTGGTCAAGCTGTTCGCCTTCATCGCGGTGGGCGTCTTCGTCTCGTTTGGTCTGTACGACGGCTTCGGCGATCTGTTCAACCAGGCGTATGCGTCATCGGCGTTGACCGGTTACTGGGAAGAAACGGTGAACTGGCCATCGATGCTGGTGCAAACCACCGTGGCGCTGATGGCGATCGTCTGTTTGCCGCGGCAGTTCCACGTGACCGTAGTGGAAAACATCGAGCCGCGGGACTTCCGCCTGGCGCGCTGGGTATTCCCGCTGTACCTGGTGCTGGCCGTGGTGTTCGTCATTCCGATCGCCCTGGCCGGGCAGATGCTTCTGCCAAGCGGCGTCAGCTCCGATTCCTTCGTGATCAGCCTGCCCCTGGCCGAAGCTCACCCGGCGCTGGCGATGCTGGCGTTCATCGGCGGCGCCTCGGCGGCCACCGGCATGGTCATCGTCGCCAGCGTGGCCCTGTCGACCATGGTCTCCAACGACATCCTGCTGCCCTGGCTGCTGCGCCGCAAGGAGGCCGAGCAGCCGTTCGAGGTGTTCCGTCACTGGATGCTCTCGGTGCGCCGCATCAGCATCGTCGCGATCCTGCTGCTGGCCTACGTCAGCTACCGGCTGCTCGGTTCCAGTGCCAGCCTGGCCACCATCGGCCAGATCGCCTTTGCCGCGCTCACTCAGGTGGCGCCGGCCATGGTCGGCGCGCTGTACTGGAAGCAGGCGAACCGACGCGGCGTTTTCGCCGGCCTCACCGCCGGTGCACTGATCTGGGTGTACACCCTGGTGTTGCCGCTGCTCGGCTGGCCGCTGGAGATGTTCCCCGGCCTGCAATGGATGTACACCACCGAGCTGCCGTTCAACACCAGCGCGCTGACCCTGGGCGTTACGCTGTCGCTGGTCGGTAATGCCACGCTGTTCTTCTGGGTCTCGATCCTCTCGCAGACTCGTGTCGCCGAGCACTGGCAGGCCAGCCGTTTCATCGGCCAGGAAATACACGCCACCCCCAACGCTCGCCGGCTGCTGGCCGTGCAGGTCGAGGATCTGCTCTCGCTGGCCTCGCGTTTCGTCGGTGCCGAGCGCGCGGAGCTCAGCTTTCAGCGTTTCGCCCGCCGTCACGGCCATGATTATTCGCCCAAGCAGCAGGCCGATGGTCAATGGATCGCCCATACCGAGCGGCTGCTCGCCGGTGTCCTGGGGGCATCCTCGACACGCGCCGTGGTGAAGGCCGCGCTGGAAGGCCGCGACATGCAGGTCGACGACGTGGTGCGCATCGTCGGCGAAGCCTCCGAAGTGCTGCAGTTCAACCGTGCCCTGCTGCAGGGGGCGATCGAAAACATCACCCAGGGCATCAGCGTGGTCGACCAGTCGCTGCGACTGGTGGCCTGGAACCACCGCTATCTGGATCTGTTCGAGTACCCGGACGGCCTGGTTTACATCGGCTGCCCGATCGCCGACATCATCCGCTACAACGCCGAGCGTGGCCTGTGTGGGCCCGGCGACCCGGACACCCACGTGGCCAAGCGACTCTACTGGATGCGCCAGGGCCGCGCGCACACGTCCGAGCGCACCTTCCCCAATGGTCGCGTGGTCGAGTTGATCGGCAATCCGATGCCGGGCGGTGGCTTCGTCATGAGTTTCAGTGACATCACCGCCTTCCGCGAAGCCGAGCGCGCGCTCAAGGACGCCAACGAAGGCCTGGAGCAGCGCGTCAGCGAACGAACCCTGGAACTGTCCGAGCTGAACAAGGCGCTGACCGCGGCCAAGAGCACTGCCGAGGCAGCCAACCAGTCGAAGACGCGCTTCCTGGCAGCGGTCAGCCATGACCTGATGCAACCGTTGAACGCCGCGCGATTGTTCTCCGCCGCGCTGTCGCATCAACACGATGCATTACCCGCCGAAGCCCGTGATCTGGTCCGCCATCTGGACAGTTCGCTCCGTTCGGCCGAGGACCTGATCTCCGACCTGCTGGACATCTCGCGCCTGGAGAATGGCCGTATCACCCCGGAGCGCAATCCGTTCCCGCTGGCGACGCTGTTCGACACGCTGACCACTGAATTCAGCATGCTGGCGGTCGAACAGGGCGTCGACTTCAAGGTGCATGGCAGCCGGTTGCGCGTCGACAGCGACATCCGCCTGTTGCGCCGCGTGCTGCAGAACTTCTTGACCAATGCCTTCCGCTACGCCAAGGGCCGCGTAGTGCTCGGCGTGCGGCGCCAGGGAGCGTGCCTGCGGCTCGAAGTCTGGGACCGCGGCCCCGGCATCGCCCAAGACAAGCTGCGGGTGATCTTCGAGGAGTTCAAACGCCTGGATAGCCATCAGACCCGCGCCGAAAAGGGCCTGGGACTCGGCCTGGCGATCGCCGATGGTTTCTGCCAGGTACTCGACCATCCGCTCTCGGTGCGCTCCTGGCCTGGCAAGGGCAGCGTGTTCAGCGTCACGGTACCGATTGCCAGCAACCTCGTCCGGCAGGCCAAGCCCAACGGCAGCGGCGACACGCCACAAACCGCGCTGACCGGCATCCAGGTGCTGTGCATCGACAACGAGGACAGCATCCTCGTCGGCATGCACAGCTTGTTGTCGCGCTGGGGCTGCCAGGTCTGGACCGCCAGTAACCGAGCGCAATGCGAGGCGTTGCTCAAGGAAGACGTGCGGCCGCAGCTGGTGCTGGTGGATTATCACCTGGACCACGGCGAGACCGGCTCGGAGCTGATGGCCTGGTTGCGCACGCGCCTCGGCGAACCGATCCCCGGCGTGGTGATCAGCGCCGATGGCCGCCCGGAGCTGATTGCAGCGATCCATGCCACTGGCCTGGATTACCTCGCCAAGCCGGTCAAGCCCGCCGCGCTGCGTGCGCTGATGAGCCGCCATGTGCCGCTGCACTGACGCCACCTTGCGCCACGGCAAGTGTCGGTTGCAGCGCGACGGCTAGACTGACGCTATCCCTGGCCGCCGACGTGTTGCGCATATGTCCTACGAGTTGTCGTTGAACCTGGCCACCGCCCTCGGCGTCGGCCTGCTGATCGGTACGGAGCGCAGCTGGAGCGGTCGCGGCAATACCGACGGCATGGAGGAACTGGCGGGCATTCGCACATTCGGCCTCTGCGGGCTGCTCGGTGGGCTCGCGGCACTGAGCGCCGGTCATTTTGGCGCACTCGCCTGGATTGCCGTGTTCGTCGTGCTGGCCCTGCTGACCATCGCTGGCTACTTGATCGAATCCCGTTCCAACGCCGATTACGGCATGACCACCGAAGTGGCGCTGCTGCTGACGTTCTTGCTCGGCAGTCTGGCCGTCGTCGAAAGCCGTTTGCTGGCCGCATCCCTTGCCGTTGTGGTGGCCTTGCTGTTGAGCCTGAAAGCGCGCCTGCACGGGGCGTTGCGCAAGCTCAGCGAGGCCGAACTGAGCGGCGCGCTGAAGCTGCTGTTCATCTCCGTGGTCCTGCTACCGGCGCTGCCCAACGAAGGCTACGGCCCCTGGCAGGCCTTCAATCCCTATACCACCTGGTGGATGGTGGTGCTGATCGCCGGCATAGGCTTCGCCGCCTACGTCGCCATCCGTCTGTTGGGGACCCGTCACGGACTGCTGGTCACCGCCCTGCTCGGCGGCATCGTCTCCTCGACTGCGATGACCATCACCCTCGCCCGCCTGGACGCCGAAAAGCTTCGCCCGGCCCTCGCGGCTGGCCTGCTGGCTACCTCCGCGTTGATGTTTCCGCGAGTGCTTCTTGAAGTGGGACTGATCAACCGCGAGCTGCTGCCGTCGCTGCTGGCGCCCATGCTGACAGCCGGCTCGATCTATGCCGGCGGCGCCTTCTTCTACTACCTGCGCGCGGCGCAACAGCCGGAGAACGCGGCCGAACCTCCATTGAAGAATCCATTCGAGTTGGGCCCGGCGCTGCGCTTCGGCGGCCTGCTGGTGGTCATTCTGTTTGTTGTCGAGGGCGCGCGGCGGCTGTTGGGCGATACCGGTATCTATCTGGTCTCGCTGCTGTCGGGCCTGACCGACGTGGATGCCATTACCCTGTCGCTGTCCAACAGCGCGCGAACCGACCTGAGCGAGCTGGTTGCGGTTCGCGGCATCTTTCTCGCCGCCTTCAGCAACAGCCTGGTCAAGGCCGGGCTGATCCTGCTCATCGGCGGACGCGCCTTGGCGACGCTGACCTTGCCGTTCATGTTCGGCGGCCTGCTCGCCGGGCTCGCGGTGCTGTGGCTGCTGTGAGCCGGCCGGTGCTCAGTCTTCGGCTTCCTCGAGGGGCGTTTCAGCGCCGGCGCGCTCCAGCCAGTCGACCGGCAGACGCTTGCTGGCCCGCGCACCCAGCAGCTTCAGCTGCTCGGCACGGCCGACCAGATTGCCGCGCCCGTCGGTGAGCTTGTTGCGCGCACCGATATAGGCCTTGTCCAGTTGCTGCAGGCGATTGCCGATCTCGTCCAGATCCTGGATGAAAGCAGCGAACTTGTCGTACAGCGCCCCGGCGCGCTCGGCAATCTCGCGGGCGTTCTGGCTCTGGCGTTCCTGGCGCCAGAGACTGTCGATCACCCGCAGCGTGGCGAGCAGGGTGGTCGGGCTGACGATCACGATGTGCTTGCTGTAGGCCTCCTGGAACAATTCCGGATCGCCCTGCAGGGCGGCGGCGAAGGCGGCCTCGATCGGCACGAACAACAGGACGAAATCTAGGCTCTGCAAGCCTTCCAGGCGCTGGTAGTCCTTGAGCGACAAGCCTTTGAGATGGTTGCGCAAGGACAGCACGTGCTGCTTGAGCGCCAGCGCCCGGCTGGCCTCATCTTCCGCGCAGGTCAGCGCCTGATAGGCCGTGAGGCTGACCTTGGCATCGACCACCACCTGTTTGTCGCCGGGCAGCTGGATCAACACGTCGGGCTGGAAGCGCTCGCCGTCGGCGCTCTTCAGGCTGACCTGGGTGTGGTATTCGCGGCCTTTTTCCAGCCCGGCATGCTCGAGTACCCGCTCCAGCACCAGCTCGCCCCAGTTGCCCTGGGTCTTCTGGCCCTGCAGCGCACGGGTCAGATTGGTCGCCTCGTCGCCCAGCCGCTGATTGAGCTGCTGCAGCCGCTCCAACTCCCTGGCCAGCGAAAAACGCTCGCGGGCCTCGTGCTGATAGCTCTCCTCGACGCGCTTTTCGAACGCCTGAATGCGCTCCTTCAAGGGATCGAGCAGCTGCCCGAGGCGTTCCTGGCTGGCGTCGGCGAACCGCTGCTCGCGCTCTTCGAAGATCTTGCCGGCCAGCTCGGCGAACTGCGCTCGCAGTTCGTCACGGGCGCGCTGGAGGTCTTCCAGGCGCTGCTCGTGGGTTTTCTGCTGTTCGTTGAGTTCGGCACTGACGGCGGCATGGGAGGCGCTCAGCGCGCGCAGCTCGGCTTGCTGCGCGTCGCGCTCGGCCTGGAGGTCATCGAGGAGTTCGCGGGTTTCCAGCCGCTGGGTCTGCAACCATTCGGTCTCGCGGCGCAGCACCGCCGCCTCGGCCTGCAGCGCAGCACGCGAGGCCTGCAGCTCGGCGTGCTCCAGGCGACTGGTCTCCAGCTGAGCGCCGAGGCCTTCCTGAGCGAGCATCGCCTGGCTCAGGCGCTCGTCGAGCAGCGACAACTCGGCCTGTTGCCGGGACAGGCGCCCCTGCATCACAGCGGCCACCGCGGCCAGCAGCATGCAGAGCGCACCAAGCCCGGCTGATAGATAGAGGGGATCGAGGGGCATGGGTTACTCCGGCTGAATTGCCGGGCAGTATAGCCAGCGGACGCGTACCGGTCAGGCCGGACGCTCTGTCACGGCCATTCCAGGCAGGATCAGCGTAGGGTGGAAACCCGACGTTTGCCTGGCAGCCCCTGCAGTACGCGCCTTGCCTCGGCAGAGCCCTGGGCCGCAGCCTGCTCCAGCCAGTGCCGTGCCTTGGTCAGTTCGCGGTACTGGGGCTGGCAATAAAGCTGACCGAGTTCCAGTTGCGCCTGGCAGTCACCCGCACGGGCCGCTTGACGCAGCAGCTCGAAACCGATGCGCCGATCGCGCTGGCTGTCGCAGTCGGTGCACAGCAGCCGGCCGAGGCGGCTCTGCGCTTCCACCACACCTTCGCGAGCCGGCTGCTTGAGCATCCGTCCGGCGATTCGTTTGACACTCTTGGTCTGTCCTAGACGCTGGCTGTCCAGCAGCCACAACGCCATGCGCAGAGGCAGGCGCGGAGTAGAAGTGCTATCGACGGAAGTCGATGCGAGAGGACGCGTTCTCATGATCACCGAGAGCTTCGGGGGACAAGGGCGCGCACTCTACTCCTTTTTTCACAGAGTTAAAGTCTTGAAAAATTCAAAAAAAAGCGAACTGACTCACACAAATATTTAATCCACAGAACCTGTGGATAAGTCGGTGGAAAACAGGGTTACAAATTTCCCCAGCGCCTATCACTACTGGCTTTCCGTTAAACTGGCGGTTTTTTCACCAAAGAAAAATTTCTTTATTTTTCAGTGAGTTATTATCGATCTATGGCGCAAGAGGCTTTGTGTCTGTTTGTCAGAAGCGCTTGACAAGGCGCTCCGACGAATGTGTACAAGTCTGGCGCGGGGATTGCGCAAAGGCCGCAAACGCCAGTGTTCAAGCGGTTTGGGAGACTCTCGCGGGAACCTTTTGCGTGACCGTTGGTCGCTGCTGTCCGACATGGTCTCGGGGTTCGCCAATGGCCATCGGCGGCTTATGCTGCAACCCCGGACAAGACGGAACCCACCATGACCCGGCTGCGGCAAACCCTGCTGTTTACAGCGCTTGGCGTGCTTCTGACGTGCCTGCTGCTCGCGTTCTACGCAGCCCTTCGCTGGGATGCCTTCAAGGACGAACAGGGTATCGTCGCGTTCGATATCGATGGCCTGCATTTATCGACGGACGGCATCGCGCTGCGACAATTTGTCCTGAAGCAGGAACGCGCCGACGGCGAACGCCTAGCACTGGTCGTCGATGACCTCAGGCTGCGCCTCGACAGCTGGTGGCACCCCCTGCCGCTGGGCGCCGTGCGGGTGGCACGGGCAAGCGTCGAATGGCAGCCGGCGAACCAGACCGGACCGGCAGATGGCGGCACACCGAGCCTGCCCGACCGACAGCAATTGCAACGCTGGGCGGGCTGGATCCCCCGCGACGGCCGTATCGACAGTCTGACTCTCGACCTGCCCTGCGCCAGCGGCAGGTGCAGCGAAACGGGCCAGGTCAGTTGGCAGCACGGTGGCGAAGCGATCTTTCCGGCCGAACTGCACCTCGATCTGCTGCATGGCGAGCATCGCTTGCAACTGGCCGCCGACGTGCACGAGCAAGGCGCAGACACCCATATCGACCTGCACGTGCTGCTCGACGGAGAACCGCGCCTGAGCGTGCTGAACCAGTTCACGCCTGGCACCGGGCTGACGCGCTGGCGCGGCGCGCTGAGCCTCAGCGAACTGCCCGAAGCACCCTGGCTGCTGGACTGGCTGGCCGATTGGTTGGCCTACACCCCACCGGCACTGCCCGAGTTGCCCGAACAGATGCGCATCGGCGGAGGCTGGACCCTGGATATCGACACGGCGGCGTTTCTTGACGATTTCAGCGTGCAAGAGGGCGAGTTGCGAATCTCGGCAAACCTGCCCGCGCCCTGGCCGGTGGTGGGTATCGGCCAGGTGCAGGGTCGATTGGACCTCGGCGCGCGCATCGAGACTGGCATATGGATCCCCACGGAACTGGCGGCTGATCTGAGCCTGCGTCCAAGCGCCGTACGGGTCGCGGACCTCCCGGAGCCACTGCGGCCCAGCGCCGTCAGCCTGAAAATCGCTCCTGTCACAGCGGACGGCGCCTCGCCAGCGTTGCCGCTGACCCTGCAACTCGAGGCCAGCGGGCCCTCGCCGTTCTCGCTGAACAGCCGCGTCCTGGTCGAAACCAGCGCTCCCTACCTGACCACATTCAGCGATACCCGGCTGAACCTGCACAGCCCGACGCTCAGCGGGCCGGGGTTTTCCATGCAGGGCCTCGAAGCGAAGCTGCGCCTTGACGGAACGCTGTCTCAGCAGGCCGCAGCCATCCGGTTCGACAAGGGCTCACGGATCACGGCCGACGGCATGACCGTCGCGGCCGAGGCGACGGCCAGCGAGCTGCAGGCGGAGCTGGCCGGGACGGCAATGGAGTTGAGTTTTGCTGACGGCCGGCTCGAGCACTTCGCCGCCAAGGGCAAGCCCACGCTGACGATCGCTGAACTGAAGCATCCGGCGTTGCGCCCGCAAGCCTGGCGCTGGAGCGGCACCTTCGCGGCGCAGCCATCACGCGTGGTGCTCGACGGCCCGCTGAGCAACGATGCCGGGCTGACCCTGCCTATGGCGCTGAACTACGACCTCGCCACTGGCACGGCCCGCCTCGATGCCGCCCTTCCCGAGCTGTTCCTGCGCGCCGGCAACCCGCTGGCGGCGACACTTGCCGACTGGCCTCGCGTGCTGGAACTGAACAACGGCCGGCTGCAGGGCAAGGCGCACATCGAGGTCCCGGCCAGCGGGCCGCTCGCCGCGTCGGCGTCGCTTACCGCCAAAGGTGTCGGCGGCATCTACGATCGCACCGAACTGAGCGGGCTGGACGCCACCTTGTCGCTCATCCTGCAGCGTGATCAATTGCGGCTCGACGTCAAGGAACTGACCGTGCGGGAGGTCAATCCAGGTTTTACCTTCGGCCCGCTGCACGTGATTGGCGAATACGTCGGCCCGCTGGATGAGCTGGCCCGGGGTCGGTTGGCCTGGCGCGAGGCCGAGGTGCGCCTGCTGGGCGGGCGGCTCTGGCTGGACCCCGGCGCCGTCGATCTGGCTGCCGCGTCGCAACGGTTGGACGCGCACCTGCGTGGCCTGCAGCTGCCCTTGCTGCTCGAGGCCTACCCGACCGAGGGGCTGTCCGGAACCGGGGTGATCGACGGTGAATTGCAGCTCCAGCGCAGTGACGCCGGTATCAGTATCGAAAAGGGTTCGCTCAAGGCACGTGAGCCGGGAGGCGCGTTGCAGTTCCGCTCGGCAAAGATCCAGGCATTGGGCCAGGCCAACCCGGCCATGCGTCTGGTGACCGAAGCCCTGGACGACTTCCACTACGCGCTGCTCGCAAGTGACGTGCACTACTCGGCCGATGGCAAGCTCGACCTGGGCCTGCGGCTGCAAGGTCGCAACCCGGCACTGGAAGGCGGCCGGCCGATCAACTTTTCGATCAATCTGCAAGAAGACATTCCAGCCCTGCTGACCAGCCTGCAGTTATCCGACCGCGTCAGCGAAACCATTCAGCGACGCGTGCAGGAACGGCTCAGATCAGGCACTGTAACCGGACCGTGAACAGGAGAATCCCGCCATGCGGTTGCGCCATTCAATCTGCCTCCTGGCGCTGGCTCTGCTAGCCAGCGCTTGCACCCCTCGAGTGGAACTGGCCGTGCCCAACGAGCCGATCAATATCAACCTCAACGTCAAGATCGAGCACGAGATCTACATCAAGGTCGACAAGCAGCTCGATTCCATCATCAACGAAGACAGCGGACTCTTCTGAGGACTCTCATGAAAAGCTATCTGAAACTCGGCACCCTGCTCATGGCGCTGTGCCTGGCCCTGCCGGCCGCGGCCATGTCGCTCAACGAAGCCATGGCCGCGCTTGGCCAGGCCAAAGCCAGCGGCCAGCTCGGCGAGAAGCCCGACGGCTACCTGGGCGTGGTACAGGGCGGCGGTCAGGCCGAAGAGATCGCCAGCCAGATCAACCAGGCCCGGCGGGCTGAATACCATCGCCTGGCGCAGAAGAACGGCATCAGCGTCAGCGACGTCGAAGCCATCGCCGGCAAGAAAGCCATCGAAAAGACCCCGTCCGGCCAGGTCATCCAGCTGAACGGTACCTGGGTCAAGAAGTAAGCAAGCACAGCGGGGTGCGCGCGCACCCCGCCTCTGCTCCCTCTAGGGCGTCAGCTCCTCCCGCAAGGCCTTGACGTCGTCCGCCGAAACAGGCGCCGCGGCGTTGCCCCAACTGTTGCGCACGTAGGTCAGCACATCGGCGATGTGCTGATCGGACATGTTCCAGGCGAACGATGGCATGGCCGGCGCCGTCGGTGCCGCGTCGGTCCCCACCGCGCGGCTACCGGCCAACACCACCCTGATGAGCGACGTCGCATCACGACTGTTGACCAGCGGCGCCTGCGCCAGCCTGGGGAACAGATTGGTGATGCCTTCTCCGTCCGGCGTATGGCAGGCCGAGCATTGATCCTCGTAGATCAGCGCCCCAGTGCGCATACGGGCATCGTCTGCCGGGCGCGGCTCGGGCGCACTCTGCTCGTCGTCACCAAGGCTCTTGAGGTAGGTCGCAACGGCCGCCAGGTCCTCGTCCTTCCAATGCTGGGTGGAGTGTTCCACCGCTTCGGCCATCGGTCCGGACGCCATGTCGAAGCGGTTGGCGCCGGTCTTGAGATAGCGAACGATTTCCGCCTCGCTCCAGCGGCCGATACCGGTATGGCTGTTGGCGGTGATATCCGGTGCCATCCAGCTCTGCAGGTTGCTGCCGGCGAGGAACTCGTCGTCCTTGTCGCCGCCGATCAGGTTCTTCGGCGTGTGGCAGCTGCCGCAGTGCCCCAGCCCCTGCACCAAGTACGCGCCTCGGTTCCACTCAGCCGACCGCTCCGGGTCCGGCTGGTATTCGCCCTCCTCGAAGACCAGCCAGTTCCATGCGATCAGGCTGGTGCGGATGTTGAACGGGAACGGCAGCTGGTTGGTCTCGACCTCGTGCCGGACAGGGTCCAGGGAGTTGAGGTACGCCCAGAGCGCGCGATTATCCTCACGCGTCACCTTGGTGTAGGCGGTATAGGGCATCGCCGCGTAGAGCCGCTTGCCGCCGCGGGCGTGGCCGTTGGACATGGTGTTCTGGAAATCCTCGAACGACCAGCGACCGATGCCGGTGTCCGCATCCGGGGTGATGTTGGCGCCCAGTACCGTGCCGAATGGCGTATCGATCGCCACGCCTCCGGCAAAGGCCGGCTCGCCGGGCAGCGTGTGGCAGGCCGTGCAGTCGCCGAGCACCGCCAGGTAACGACCACGTGCCACCAGGTCGTAGGAGTCACTGCCATCGGCAGCCTGCGCCAAGCCGGCGGCGAGGCCGAGCATCCCGACGCATAGAGCGGGAAGAGTCTTCATATGGCGATCATCTCCCCGGGGTTTTTCAGATAGAGCCGGCGAATGGCGTCGGCCGCCTTGAAGGCCAGCGCGCCCACCGTCCCGGTCGGGTTGTAGCCGGGGTTCTGCGGGAAGGCACTGGCACCCACGACGAACAGGTTCGGCACGTCCCAGACCTGCAGATGCTTGTTGACCGAACTGGTGGACGGATCGGCACCCATCACGAAGCCGCCGACCACATGCGAAGACTGATACGGCCCGCTGTTCCAGTGCCCGTCCTGGTAGGTCTTGACGATGTGCCGAGGATTCATCGGCGCGGCGATCTCGGCCAGCTTGTCGATGGAAAAGCGCGACATCTTGCGATCGTTCTCGGAGAAATCGAAGGTGATGCGCAGCAGCGGCCGGCCGTGCGGGTCGGTATAGGTCGGATCGAGCGACAGGTAGTTGGTACGGGTGGTGTAGCTGCTCGCCTCGCAACCGATGGACATGGTGCTGAGGTAGTTATCCACCGTGGCCTGCTTCCATTTCGAGCCCCAGCGCGGAGTGCCCGGAGGCACCGGTCGCGTACCGATCGGCGAAGCGCCGACTGGCGTCACCCGGATGCTGCCGCCGCCAAGGAACCCCAGCCCCGAGTGGTCGAAATTGTCGTTATTGAACTCGTCGATGCCCATGCCCACCGCACCGGCGCCGATGAAGGGATTGAAGTTCTTGTCGTCGAAAAACAGCTGCACGCTGTTGGCGGTCTGGTAGGCGTAGTTGCGCCCGGTGGTACCGGTATTGCTCACCGGATCGTAGGGCTTGCCGACGCCGGACAGCAGCATCAGCCGAACATTCTCGAAGGTGAAGGCACTGACCACCACCAGCTCCGCCGGTTGCTCGTACTGGTTGCCCGAGGTATCGGCATAGACCACACCGGTTGCGCGCTTGCCGGTCGAATCCAGCGTCACGCGCAGCACTTCGGCGTGGGTCACCGCGGTGAAGTTGGGCTTGCGCATCAGCGCCGGCAGCACATTGACGATGGCGCTGGCCTTGGAATAGTTGGCGCAACCGAAGTTGGTACAGAAGCCGCAGAAGGTGCAGGGTCCCATGGTGACCCCGAGCGGGTTGGTGTAGGCCTGGGATGCCAGCGAGGATGGCACCGGAAACGGTTGGTAGCCCAGTTCGCGCACGGTCTCGGCGAACAGCGTCGGGCCATAGGGCTGCGCCAGCGGTGGCGTCGGGTATTCGATCGAGCGACTGCCCTCGAAGGGATTGCCGCCCGGCTGGATTTCGCCGTTGAGATTGCCGGCCTTGCCCGAGGTACCGGCCAGACGCTCGAAGGCGGTGTAATGCGGCTCCATCTCGGCCCAGTCGGTGCCCCAGTCCTGCAGCACCAGCTCATCCGGGATGGCATCGGCACCATAGCGTTCGGTCAGGTGACTCTTGAGGCGGAATTCCTCGGGCTGGAAGCGAAACGTGATGCCGGCCCAGTGGTTGCCCGCCCCGCCGACGCCGTTACCCGGGTGGAACGAACCCCACTCGCGCATCGGCAGCGCCGTTTGCGACGGGGTGTTGCGCACCGTCACGGCATTCTGCATGGGCCGCAGCATCAGTTCCTGACGGCGCAAGTAACGTAGCTCGTCGGTCACCGAGGCGATGTTGAAATCCCGCGCGGTGTCGCGCCAGGGGCCGCGCTCCAGGGCAATGACGTCGAGCCCTTCGTCGGCCAGTTCGTTGGCGATGATCGACCCCACCCAGCCCAGCCCGATCACTACCACGTCTGTTGCAGGAAGCTTCTTTATCATTTCGACTCCCTCGCGTTCCAGGATTCCCCGCCGACGATCGACAGCGGCACCAGGTCCAGCTTCTGGTTATGCAATTCGATGTAGCGCCGGTAGTCGTAGCGCGCGCCAGGAAAGCCGATCATCTTCCAGGACACCATGTCGCGGTTGCCGCCATAGATCGGGTCGCCGAAAAAGCCTTCCATCGTGTTGCCCAGCACCTGCTCGAAGAACAGCTTTGAATCCATCCCATCGAGGTCGATGCCGCCCTTTTCGAGTTCGGCGAGCAGCGCGTCCTGCTGTTCGGCGTTCAGGCCGCTAAAGGACTGCTGATGGCGCGACTGGCAGAGTTTTTCCAGCCCCACCAGCCCGTGGCGGATGCGCTCGCGCGGGGTGAACGGAGACTGATCGCCCTGCTCCGGCGTGCCCTGGCGAAACGGGCCCTGCATGTACCAACGGCTGGCCTCGCCGTAGCTACTGGCGAGCTGGCGATCCATGAACACCACACAGCCCGCCTCGCTGCCGCTGATGCTGAGGTCGTCGGCGGGAATCAGGCGGTCGACGATAGCCGTCACTTCGCGCACCTCGGGCTCGGTGAAAAACCGCCACCCCGGCGAGTCGTAATGCATGGGGCCGTTGTGATCGAAGGGTTGCCAGGGCGGGATACCGGTCAGGGTGGTCGCCTTGGCGGTTGCCGCGACGCCTGCGGCAAGGCCGGTCATAGAGGAGAAGATCAGCTGACGACGCGTCAGGCCACGGGCAGGGTTGTCATTCATGTGGGCTCCCTTGAGGTGATGTACAGACCGAACTGGCCATGCACTCAATCCCGGCGGGGCGAACGGGCAAGCGGAGCACCGCAAATCCCGTTCGTTTCGCCTGGGTATTCAAAGGGACCGTCGAAGGAAACATTTTGTTTCATCCGCGCCCGCAGGCAGATGCTCTAAATCGCGGGTCCTGCTCGACGGTGCGTCAAAACCAGGTCGACACCGTCAGCGAGCCGAACTGGTCGTGCTTGTCCTGACCGTTGAATTCACGGGTGCGCCAGACGCTGGCAAACGCCACTTGCCAACTGTTCCAGGTCAGTGCGATACCCGCCTTGGCGTCGCCGACCCACTCGTTCGGGTCCACCGAATGGCTGCTCTTGAAGGTATTGCCCTCGAGCAGCATGTTCTGCGCCATGTAGCGCCCTTCGACATTGGCGAACAGGTTCCAGGCGAACCCGCCGCCCTGGTCGAAAAACATGCTGCCGCTCTGCGCAGGCGCCACCGCGGGAATACTGAAACTGCGCGCCAGGCCCTGGCCGATGCGCAGCCCCAGCCCGGCAGAACCGTAGGTATAGAGATTGCCCAGCGAAAAGCCGGCGCTCGGCCCGTACTCGAACTCCAGGCCGGCAAAACGCTGCTGCAACCACCAGCGATGCTGGTACGCGAGGTTGACGAACGGCTCGTTGCGCAGCTGGTTGTCCCAACCGCGCGGCTCGTCACTGTTGGTGGCTTCATGGACCCGGCGCTGGATTTTCTTGCCACCCGCGGCGGGCCCGACGATCCCTACATCCAGATGCAAACCGCTGGCACCGCGCCAGCCCTCGTGCTGGTGATCGGAAAAGATCGACAGCCCGGCGAACAGCAGCCCGGCATAGGGGCGATCGTCTTCGATCAGCTCGGCCCGCTCGATGTCGTTCGGCGTATATATCTGATGACCCAGCCGGTAAGCGACATTGTCCACCTCGTCGGCGCTCCAGCCCGGCAGCACATCGGCAAAGCGGCGCGACCAGTGATCGGCATCGGGCTTGAATGAGCGCATCAGTTCGAAGCCATTGGTGTAATGGCCATCGCTGCCGGTAGAGATGATGTCGTTTTCGATTTTCAGGGAATACAGGTCAGCTTGGCTGACTGCCGGAACACAAGCGACGAGTACGGCGAGGGAAACGCGAGCATGCACGCGCGAGATTGCCATGGCCCAGCTCCTTGGTTACATGCAATAGGAAATGTATGCATGTTTTAGAGCGCAGCGCGCGGCCAAACGTTCACAGTCTCGCTGCAGCTACAGACCAAGGTGTCAGCGGGCCGGCCCCGATATGGAGCCTAGCCCACCGAATCGACCGCTGCCGCTCAGGTGCCGATCACGCCACCGTCGTCCTTGGTGATCAGGATCGTGGAAGCGCGCGGGCGCGTCTTGCCGTCACTGGCCGGGAAGCTCAGCTCCGGGTGCTGCACGTTGATCCACATGGCGCGGTAGTCCGGACTCCAGGTGATGCCGGTGATTTCGCAGCCGCGCGGGCCGACCAGAAAGCGCCTGACCTCGCGTGTGCGCGGGTCGGCACAGAGCAGCTGGTTGGTGCCCATGGCCTGCATCGCGGCCTCTTCGTCGCCGTAGTCAGTCTCGATCCACAAGCGGCCGGCTTCGTCGAACGCCAAGCCATCCGGCGAGGAAAAGATATCGCCATTGATGGTGCCGGTTAGGTTGGCCGGCACCGGCTGGCCGCTGGCGTCCTTGGCGCCGGGCCGCTCGCCGGCCAGCAGGAAGATCTCCCAGGTGAAGGCCGTGGCGGTCGGGTCGGCGCCCTCCTCGTTCCAGCGCAGGATCTGCCCGTGCAGGTTGTTAGGCCGTGGGTTGGCCTTGTCGGTCGGCTGCTTCACGCCGCGGCCGTCATTGTTGGTGAGGGTCACGTAGACCTCACGGCTGCGCGGATGCACCGCGACCCACTCCGGGCGGTCCATCGGCGTCGCACCCGCCTGGTCGGCAGCGGCCCGTGCGTTGAGCAGCACCTCGGCCTGATCGGCAAAGCCATTCTCGACGGTTAGCCCGTTCTGGCCGTGCACCAGCGCCAGCCATTCACCGCTGCCGTCGGCATTGAAGCGCGCCACGTACAGCGTGCCGCTGTCGAGCAGCTGACGGTTGGCCTGGTCGGCACCCGGCACGTAACGGCCGGCGGGGACGAACTTGTAGACGTATTCGCCCTTGGTGTCGTCGCCGGAATAGAACGCCATGCGGCCGTCCTCGCCCAGCGACAGCATCGAACATTCGCGGCAATAGCGACCGAAAGCGGTGCGCTTGACCGGTTTGCTCTGCGGGTCGAACGGGTCGACCTCGACCACCCAACCGAAGCGGTTCGGCTCGTTCACGAAGCCGCCGTGGGGTTGCGACGAATCCGGCGTGGCGTTGAAGCGCGGGTCGGCCGTTTCCCAACCGTAGAGTTTGCTCAGGCCTTCGCCGGCAATGCCGTAGCGCTTGTGCGATACGCGCTTGGCCAGGTCGGCCGCGTCGTGGTTGACGAAGTAGTTGTGCCAGTTCTCTTCACACATGAGGTAGGTGCCCCAGGGGGTGAAGCCGCTGGAACAGTTGTTGACCGTACCGATGATCTCGCGCCCGCTCGGGTCCGCGACGGTCTTCAGCGCATCGTTGCCGGCCAGCGGGCCGCCGACCGCCATGGGCGTCAGCGTGGAGAGGCGGCGGTTGTAGCGCGACGGCATGACCCGCTGCCATTGGCCCTGCGCATCCTTTTTCACCTCGATGATGCTCAGGCCGTGGGCCGCCTGCTCCTTGCGCACTTCACCCAGCGGGCGCTTGCCGTCGGTGAACGTCATGCCGTTGGGGTGCAGCGGTGGGTTGACGTACTCGTGGTTGATCACCAGCAGGCCGTGGCTGTCAGGCGCGTCGGGGAACGGGAAGAAGTGCATGCCGTCGTGGTTGTCGCCGGCCTGTTTGAGTTGCGCCTGCCAATCGTCGCTGGCGTCCGGGTTCCATTCTGGCGCGTCGGCCAGCACGGCATCGCCCCAGGAGAAGAAGGTTCGCGCGCGGTAGCCGGGCGCGACCTGCACGCTGTCGAATCCGGGTTCGAGCTGGATGGGAATCCCGGTGAAACCGATCAGCGAATCCGATTGCCCGGCGCTGCGGCAGGCGCCCAGGCTGCCGCCGAGAAAGCCCAGCGCGGCAAGACCCATGCCGCCCTTGAGCAGGTTGCGTCGGCTGCGATCGACCAGCTGCCCGAGCGAAGTATTCGAACTCGGGTTGATGGCCTGATCGTCGAGGGCTGAAAGGTTGGCGTGAAAGCTCTGGAAGTCTTGTTTCATCGATGGCTCGTCTGGCAAATGGATCTGCTGCGCATCACTGGATGCGGTAATGAAAGGTGTTCTTCACTTCGGGAACGGTCACGGCGCGACCGTCGACGATGCGGGGCTGATAGCGAAAGCTTTTGGCGGCAGTCAGCGATGGCCGGATGAACAGCGGATGGCAATCATCCAGCGCCTTCGGATTCTCGATCCGCCCCTGTGGGTTGACCGAGTAACTCACGGTGCAGGCGCCTTCGATGCCCTTGTCCAGCGCACGCTGCGGATAGTCCGGCGCGTCCTTGGCGATCGGCAGGTACTGGCGGCTGGCAGCCGCGGCGGCTTCGGCCTGTCGCGCCCGTTCGGCGGCGGCCGCTTCGGCCTGCGCAGCCTGTTCACGCTGGCGTGCCTCACGGGCCAGTTGTTCGCGGCGCTCGGCTTCGAGCCGTTCCTGCCGCTCACGCTCGCGCCTCTGCTCGCGTTGGCGTTCGCGCTGCTGTTCGCGTAGACGTTGCTGCTCCAGGCGCTCCGCTTCCTCGCGTTTCTTCTCCTCGGCCCGCTTGAAGGCCAGCTCGGCCTGTTCGAGCCGATGCTGTTCGATTCGCGGATCCACCTGCGGTTCCTCAAGGACCGGCTCGACAGCCGCCTCGACTGGCTCGGGCACAGGCTCGGGCTCGGCGGGCGCCTCGACCACCGGCTGTGGCGCCGGCAGGCTGACCAGCTGGGTCTTGAGCACTTGCGTGGGGCTGGGTGCGGTCAGCTCCGGTGTCCAGCCGTGCAGCAGCAGGCCGAACACCGCGGCATGCAGCGCGACCGTCACCGTCACGGCGCTGGCATGGCTGCGCCATTGCGGCCGGGCCATGGGGAAGCTGTTGGGCAGTGGCATGCTCAAACTGCTCATGGCGCGGGCTGCCCGGGCGGCGCCTCGGTGATCAGGCCGAGATTGACCACCCCGCCGCGCTGCAATTCAGCGATGCCGGCCACCACGCGGCCATAGTCAGCGGCATCGTCGGCGCGCACGTAGACCTGGGTGTCGCCGCGTTCGGCGATGATCGCCGCGACCTTCTCGCGCATCTCCTCGAGGTCGATGGCGCTGTCGGTCTGGTCCTCGGCGTTCAGCTCGTTGCCCAGGTTCCAGTAGAAGCCGCCATCGGCCTTGACCGAGAGCGTGAGAATCTGCCGCTCGTTCTCGGTGGGCATAGCCTCGGCGGCCACCTTGGGCAGTTCGATCTTCACGCCCTGCACCAGCATCGGCGCGGTGACCATGAAGATCACCAGCAGCACCAGCATCACGTCGATGTAGGGCACCACGTTCATTTCGGCCTTGGGACCATGTTTGCGCTGCGGTTTGACCAGCATGGCGAGGCTCCTGTCAGGCGGCTGCGGCGATGCTGGGCGAACCGGCATGCAGGCGGCGATGCAAGCGCGCCTGCAGTTCGTTGGCGAAGCTGTAGTAGCGCGCGCCGAGCGTCTGGCCACGGGCGGAGAACCGGTTGTAGGCCATCACCGCCGGGATCGCCGCGAACAGGCCGATGGCCGTGGCGATCAGCGCTTCGGCGATCCCCGGCGCGACGGTCGACAGCGTCGCCTGCTGCACCATGGACAGGCCGAGGAAGGAATTCATGATTCCCCAGACGGTGCCGAACAGGCCGATATAGGGGCTGACCGAACCGACCGTGGCAAGAAATTGCAGACCGCTTTCGAGTTGCTCTTCCTGCTCGGCGATGGCCACGTACAGGCTGCGCTCGACACCTTCGATCACCGCATCCGGGGCGATGCCGGGCTGGCGCTGGAGCTGGCTGAATTCCTGGAAACCGGCGAGGAAGATGCGCTGCAAAGCGGCTTCGCGGGGAAGCGACTGCTCGTTGCCCTCGCGATAGAGCTGGGTCAGTTCGCCGCCACTGCGAAAGCGCTGCAGAAAACTTTTCAACAGCCGTTCGCTGCGGCGCAGCGCGGCACCGCGCTGGATGATCAGGTACCAGCTGGCGAGGGACGCCAGCACCAGCGTCGTCATCACCAGTTGCACGACCAGGCTGGCTTCACTGACCAAACCCCAGACCGACATATGTTCACTTTGCATCTGTGTTCCTCCGGCCGTCCCATGCAACGGCGCTCATTGGATTGCATTGGGGTTACGCTTCGATGACAGCGCAGCGCAACCCCGGTTGGTTCACGCCGGCTCAGTCCAGCCCCAGCGCTTCTGCGACCGCCGCCCAGGGCACGTACTTGTAGTTCTGCGCACCTTCGGGCATGCGCTTGCGGCCGTCCTGCACCACCAGCATGCCGCGGTTCCAGAGGCCGCCGAGGTTGGCCGAGGTGACTTCCAGGCCATCGGTCTCCGAAGCGCCGTCGATGCCCCGCTCGGCATTCAGGCCAACCCGGAAGGCACCGCGCACGTCGTAGGGCGCCTGCGCATCGAGCACCAGATAGCTGTCGTTGCCCTGGCTGGAAATCACCAGGTAATCGGCGTTCTTACCCTGGTACAGCGCCAGGCCTTCGATGTCGTCATGCAGGGGGCCGCCGACGCCGATGACCTTTTCCAGCGTCGTCGCCGCATCGCTGCGCAGATCCAGCGTCCATACCGCCGCATCTTCCTCGCCGACAAACAGCCGCTGGTTGCGGTCATCAGCGACGCAGCCTTCAGGCTGGCTGCTCAATTTGAACTCGCGCACCTGCTCGCCACGCGGCGAACCGCTCGCACCATCGAGGCGGTACTGCTGGAAGGTGCCGTCCTTGTCATTGGCGATGGCATGAATGGCGCCCTGGCGGTCCTTGAACAGACACAGTCCGTAGATTTCATTGAACGGCGTTGCGATCTCGCCGATGCCGCTGACCTGGCCGCTGCGCGGGTCGATGGCGAACAGGTGCAGGCTGTTGTGATCGCGATTGCTCGCCACGGCCAGATCGACCCGCTTGCCGCCGAGGGCGAAGCCGGAGCGCACGTCGACGTTGTTCAGACGCCCCACCGGCAGGTACTGCAGTTGCTTGCCCGTCAGGTCGTAAACAGCCAGCCCGCCCTTCTTGTCGGTGCCCAGGACACGGCTGCGTGCAGGGTCGGCCGGGTTGACCCAGATCGCCGGATCGTCCGCCGCATCGCCCAGGTGCGGCACCGGATCGGTCTGCACCATCGCAGGCAGCATCGGAATCACCGGCGTTGCGGCCGGCGCCTGGGGCTGCCAGTCCAGCTGCGCGCGATGCATGCCACGCTCATCAGTCAGCAACAGATCGAGGCCGGCCGGCGTGACGCGGGCACTGACCTGCTCCGGTTCGTCGAAGCCATCCAGTGCGATCACCTCATGGCTGCGCCAGTCATCGCCGTCACGCTGATACAGGTGCAGCGCACCCGCTTCCGGGTCCAGCGCCAGTAACCCGCCCGGCACCAGAGCCATCCCGGCAGCGGCTTCGGCGATACCGCCGAACGGCTGCACGATGTCCACCGGATGGCGCAGCAACGGCGCTTCGGCGTCTGCGGGGTAACGCCAGAGGCCGACGTTTTCTTCGTTCACGACCAGCTCGTCGGTCTGATCATCCACCTGGCAGTAGCTGCTCTCCGGTGGCAGGCTCAGACCACGCACGCGCTGTGGCGCAGCCAGCAGCTTCTGCCCCGCCGCTACCAGCCATTGCTCGCCAATGCCTTGCGCACCGACCAGAAACACGTAGCCGTTGCGCGCGGCGTCGCGGTACAGACACAGCCCTTCGATGGCGAAGTTTGTCTTCGGGACATACAGCGGCTGGCTCCAGCGTTGCTGGCGGTCCAGCCCGAGCAGCACGGCCTGCTGACGCTTGCGGTCCAGAGTGGCGATCAGCAATCCCTGCTCGCTGGCGCGGTGATCCAGCCCGTCGAAGCGACCTTGGAAACTGCTGAGTACCGCGCCCTTTGCATCCAGCATCTGCAAGCCACGCGAATCCGGGCGCACAAGCAGCTGCGAGGCGCCCGGCCAGAATCCGTCATTGCCGATCAGCTGGGCGCTTTCGGCTTCCAGCGGGGCGGCGCTCGTCATGCTCAGGGTCGCTGCGGTCTGCTCCGCAGGCGGCTGGGCAGTTCCGGACTGACAGCCTGCCAACGCAACGCAGAGGCTCAGCCACAAAGGTTTGTACGAAATTACGTCCATGGTTTTTCCAATCAGCAGCCGCTGACCGACACCGTTCCGAAGGGGAACGGAACGGCATCGGGGCGGCGTAAGGGTCGAAGTCGATAAAGGCGCCAGGTCAGAAATGCGTCAGGGTCAGGCCGAGCTTGTAGGTCGGGCCGTACTCTTCGTACTGGGCGTTGTAGTGGCTGCGCCCGGTGTAGACAAAGTAGGACTCGTCAGTGAGGTTCAGCGCCTCGAGCGTCACCTGCAGGTTCGGCGTGATGAAGTAGCCCGCCTTGAAGTCCAGGAACAGCTGCTCGTCGGCGTACAGGTCGTGGGCTTCGTCGTCGATGCCAGCGACTTCGGCCAGGTATTCGGACTTGTAGTTGGCCGCCAGACGCATGTTGAAGACGTCGTTCTCCCAGCCGACCATCAGGTTGCCGACGGTATCGGAGTGGTTCGGCAGGTCGATGCTGCGGCTGCTGCCCTGCCCTTCGATGTCCGCGTCGGACTTGCTGAAGGTGGCGTTGGCGCCCAACAGCACGCCGTTCCAGGGCGCCGGCAACCAGTCGAGCTTCTGCGAATAGGACAGCTCGAGGCCGTAGAGCTTGGCGCTGCTGCCGTTCTCGAAGCTCAACGCTTCGTCATAGGCCGCCCACTCGCCCGTGCCGGCGAGGTCGGTGTTGTAGATGAAGTTGTCGATGTCCTTGTAGAACAGGTACGCCGCCACGGCGCCGGCACGGCCCATGTAATGCTCGATGCCGAGGTCGTAGTTCACCGACTCGAGCGGCTTGAGGTCGGGGTTGCCGAACTCCGCTTCGTCGCCGTCGATGACGAAACCGGGCGCCAGCTGCTCGAACGTCGGGCGTACCACGGTGTTGGTCCACGCAGCCCGGATGAAGGTATCGGACGTCAGCTCATAACGGGCGTGCAACCCCGGCAGCCAGTGGTCATAGCGGTTGTTGCTGGAAACGGATTCGAATTCGCCGTCCCGAACGCCGGTACCCTTGGCGTTGAGTTCGGTGCCTTCGTAACGCAGGCCGGCGATGATGCGCCACTTGTCCACATCCACAGTGTTCATGAAGTAGGCGGCGTTGATGTCCTCGCTCATATCAAAGTCACCGATGCGCGACTCTTCTTCGTCGCGAAATTCGCTCGCGTCCTGGCCACCGATCAGACCTTCAAGGGCGCCAGCACTGATGCCCGGGCCAAAGCGGCCGAGGCCGTAGTCGACAGTGCCGTGCCGGAAGTCGGCCAGGGTCAGATCATCGAAATCATCGTAGGCCCAGACATCGACGTCGTTGGTCTTGTCGCGCCGGCTGAGCTTGCCGCCGAACTTGAATTGAGAGGCGTAGCCCTGGATGTCGTAGTCGCGGGCCAGGTCCAGACGGATGTTCTTTTCCTTGTCGCGGGCATCGCTCTCTTCCCACTCCACCTCGTCCAGCTCGAAGCTGGCGGGATCGTAAAAGGACGGATCGGCCGTCAGCCGCGGTTTGGTCGTACTGGAAAAACCGACATCGGCGAAGTCGCCTTCGAAGGTGGCGCTGGAAATGCCGCCCGGGTTGCGCTCACGCGCCTCGCTGTAGCCGACCTGCCCGCTGAGCGTCCACATCCCCATCATCCGCTCGCCGCCGAAGACGTAGGACTGAATGGTCTGGGTTTCCTCGCGCGACTTCAGCTCGCGCCAGCCCTCGGCATCGCCCAGCTCGCCGGCCAGCTGCGCGTCTTCGAACTCGACGCCGGCCGCATTGCGGGTTTCGGTGTCCTTGAAGCGGCTGTAGAGGGTGCGCAGGTAGTAGCCGCTGACGTCATCGGGCTGGTAGTCGAAGTTGAGGCCGAACCCGGCGCGCTCACGGGTGATCTCGTAGTCGCGCTGCTCGAACTCCTCCAGCCGGGCGCCGTCCTCGAAATCCCACTTGCCGCCGGTTTCGACGTTGTCGGAGCCGAAGTCGCGTTCCTGCCAGCTCAGGGCGGCGGCGACACCGAAGTTGTCCACGCCATCACCGAGACTGAAGCGGTTGCTGACCGCACCGGAGAACTTCGGGCTGGTCTTGCCGACGTTCTCGTCGTAGCTGCCTTCGGTGCTGAGGCTGTAGAACAGGCCGTCGTGGTCGAAGGCGGACAGGCTCTCTACCTCGATGGTGCCGCCGAGGGAGTTGGCGTCCATGTCCGGGGTCAGCGTCTTGACCACTGAGAGCGACTGCACCAGTTCGGAGGGCAGCACGTCCAGCGCCACGGCGCGACGGCCGCTTTCCGGCGAGGGCACCAGGGTGCCGTTGATGGTGACGCTGTTCAGGTCCGGCGCGATGCCGCGCACGCTGACGAAGCGGCCCTCACCCTGGTCGCGTTCGACCGAGAGCCCCGGGATGCGCTGCAAGGCCTCGGCGGCGTTGTCGTCCGGTAGCTGGCCGATGCCGTCGGCGTGGACCACGCTCTTTACGCTGTCGGAGTTGCGTTGTTCCTTCAATGCCTCGTCGATGCTGGCGGCCTGGCCGATCACTTCGACGTGTTCCAGGACAAGCGGCTCCTCGGCCCAGGCCGAACCGGCGCTGACGGCCAGGGCCAGCAGGCTGATGCGGAATCCTGCATGACGGATGCCGCTGCGGTATGTGCTCATGAACAATCCCCCGAACGCTGATTACCGGGTCCATCCCGGAACTGGAGCGGACGGTAGGGTCGGGATATGGCGGTTCTGTGACACAGGGCGGTGCAGGGGCGCCAGCGAGCGCTGATTAGGGTGGTTTTTGGGGGGAGTTGAGCTGATATGACCTGGTTTGGTGGCCGCTGGGTGGGGTCTATGTGAGGTAGCGGTTCGTGCCGCTGCTCGTTTTCGCGCGGTTCTGGACGCTGGTTTCGCCCTGCTGGGCGACTCACTTTTTCCAGACGCGGAAAAAGTAAGCAAAAACGCTTGCCCCTGCATCCGGCCCTGCGCTTCGCTTCGGGTTCGTTCGCTCCATCGTTGCTTCAGGGGTCGGCTTACAAGGGCCATCCCTGGCCCTTTAAGCCTCTCGCCGCATCCATGCGGCTCAACCCCTTACGCAACGATTCCGCTCACCCTTCTGATGGGGCCTTCGGTGTCGTCTGTTGGTCTGTTGGTCTGGAGAGATCAAAAGCCTCGGCATTATTGGGTGGGTTTCACAACGTAGGATGGGCGAAGCCCATCGCAAAAGCTTGATGGGTTGCACCCATCCTACGAGACGCGGGTTGCTTTGCTTCTTTACTGACAAGCGAACCATCAGACACAGCCGGACGCCCCATCAGGAGGCCGAATGGAATCGCTGCGTAGAGGGGCGAGCGGCATGGATGCCGCAAGAGCCGTGAAGGGCCATGGATGGCCCTTGCGCGGCGACCCTCGGAGCAGCGATGGAATGAGGGAAGTCGAGCGCAGCGAGACCCGGATGCAGGGGCAAGACCTTTTGGTTCCTTTTGGGGCGACTGCCAAAAGGGACTCGCCCAGCAGGGCGAAACCAAGCTCTCAGCCCACTCACCAATAAGCCTAACGCTGAACCTAAGCAGCGCCGCCTTTGAATCTATCCCTAAAAAACCCTGAGCCAATTCAACCCCCACCTCAGTCATCCAACCGTCACATTCATCTGTTTCCGTGCCCTCACACACTGGCGCGCGCCTCGCCACGGAGACCCGATGAAATCCCTGCTCAAGCTCCACACCCTCACCCTGCTCGGCCTCGCCTTCGTCGCCAACCTCGGCCTGCAGGTCTACCTGGCCACCGGCCAGATCAAGCCCTGGGCCGAGATCAACTGGACGGATGTCGCCGGCGAAGGCGGCTCAGCCGTGCTCGCGCTGGCCTGGCTGATCATGCTGCTGCACAGCCGCCCGGCCGGTCGGGTGACCCGGCTACTCGCGCTGGGGCTGGCGTGCGTGTTCTTTTCCTGGTGGATGGACACGCTGGACGAATTCATCAAGCTGCCGGAACTGGCGATCTGGGACAACTGGCTGGAGACCGCACCGATGCCCGTCGGCCTGGTGCTGTTGACCCTCGGCATCTACCACCTCAATCAGGAGCAACGCGCCATCAGCCAGCAGATGAGCAAACGTGAGAAAGGCTTTCGCGAGCACCGCCTGTTCGACAAGCTCACCCCCTTGGGCGCCGCCGAATACCTGCGCCAGCAGGTGCAGCAGGCGCTCGGTCACGCCCAGGCGGAACAGCAACCGCTATCGCTGGTGGTCGTGGACCTGGATGATTTCAGCGCCATCAACCAGCGCTACGGCCAGGCCGAGGGTGACGCCATCTTGCAGGCCATGGCGCAACTGCTGCTACTCAACCTGCGCCGTCAGGACCTGCTCTGCCGTCTGGCCGGGGATCGCTTCGTCGCGGTATTGCCCAACACCGGCGAGACCCAGGCCCGCTTGATTGCGGCCGAATTGCAGCACGCCGTGGCCAGCCTGGCGCACAAGACAGCGCAGCACGGCGAACGGGTCCAACTGCGGGCCAGCACCGGCACCGTGATGGCCTTCGACGAGGATGCCGAGCAGTTGCTCAAGCGCCTCAACCTGAACCTGGCCAAGACCAAGCAGCAGCTGCCGCGCTGCGCCTGAGGAACGGCCATGACTACAGGCTACGATTGCGACACGCGCTTCATCCCCGCACACCATCAGCCAGCCGTGCTGATCGACCTGGCGCTGTCACGCGGGATCGACAGCCACCAGCTGCTGCGTAGCAGCGGGCTGTTCTATGAAGACGTCGTCAGCGGGCAGGCGCGGATCAGCCCCCTTCAATTTCTGACCCTGATTGGAAACGCGCAACGCTTGCTCGGCGCCGAAGACAGCAGCTTCCTGTTCGGCCAGCGTTTGCTGCCCGGCCACTACGGCGAGGCCAGCCACGCACTGACCCACGCCTGCACGCTGCATCAGGCGCTGGAACAGCTGCAGCAATTTCGCGCCCTGCTCAGCCCGCTACTGACGCCCCGCCTGCTGCTCGACGGGCAGCAGGCATACCTGTACTGGACCGACAGCTGTGGCGCAGGCGACCAGCAGCGCTTTCTCACCGAGGCCAGCCTGACCGCCGTGGTCGCGATGAGCAGACGGCTATCCGGCGAGCGACTGCCGTGGCGCTTTTACCTTGCCTATCCGCAACCGCGATATGTCGAGCAATATTGGGTGCATCTGGGCGAGCAGCTGACCTTCGCCAGTCAGATGACCATGATGAGTCTGCCGCTGGAATATCTGCACAAGCCTTGGCCCGGCGCTTCCGCTATCGCCGGACAGGTTGCGCAGCAGGCGAGTTGCGCACAGCTGGAAAGCCTTGGCTGGCCTGGCAGCTTTATCGATCAGCTGTACGACCATCTGTACGCGAATATTCGGGAGCCACTGAACCTGGAACGTGTCGCCAGTGCCTTCGAGATGAGCCCCGCGTCGCTCAAGCGCAAGCTGCACAAACACGGCACCGGCTTCCAGGACCAGCTCGATCAGGTCCGCAAGCATGTGGCGCTGTATCTCTACCAGATGAAGGGCTACAGCAACGAGGAGGTCGCCGGCTACCTACGCTTCAACGACACCACCAATTTCCGCCGCTCGTTCAAGCGCTGGACGGGCCTCGCGCCGAGCGCCCTGCGCCAGTTGCTCGACAGCTGACGCAGGCTGGAGCTGGACGTCGCCGAGGCGGGCTACTGCACGGTCCGCCTGGCCGGAACAGGCGCGGCTTCGCGCGTGGTCGGTCGATCGCTCAGGGTGGAGAACGCTTGGCGCAGCAGCAAAGCGGCAACACCGGCCAGGGCCAGAAATGCGATGAGCACCGGTATGGCATGTTCGTTCATTGCGCTGATTCCACTGATGAGAAGGCTTTGCCGTGATGGCCTTCTGATACTAGCACTATGCAGAGCGCAGCAATAGCGCACCGGCACCGTCCGATGGACCGTAACGCGAGCGGATGCGAGACAAATCGCCTCGTGGCGGGTCTTACCCAACAACCGACCGACTCAGCCACTCGTGGGAGGCCCTATGCAGCGGGACTACACCAGGCAATACCACCATTTGCGCACACACATTGATCGCATGCTCGGCAACGGCGCGGTGATCGAGGAACGGAGACCGCTCACCATCCGCCGCGGTGATCAGCTGTTCCGCGTTGCGTGCGGAATGCTGATCGCCGAGCTGGCCCGCTGAAACACGGCTCGAGAAAACCGCTGGCCCGGGCTCCGCAGACAGGGAATGCCCTAACCGCCGCCCGGACGACCCGTAGCGTCCCGATCGAGCGGGCGCGGCTCATGCCAGCCGGTCGGCTGAAATCCGATGCAGGGTTCCGCTGCCCTGCTCGAACGCGCTGATGTTGGCCAGTGTGGTTTCCGCGATATGGCTCATCGCCTCGCGGGTGAAGAACGCCTGGTGGCCGGTAATCAACACGTTGGGAAAGGTCGTCAGGCGCATGAACAGATCGTCAGCGATCACGCGCTGCGACAGGTCCTGAAAGAACAGCTGCTCTTCCTCCTCGTAGACGTCCAGCCCCAGCCGGCCGATCTTCCCGTGTTTCAGCGCGTCGATGACCGCCCTGGTGTCGACCACCCGCCCACGTCCCGTATTGATCAGCACGACACCATCCTTCATCCGCGCAATGGCCTGCGCGTCGATCAAATGATGGGTTTGCGGGGTCAGCGGGCAGTGCAGCGAGATGATGTCCGCTTCGGCCAGCAGCTTTTCCAGTGGCACGTAATGCACGAACGCCTTGGCATTCGGGTCGGGCGCAGGATCGCTGGCCAGCACCCTGCAACCGAAGCCGTGCATGATGTCGGCGAAAATCAGCCCGATCTTCCCGATGCCGACCACACCGACGGTCTTGCCGTACAGATCGAACCCAAGCAGCCCGTCGAGCGAGAAGTTGCCCTCACGCACCCGGTTGTAGGCGCGATAGGTCATGCGGTTGAGGCTCAGCAGCAGGGCCACCGCATGCTCCGCCACGGCATGCGGCGAATAAGCCGGGACCCTCGCCACGGTGATGCCGAGCCGTTCGGCTTCGGCCAGGTCGACGTTGTTGAAACCGGCGCAGCGCAACGCGATCAGCTCGGTGCCGCCGTTGTGCAGCTGCCGCAGCACCTCCTGATCGAGCCGGTCATTGACGAACGCGCAGACACCCCTGAAGCCAGCGGCCAGCGCTGCGGTTTCCGCCGTCAGCGGTGGTTCGAAGTAGACCAGCTCGTGCCGAGAAGCCTCATTTGCCTGATCGAGAAAAAGGCGATCGTAGGCTTTGCTGCTGAATACCGCGACGCGCATGGCCACCTCCTGCGAAAAGGTCTTCGGGCGGCGCTGGCTGGCCGCATCATTGCTCGTGCTGGCTCCGCAAACGCTGGCACGGCCGGAACATCAGGTCAGTCCGTCGAAGGACAGCGCTGAATTGGCCTCGTGCTGACGCTACGGACAACCGGTCGAGACCCAGAGCCGCCCTGCAACCAACGCAGCAGGATCGCCGCACGGCTGCGGTCATTCACCCCAGCGACTCCTTCAACCACTGCCGTACCCGGCGACGCTCACGGCGCGACAGCAACTGTTTAGTGAACGGGCTTTCGGGAATCAGGGCGCACGCTGGCCCACCGTTGTCGCCCAGCTGAAACCGGCGCAGAACACCGATCGGGTGGCGCTCCGGGCCGTAGAACGCAACCGCGCGAATCTCCAACGTGTGGAACGTCCAGTCGCCAGCAGGCTTGTGGCCATGCAGTTCGATGCCGTGCTGCTCGGCGATGCGCCGCAACATGCCCTGGAAAGTGCCGATGTGGATGAAGTCACCGCTGCGCAACGGGCCCTGGTGCGTCGTCTGGTAGATCGGCAGATCAGGCGAATCGCCGTCTTCATCGTCGATGCTTTGCCGGATGTCGGTCACGTCAAGCTCCAGCGGGCCTTTGGATGTTTCGACACAGACCATCAGCTGGTTGATGAACATGGGCTCGGCGCTCATGTTGGAAATCAGACAGAGCGAACTCAGTCCCCTGCCGGCGCCACGATTGATGATCAGGCTCGGCTTGCGCTGACGACGGAAGTTGAGCAGCAGCAGCTGCGCATAGAACACCCAGACCAGCAAAGTGCTGGCGGAAATGATCAGTGAGATCAGCTGGTGGTTGTCTTTCAGCCATTCGATCATCGGTAGCCTCGATGCGTTGTGAACTGCTCAGACAGCACGAACCCCAGCCAGTGCCAGCCCTCACGACGATCGCAGACCATCGCCGCGAGCCGGGCGGCTGGTACGAACAATCCACCGGGGTGGCAGGTCCGAAGCTCAAAGCAGGTTCCGCCCCGGAGGACCATCGATGAAGACCGCATTCCTGAGCATTGCACTGATCGCAGCATTGGCGGCAACCAGCGCCGTCGCCAACCCGGACGCCGCCAGCGATCGGCAGGCCCCCGATCAGGCTCAGCAAGACCGCAACGGTGACGCTTCGGCGCATGGCTATCAGAATCCGACCGGCCCCGATCCCGACCCGCGCATGACTGACCAGGTCGGCGAAGACACCTTGGACCAGGACGACGAGCACTCCACGCCGACAACGCAGGACGAGCGGCTCGAGGCGAAACAGCACTAGCCTGGGTGTCAGCGATCCACCGGCCGCCCATCACCGGCTGCCTTCATCGGAAGCGATCCGATTGGCCGCACGCGGCGGCCAATCGGTGACGTTCATGGTTTGACGACGAGGCCAACGCCGCGGCCGCGCGGATCCGATGCAGTCTGCAGCGCCTGCCCGTCCACGCGTATGGCCTGGATGTCGCCCATCGACCAACCCTGATCCTCAAGAACATACCCCATGGCTTTCAGCTCATCGGCAACTTCGCCTGTCAGCGGCGCATAGGCGTCGTAGTAAATGGTGTCCTTGGGCAGCAGCTGGTGATGAACGCGTTGCGCCGACACGGCCTCCTTCAACGGGAGCTTGAAGTCGTAGACGTTGTTCAGCACCTGGAAGATGGAAGTGAATATCCGTGAGCCACCCGGCGTGCCGAGGACCAGACTGACCTGTCCATCCTGAACGACGATGCTCGGGCTCATCGAGGACAGCATGCGTTTGCCTGGCTCGATGGCGTTGGCGTCACTGCCCACCACACCAAACGCGTTGGCTACACCCGGTTTGGCACTGAAATCATCCATCTCGTCGTTAAGCAGGAAACCCGCCCCCTGGACCACCACGCCGCTGCCGTAGTCCCAGTTGAGCGTGTAGGTGTTGCTGACAGCATTGCCTTCGGCATCGACGATGGAGAAATGTGTGGTCTGCCGTGGTTCCAGTCCGGGCCGTACCTGCTCGGTGGGCGAGATTGCCGTCGGGTTGATCTCGCGGGCTCGACGCGCCAGATAATCCGGCGAGGTCAGGTGGGCGACCGGCACATCGGAGAAGTCCGGGTCGCCGAGGTAATCGGCGCGGTCGGCAAATACCCGCTTCTCGATTTCAGCAAGTAGATGAATGTAGCGCGCCGAGTTCAACTCGACGCCCTTGAAGTCGGCGGCGCGCTGCTCCTTGATACCGATCAGCTGGGCCAGCGCAATGCCGCCGGAGCTGGGTAATGGCGCGGTGTAGAGGCTTTTGCCGCGCCAGTCGATGCGCATTGGCTCGCGCCACTGGGTGCGGTAGTCGGCCAAGTCGTCCTTGGTGATCAGCCCACCGTCACGCTGCATTTGTGCGACCAGCAGGTCGGCCGTCTTGCCTTTGTAGAAATCGTCCGCGCCCTGATCGGCGATGCGCTCCAGCGTCTTGGCCAATTCCGGCTGTTGGAAATTGATCCCCGGACGCATGTCGCCGAAGTACGCCTCGAAGTTGGTCGTACCGTTGAACAGCCCGATGGCATCCTCGCGGTATTGGAATTGCTGATCGGCCACTTCGAAGCCTTCTCGCGCGTAGCCGATCGCCGGCGTGATCAGTTCACTCCAAGGCAGCGTGCCGAAGCGTCGGTGGGCGTCCCATAGGCCCAACACCGTGCCGGGAACGCCAGCCGCCTTGGCGCCGACCAGACTCAGGTTCTCGATGACCTCACCCTTGTCGTCGAGGTACATACGCTTGCTGGCTGCTTTGGGGGCCACCTCCCGGTAGTCGAGAAAGTAGGGTTTGCCGTCCATGTAGAGCGTCATGAACCCACCGCCACCGATGTTTCCGGCTTCCGGATAGGTGACCGCCAGCGTGAACGCGGTTGCCACGGCCGCGTCCACCGCATTGCCGCCGGCGCTGAGCACACCGGCCGCGACCTTGGCGCTATAGGCGTCCGGCGCTGCCACTGCAGCACCTTCGAGTTTGGCGCCGAGGGCGGCGTGGCTGTTGACGACAAGCAAAACGGTCAAGACGACGAAGAGAGGTGAACGCATGCTGCTCGATCCTTCTTGTTGATTTTTCTAGCCGGGCGACGGGAGGCGTACGCGTACGGTGAACAATCAACAAGATAGACGAGTATCGAGGCGAACCCGGGGCCGGCCGTGATCGCCGACGGGTGGCAAGCGCACCTGGCGAACCAGCGAGACGCACCATTGGCCGCTCGGCATCCGACGCAAAGCGCTCGCCCCAAGTCAGAGGCGAGCTGGACCATCCATCTGTCCAAACGCGCCGGGTCAGTAGTCGCAGTTTTCGCGGTATTCGGAAATCGCGAGGTTCGCTTCGTGGTTCGGGCCGCAGAGGAATGGGTCGTAGCGCCGATCGAAATCGATGAAGCGCTTCATCCAGGAAATGCCATACATCCCGAGCAGGTCTTCATTGGGGTAGCCGGAGTTGGCGCAGAAATGCGAGCCGCCGTAGATCTCAAGAAAGGCTTTCGGGGTTGTATTAGGGATCCGGTTATAGAACGGCGAGGCATGCGCCGCCACCGGCGCCACTACATCGGCCCCGCACGCCAGGATCATCGTCGGCGTCTTGATGGTGCTGAAACTGTTGAGCCCAGCGTAGTACGGCGCCTGCGGGATGATCGCATTCAGCGAGCGTTCGGTCGCGAGCTTGAGCGAGCCACCTCCGCCCATCGACCAGCCGATGACGCCCAGGCGCGCGCTGTCGATCTTGCCGGCAATCGGACTGGAGCGACTGTTGCTCTGTTCGATGAGGTAGTCCAGCGCTCGGCTGAGCTGAGTGGCGCGGCTATCGGGCTGGTCGTAGATGGTGTTGGTATTCATGGTCATGACCACGAAACCATGGGACGCCAGACGCGGCCCCCACCATTCGATACTGTTCTCGTACGACAGATACCCCGGAATCACGGCGATGGCGCCCATCCTTCCGCTGGCATTGGTGGGGTAATGCACGGTGCTGTTGCCGAAGCCTTTGAGATAGCCGGACACCGAGAATTTGGCGACGCTAAACGGCCCGGATCGGCTCTTGAGCGAAGCAACAGTCGGATTAGGCCCGCGTGCGCAATCGGTGCAAGGTGCGGACGGGCCCGGGGCGGATAACGCGTAGGCGCTTGCCAATAGCGAAGTGATCAGCAGCGCAGTTCTCACCATCGATGTTTTGATCTTCATTGAGTTCGCCTCTTGTTATTGTTTTTTACTAGTTCCCCTTACCAGCTCGCAGGCAAACGGCAAGCCTGCCGGAACAAAAACTAACAAGAGCGGCAAGAAGACAACAATCTGCGAACACGCTCAATTCGTACAAGCACTCACTTCCGAACCCGCCGCCTAGCTATCTACGACCAATGGGCTGCGCAACTACCGGCAGCAAAAAAAGTTCCGTAAAAACAGACCGGGTGTTAGCACGCTCCATAGGTGATTAGGTCGAAGCCACCGGCCTTTGCGCCAGCATTCATGGGCTTCGGCACAAGACACGTGCAGCGCCGAGCCAGGCGAAAGACCGTCACAATCAGGGATATGAATAAGTTTTGATAACTTTTCGCTCATCCATAAGCCTGGAGCGATCACAGTCTCACCCGCTTACCGTGCCGCACTTTGACAGCCCTGTAGCGGTCACTATACTCAGTCGCAGTTTCTCCCAGTTAAGTTAATCGAATTATATTAAGGTGATTTAACGTAATTCACCCCTTCACTAAAAATAATAAGTAACGAACCATGAGCCATTCGGGTTCCAACCAAGATCGAGGGCCTGCGCTGGTCTATGTTTCAAGCAGGCGCTATATCTACCTCGGGCGCACCCAGTTGCGCATCAGGGATTTGCATTCGGCCGCTTCGTCATTATTGGTTTGTCTTGAAGGGTCTGTGAGATTTCAGGTACCGGGCGACGACCACTGGACAAGGGCCAAGAGCATTCTCATTCCGGCGGGTACCCGGATCAGCATAGAGAACCAGGGAGGCGTGATATCGGCCTGTTACCTGGACGCAACGAAGCCGGACTTTCAGGTGTTGAGGCGCCGAATGGCATCGATCATGTCAGGGGTTTACTACAACCTCGTGGGCGAGAACCTTTTCGCGGAAAATCTCGTTCGGCTGCGCCATGACGCGCCGGATTTCGCCGAGGCCCAGCGTCGCATGGAGGCGCTGATCCATGACAGTTCAAACGCCAGCATGGCAACCACCGATCCTCGGATCACCTACGTAATCGAGCGGCTCAGGGATACCGCCTCACTGAATATTTCGGTCAGCGCGCTGGCAAGCGAGGTCGGCCTGTCGGAATCGGGTTTGATACGGCTGTTCAGCCTGCACGTCGGAACGCCACTGCGCAGGCATCGCCTGTGGTACAGGCTGATCGAGTTCGTCACGTTGACGCTGTCTGGTGTGCCCACCGCCTCGGCAATCAAGCAGGCGGGCTTTACCGACGCCTCGCATCTGTCTCGGTGCTATAGCGGTTTCTTCGGAGTCAACCTGTCCTATGCCTTCTCGAAAAGCGTCAACGCCAGATATATCGTCGAAAAGCCCCTCGCACGGCTGCGCCATCCCTCCCGTTAGAAAGACTCTCGCGCACCTGGCGCTGCCCCTTTTTTGCCCGGTTGACGGCCGACGTATCGCTTATGCGTACAGTCGAAGCTAGCCACTCTCGCGCTCGATGCAGCAGCCGATGATCTGCTTGCACGTCAGAAAACGTAACGAGTCTGACGCCGCTGCCACGGGCGAGCGACAGGAAGCGGTGCATCACCGACCATGCGTTGGGGGTGTGCAGTGATAGGAGCCTGGACTGGCGGAGCGACAAAATCCGAATGGCTCTCGTTAGCCGTAGCGCTGACGGTCAGGCCGAATATGACAAAAGCAGATTTGATATTTGGCATCTGAAATCCTTTTCAGAAAGCTGAGAACAAGCCTGCAAGCAGGTATGAAGACGCCGAGGCACTTCTTATCCCGGATGCAGCTCACCCTCACGAAGGAATGGGTAGCAGAACCAGAAAACAAAAAGCCCCGTAATTCATTCATTACAGGGCTTTTTTAATAGTGGCGGAGAGATAGGGATTTGAACCCTAGGTACCCGCGAGGGTACAACGGATTTCGAATCCGTCCCGTTCGGCCACTCCGGCATCTCTCCAGCGGCGCGCATCATAGCAGTTCGCGAACGATTGTCGAACCCCACAGGGCTCTTTTTTCTCGTTATTCAGCGTGTTGCGTTGGTCTGAGCAAATCTGCTTGGTCAGCCTACGGCTGCAGTGAGCGGATTGGCTCAAGCGGTCAGGCGCGTCAGGGCCTCGCGATATTTGTCGGCGGTCTTCTGTGCGACATCGGCAGGTACCGGTGGCGCGGGCGGCTCCTTGTTCCAGCCGGTGGATTCAAGCCAGTCACGAACGAACTGCTTGTCGAAGCTCGGTGGGTTGGTGCCCTCCTGATAGCTGTCAGCGGGCCAGAAGCGGCTGGAGTCAGGCGTCAGCACTTCGTCCATGAGGGTCAGGCGGCCTTCTTCGTCGAGGCCGAATTCGAACTTGGTGTCGGCGATGATGATGCCGCGGGTTGCTGCGTATTCCACCGCGGCGGTATACAGCGCTATCGAGGTATCACGCACCTGAGCGGCCAGCGCCTTACCGATGATGGACTCGCATTGTTCGAAAGTGATGTTCTCGTCGTGGTCGCCCACGGCGGCCTTGGTCGAGGGGGTGAAAATGGGTTGCGGCAGCTTAGCCGCTTCCTTCAAGCCCGCCGGCAGAGGAATACCGCAGACGGTCCCGGCCTTCTGATATTCCTTCCACCCGGAGCCGACGATATAGCCACGTACGATGGCTTCCACCGCCACGGGCTTGAGGCGCTTGGCCACCACCGCACGGCCTTCTACCAACGGCAACTCGCCAGCCGGGACCACATCCTCGACCTTGTCGCCGGTGAAGTGGTTGGGAATAAGATGGCCGAGTTTGTCGAACCAGAAATTGGAAATGGCGGTGAGGATCTTGCCCTTCTCCGGGATCGGCTCGGCGAGGATGACGTCGAACGCCGAGAGGCGATCGGTGGCGACCATGAGCATGCGCTTGTCGTCGATTTCGTACAGATCACGAACCTTGCCGGAGTAGATCTTCTTGAGGCTGAGGGCATTGGGGGTGGTCATGGCACTTCTCGCGGTTTGCCGAACCATCGCCGCGTTGCGCACGTGGCGATCGGATCTGTCATCAAACGAAACAGGCGAAACCTGTAGGTTTCGCCTGGATGGGTTGGGGCGGATCGATGCGAAGGATCAGTCCAGGTTGTCTTTGAGCATAGTCAGCACGCGCCGCGCTACGTCGGCGGGTGCAACGGTATCCAGATCCTTGTCGAGGGCTACCTGTACATTGGCGCCGACATCGGTGACGCGGACTTGATAGCGCTCGGCGCGAGCCTCGATTTCCTCGCGATCCGGAGTCGAGCCGAACAGCCTGGAGAAGAAGCCTGGCTTCTCGTCCGGCTTCGCCGCCCCTTCCGACAGGTTGATGTAGTAAACACCCAGGGTGCGATCGAGGTCTTCGACAAGAATGTCGCTGGCAGCCAGGGCTCGGCCAACGCTCGACCAGGCGCGGTTGAAGTCGGTATCGAGCTGCAACACGGGCGAACCGCTGCCGGCTTCGCTGAGCGTCACACGGCTGGGCGCATCAAAGTCACGCTCGGCGAGCAGCGAGGTCGAGCTGCCTTGGGCCGCACTGCTGTTCAGGCCCGCCTGCAATTCGTCGAGCAAGACGCGATCAAGTTCGGCGTTAGCCGGCTCGTCGGGCCAGGCGACATCGGCACTGCTGCCCGCAGGACGCTGAACGCTCAGTACGTAGATTTCGCTGGTGTCACGCTGCACCCCGGGTTCGATGCGAACACGAACACGGGTTTCGCCTGTGCCCAGCCCAAGGTTGCGCACCAATGCCGGAGCCAATTGGTCGCGCGTCTGCCAGGCGGTGACGAACTCCCCCGTTTGTGAGCGCTCTTCGGCGATCTGGAAGCCGTTGTCGGTGAAGAACTGGCGCGTCGCGGTCCAGACCTGGGAAGGAGCACGCATGGCCACGAGCCAGCGGGCATCTTCAGATGTCTGCAGGCTGAAATCGCTGCTCTCTTCGGCGACGACCAAGCGCTGCGGACGCGGCACCTCGTATTCACCGCTCGCACGGGTGTCGGCTACCTGTTGAGGAATAGGCAGCAGCGGTTCGATCGGTCGCAACCTGACGTCGGCCGGCGCTTGCATCGGCGGGACCTGGCGTGCCTGAAGATAGTCGCTACCACGGTCGCGGAAATATCCGTCTTCGCCCCAAATCCAGCCACAACCGCTGGTTCCAGAGATGATCAGGGCTAGGGTCGAGAGGCCGGCCAGTCGCTTCATGCATGTTCCTTCATTGTCAAATCGGTAAGCGGAGCTCGCTCAGGCCAGCACACCGGACTGGCGCATTGCGGCGCGGAGCGGCTCCTGGCAACGCTGGCTTAGCCAGGTCAGGGGCAGACGGATGCCGTCTTGCATCAGCCCCATCTCGTGTAGCGCCCACTTCACCGGGATCGGATTGGCTTCCAGGAACAGGGTCTGGTGCAGCGGCATCAGCAATGCATTGATGGCTCGGGCTTTTTCCGCATCACCGGCAATGGCAGCCGCGCAGAGCTCACTCATTGCCCGCGGGGCGACGTTGGCGGTGACCGAAATGTTGCCCTTACCGCCCATCAGCATCAGCTCCACGGCGGTGGCGTCGTCGCCCGAATAGACGAGGAAATCCTTGCTGACACGATCGAGCACTTCCCGGCCGCGCTTGAGGTCGCCGGTCGCTTCCTTGACGCCGATGATGTTCGGCACCGTGGACAGCCGCTCGATGGTCTCCGGCAGCATGTCACAGGCGGTGCGGCCCGGTACGTTGTAGAGGATCTGCGGAATCGCTACGGCTTCGGCAATGTGGCGGAAGTGCAGGTACAGGCCTTCCTGGGTCGGCTTGTTGTAATAAGGGGTGACCAGCAGGCACGCGTCGGCACCGGCCGACTTGGCGTTTTCGGTCAGTTCGACCGCTTCCCGCGTCGAGTTCGCACCGGTGCCGGCAATGACCGGGATACGACCGTTGACCTGATCGACCACCCGGCGGATCACTTCGATGTGCTCGGGAACCTCGAGGGTCGCCGATTCGCCAGTGGTGCCGACCGCAACGATTGCATTGGTACCTTCCTGGAGATGGAAGTCCACGAGTTTGCTCAGGCTATCCCAGTCAAGACCGCCCTGCGCGTCCATGGGAGTGACCAACGCCACCATACTGCCCGCAATCATGCAACCACTCCTGCCGGAAAAAGAGAGGCGTAATGGTACAAGGCTCCCGTGCGCTTTGCGAGTGGGCTGGATACAACCTGACGTCGGAACGACTGCGCGGCGACGGCGCGCTTCGCACGGTGATATCCGGTCGCGCATTCCCTCGGGCGATGCTTTTCGCTACCCTTAGCCGTTTTCGGCCTGGCTGGCCGACCCGATTCATCACCGCCAGGAACCTGCATGTCCACCCCCCCAGTACCCCGAGAACAGTTTCTCGTCATCAGCGCCATGGGCCGCAGCCCGATGGCGCTCACCAACGTGCTTTGCCGAGCCAGCAACGAGAATCGCTGCGCCGTGGTCAGTACCCGCCTGACCCGACATGGCGAATACTGCGCGCTGGTCCTGGAGATCACCGGAACCTGGGACGCCCTCGCTCGCATGGAGACAGCGCTCCCCGGCCTGGCAAAGAAGCACGAGTTCACCACCAACGTGGTGCGCAGCGAAGCGCTGGAGACTCGGCCGCAGGCACTACCCTACGTGGCCTATGTCAGCTCGGTGTATCGCCCGGACATTCTCAACGAGTTGTGCCAGTTCTTCCTCGATCATCGCGTCGAGCTCGAAAGCCTTACCTGCGACACCTACCAGGCACCGCAGACCGGCGGCACCATGCTCAATGCGACCCTCACTGTGACGCTGCCGGCCGGCACGCAGATCAGTTGGTTGCGCGATCAGTTCCTCGATTTTGCCGACGCCCTGAACCTGGACGCCCTCATAGAACCCTGGCGCCCACAAAACCCGTAATGAAGGATGTCCCTATGCCCGTGCAGATCGACCACCCCGTTCCGCCATTTCAGGCCCAGGCCACCAGCGATACCCAGGTCAGCCTCGATACGCTGAAAGGCAAGCAGGTCGTGCTGTACTTCTACCCGAAGGACAATACGCCGGGCTGCACTACCGAGGGCCAGGGTTTTCGCGATCTGCACGATGCCTTCAGCGAGGCCAACACGCTGGTCTTCGGCGTGTCTCGCGATAGCCTGAAAACACACGAGAACTTCAAGGCCAAGCAGACGTTTCCCTTCGAGCTCATCTGCGACAAGGACGAGCAGCTCTGCAAGCTGTTCGACGTGATCAAGCTGAAAAAGCTGTATGGCAAGGAATACCTGGGTGTGGACCGCAGCACCTTCCTGATCGACCGCGACGGCGTGCTTCGCCAGCAATGGCGAGGGGTGAAGGTTCCCGGCCATGTCGAGGCCGTTTTGCAGGCCGCCCAGGCACTGCACAGCCAATAAACGAAAGGCCAGCGGATGCTGGCCTTTCTCTTTCTAGACGTGCTCCACCACCGGGACGGTAGGTGCCCTGCGGGGCCAGGCATACAGCACCGCCTTGAACAAGGTGGCCAGGGGAATCGCAAAGAACACCCCCCAAAAGCCCCAAAGCCCGCCAAACAGCAGAACCGAGCAGATGATGGCTACCGGGTGCAGATTGACCGCTTCGGAAAACAGCAAGGGCACCAGCACGTTACCGTCCAACGCCTGAACGATGGCGTAGGCCACCATCAGATAGATGAACTGGTCACCCAAGCCCCACTGGAACAATCCGATCAGGGCGATGGGAATGGTCACCACCGTGGCACCGATATAGGGCACCACCACGGAAACGCCCACCAGCAGCGCCAACAAGGCGGCGTAGTTCAGCTCCAGCGCGGCGAACACCGCATAGGACACCACCCCGCAGATCAGGATTTCGATCGCCTTGCCTCGAATGTAGTTGGCAATCTGCACGTTCATTTCCTGCGAAACCTGGGTAATCAGCGCTCGCTCGCGCGGCAGATAGCCGCTCAGCCAGTCGCTGATCTGCTGGCGATCCTTGAGAAAGAAGAACACCAGAATCGGCACCAGGATCAGGTAGATCATCAGGCTCAGCAGCAGCGGCAGGCTGGACAGCGATGATGTCAGCACCAACTGACCATAGCGCCCCACCTCCCCGCGCATGAAATCGATACCGCGCAGCACTTGCTCTTCGGTCAGCAACTGCGGATAGCGCTCGGGCAAGAGCAGCAACAGCGACTGCCATTCGACCAGCATCCGCGGCAGCTCGTTGAACAGCGTCAGCACTTGCTGCCAGAGCAGCGGCACGAGAAACAGGATGCACACCGACAGCGCTCCGACGAACATCAGAAACACCAGCCAGACCGCCACCAGGTGAGGAATTCGGACGCGCTCGAGGGCGCCGACCAACCCCTGCATCAGAAACGCCAGCACCAGGCCAGCGAGCACCGGGGCGAGCATGTCGCCCAGGGTCAACACCACAGCGAATGCGGTGACCAACAATACAGCCAGAACCACCGCCTCTTCGTCAGAGAAATAGCGATGTATCCAACCGCGCAGAACATTCAGCATGTGCGCTTCCTTAGCGGCCTCAGGCCTTTCGCAACCAGTAACGATAAAGGCCTTCGTCCGCCTCTTCACGCAACAACGTGTGGCCGGCCAACTTGGCGAAGCTGCGGAAATCGCGCTGCGACCCCGGATCGGTCGCCGTGACCATCAGCACCTGCCCTCTGGCGAGCCGGTTGAGTTCGAGCTTGGCCTTCAGCAGAGGCATCGGACATGCCAGCCCGACGGCATCGAGCTCGGCATCGCAGGCGGTGTCGTGCACTGGCTGTTGAGTCATGAGTCATCTCCTAGAAAGAAGCGCAGGATACCGACCTGCGCCCACCGCTGGCCAGTTACCCAGGCACAAGGCTACAGTAACGCTCCCGCTTCAATGAGCCAGTCTGGATGAAACTGCTGCGCCCTACTCTGCTGACGCTGGCATGCCTGATCGGGCAGCCGGTCATGGCCAACGACCTTCCCTCACTCGGCGACTCCAGCTCGGGCATCGTGTCACCGGAGCAAGAGCACCAGCTCGGCCGCGCCTGGCTCAGCCTGCTCCGTGCCCAGGTTCCGCAGCTGTCAGATCCCCAGCTCAAGGACTTCGTCGAACGCAGCGTCTACAAGCTGGCCGAAAGCAGCCAGTTGCAGGATCGCCGCCTGGAATTCGTGCTCCTCGATAGCCCGCAGCTGAACGCGTTCGCCGCTCCGGGCGGCATCATCGGCGTCAACGGCGGGCTGTTCCTTCATGCCCAGACTGAGGCCGAATACGCCTCGGTTCTGGCCCATGAACTTGCGCACTTGTCCCAACGCCACTTTGCCCGGGGACTGGAAGAACAGAAGCGCATGCAGCTGCCGCTGATGGCGGCCATGCTTGCCGGCGTCGTCGCGGCCGCGGCCGGAGCCGGCGATGCCGGTATCGCGGCGATCGTCTCCACCCAGGCTGCGGCGATCCAGGCGCAACGCCGCTTCTCCCGGCAGAACGAGCAAGAGGCCGATCGCATCGGCATCGTCAATCTCGAGCGAGCCGGCTACGATCCACGCGCCATGCCTGAGATGTTCGGTCGCCTGATGCGCCAGTATCGCTATGATCAGAAGCCGCCCGAGTTCCTGCTGACTCACCCGGTGACCGAGTCGCGTATCGCCGATACGAAGAACCGTGCCGAGCAATATCCTGCCGGCGGCGTCGAGGACAGTTTGCGCTATCAGCTGATGCGCGCGCGGGTCGATCTGAAGTTCGAAAGCACACCCGGCGTCAGCGCCAAGCGCTTCCGGGCCATGCTCAGCGAGGACCCGAATCTGGACGCCGCGCGCTATGGCTTGGCCCTGGCGCAAATCAAGAGCGGCCAGCTCGATGAAGCAGCCGGCAACCTGCAACCGCTGCTGAGCAAAGAGCCGGACGACGCGACCTACAACCTCGCGCAGATCGAACTGGATATCACCGCCAACCGTCTTGGCGCAGCCCGGGCGCGTACCCAGACGCTGCTAAAGCTCTATCCAGGCAGTTATCCGGTGCGCCAGGCGGATATCGACCTGCTGATCAAGGAAAACAAGCTGCAGGAGGCCGAGCAAGCGCTCGATGCCCTGGTCGATGTACGCCGCAAGGATCCGGACATCTGGTACCAGGTTTCGGAAATTCGCGGGCTCACCGGCAACATCATTGGCCTGCATCAGGCCCGAGCCGAGTACTTCGCCCTGGTGGGTGATTATGACCAGGCAATCGAGCAACTCGACTTCGCCAAGCGTCGCTCGAACAACTTCCAGACAGCGGCGCGCATAGACACGCGGCAAAAAGCGCTGATCGAAGAGAAGCGCATGGTCGAAGAAATGCTCCACTGAGCTGATGCGCAACGTGCCGGTCGCACGTCGCGCATCCTTGAAGCGAACGTCAGGCGTTGCCGGCCTGACGGATGCGCGCGGCCTGCGTGAAGTCCAGCATCCGCTTCAACGGTTTGATCGCGCGCGGCACCAGCGCCGGATCGACGAATATCTCGTTACGGCCGAGACGCAAGCAATCCAGCGTGCGCTCCAGCGTGTTCATCGCCATCCACGGGCAGTGAGCGCAGCTGCGGCAGGCCGCGCCATTGCCCGCGGTCGGGGCCTCGACGAACTGCTTGTCCGGGCAAAGCTGCTGCATCTTGTAGAAGATGCCGCGGTCGGTGGCAACGATGAAGGTGGGATGGGGCAGCGTCTGCGCCGCCTTGATCAATTGACTGGTGGAGCCCACGGCGTCCGCCAGGGCAATGACCGACTCAGGCGACTCGGGATGGACCAGAATGGCCGCATCCGGATAGAGCACCTTCATATCTTCCAACTGCTTCGCCTTGAACTCTTCGTGGACGATGCAGGCGCCATCCCACAGCAGCATGTCGGCGCCGGTCTCACGCTGCACATAGCTACCGAGATGCTTGTCGGGCGCCCAGATAATCTTCTCGCCGTTATCCATCAGGCTTTCGACGATCTCCAGCGCACAGCTCGAGGTCACCACCCAGTCCGCCCTCGCTTTTACCGCCGCGGAGGTGTTGGCGTAGACGACCACGGTGCGTTCCGGATGCTGGTCGCAAAAGGCCGAGAATTCCTCGACCGGGCAACCGAGATCCAGCGAGCACGTGGCATCCAGCGTAGGCATCAGCACACGCTTCTCCGGATTGAGGATCTTCGCCGTTTCACCCATGAACTTGACGCCGGCGACCACGACCGTCTGCGCCTCGTGCTCGTTGCCGAACCGCGCCATCTCCAGCGAATCGGAAACGCAGCCACCGGTTTCTTCAGCAAGTGCCTGGATCACCGGATCGGTGTAGTAGTGCGCCACCAGAACCGCATTCTGCCGTTTCAGCTCAACGGCAATATCGCGGCGCAGCTGCGCCTCCTGCTCGGGCGTCAACGGCTTGGGCTGCTTGGCCGCCAGGTGGGCCTGCACCAAAATACGTTCGGGGATCTGCGTCATGTTCGCGGTCCTGCAAAGCACGTTATTGCATGAAGCGCCGGGCAACAGCCGGTCAACCGGATCGGCTCGAACGAGGCGAAAGGGAGAGGCAGTACGATATGCAGATTCCGCCTTCCTGCCCGCTCAAGGGGGCAAGAATACTAGCCGAAGCCGCTGCAAAAGGGAAAGCGAGGGGCAACCAGGCAACACCGTTTAGCGCCGCCCAAATGTAAACCGCCGGCATCAGCCGGCGGTTCTGTTCATATCACCGCTCAGATTTGAGCATGTGGCCACGTTCTTCCAGGTTGATATGCCATTGCATGGCTTCACGCAGCATGTGCGGTGTTTGACCACCACGGTCACAGGCGCCCTCGAAGTACTGATTCAATGCTTCGCGGTAGGACGGATGCACGCAGTTATCGATGATCACCCTTGCCCGCTCACGTGGAGCCAACCCACGCAGATCGGCCAGGCCTTGCTCCGTGACCAGGATTTCCACGTCGTGCTCGGTATGATCGACGTGTGCAACCATCGGCACGACGCTCGAAATGTTGCCGCCCTTGGCAATCGATTTGGTCACGAAGATGGCCATGTTGGCGTTACGCGCGAAGTCGCCCGAACCACCGATGCCATTCATCATCTTGGTGCCACCGACGTGCGTCGAGTTGACGTTGCCGTAGATATCGAACTCCAGCGCGGTATTGATACCAACGATACCGAGGCGTCGTACCAGCTCCGGATGGTTGGAGATTTCCTGAGGACGCAGCACCAGCTTGTCCTTGTACTTCTCCAGGTTTCCGAACACGCGGTCGTTGCAACGCTCGGACAGCGTGATGGAACAGCCAGAGGCGAACTTCATCTTGCCGGCGTCGATCAGTTCAAAGGTGCAGTCCTGCAGCACTTCGGAATACATCACCAAGTCTTCGAACGGCGAATCGATCAGCCCGCACACCACGGCGTTGGCAATATTGCCGATACCGACCTGCATTGGGCCGAGGTTCTTCGGCAGGCGACCTTCGGCCACCTCTTTCTTGAAGAACTCGACCAGGTGATTGGCGATGGCCTGGGTTTCTTCGTCCGGCGGCGTGACGGTGGAATAGGAGTCCGGCTGTTCGGTGATGACGATCGCCGCGATCTTGGCCGGGTCGACCGGGATGGCCGGCGTGCCGATACGATCGTCTACCTTGGTCAGCGGGATGGGTCCGCGATTCGGGCGCTCGCCGGGGAAGTAGATGTCGTGCAGGCCTTCGAGGTTGAGGTTGTGGGCCAGATTCAGCTCGACAATGATCTTGTCGGCGAATACCGCCAGGTTGGCAGAGTTGCCCACCGATGTCGTCGGAACGATATGGCCCTGCTCGGTAATGCTCACCGCCTCGACAATGGTCACGTCCGGGCGCTTGATCTGGTTGTTACGCATCTGCTCGACGGTGTGCGACAGGTGCTGGTCGATGAACATGACCTCGCCCTGGTTAATTGCCTTGCGCAGCGTGGCGTCCGCCTGAAACGGCCCGCGACGTGCCAGCAGACCCGCTGCCGCCATCTTTCCGTCGAGATCGTTACCGAGGCTGGCACCGGTAATCAGGCTGATTTTCAGCTTCTCGTCTTTCGCACGATCGATCAGGGCCAAAGGCACCGCTTTCGCCTCACCCGCACGGGTAAAGCCGCTCATGCCGACGGTCATGCCGTCGTGAATAAGAGTAGCCGCCTCATGGGCGCTCATGACCTTGCTCTGCAGGGAGGACAAGCGGATGCGATCGGAATACATTTGAGCCTCAAACCAACGGACAATCGGGAGGTCGCAGTCTATTACGTTTGATCTCGCCTCGTTCCCAGACCAAGGTCGTAGTGAAAAACGGCGGTTATAGCTATCCGATATAGGCGATTTCGCATCTCATTTTTTGCAGGCATAAAAAAAGCCGGAATTCATCGAATTCCGGCTTTTTCGCTCCCTAACGGGAGAATTTGGTGGGTCGTGTAGGATTCGAACCTACGACCAATTGGTTAAAAGCCAACTGCTCTACCAACTGAGCTAACGACCCGTTGCGGTGCGCATGATACTGATTTGATTAGTTAAATCAACGTTTATGGTGAAAAAAGTTAACTGTAGCGCGTAGGGTCTACGATGCCGGCCTCTGCAAAGCCTGCAGCACGCAGACGACAGCTATCGCACTTGCCGCAGGCGCGACCGTCATGATCGGCCTGATAACAAGAGACGGTCATGGCGTAATCGACACCCAAACGAATACCGGTCTGGATGATCTGCGCCTTGCTCAGGTTCTGCAGCGGCGCACGAATAGTGAAGCCCTGCCCTTCCACACCAGCTTTCGTAGCCAGATTGGCCATCCGCTCGAAAGCCTCGACGAATGCCGGTCGGCAATCTGGGTAACCGGAATAGTCGATCGCATTGACGCCGATGAAGATATCCCGCGCCCCGAGCACCTCGGCCCAGCCTAGTGCCAACGAGAGGAAAAGGCTGTTGCGCGCCGGCACATAAGTCACCGGAATGCCCTCTTCCTGGGCTTCCGGCACGGCGATGCTCTGGTCGGTCAGCGCCGAGCCGCCAATGCCATTCAGATTGATCCCGATCACCTTGTGCTCGACTGCCTCCAACTGCGCAGCAACGCGCTCAGCCGCCTGCAATTCCGCGCGATGACGCTGGCCGTAATCGAAGCTCATGGTGTAGCAGGCATAGCCTTGTGCCTTGGCGATCGCGACCACGGTTGCGGAGTCGAGCCCGCCAGAGAGAAGAATCACCGCTTTGCTGTTTGTCATTGTCGTTACCTGTCGAAAATCCGGGCTTCTACGAGATGACTCGATGAAACTCAGTGGCCGGGCGCGTCGTTCCACAGCAGCTTGTGCAACTGAAGCTGCAACCGCACCGGAAGATTGTCCGCGACGATCCACTCGGCCAGTGCGCGCGCGTCGACCTGACCGTGACTGGGGGAAAACAACACCTCACCGACGCGCTCATCCAGCCGATATTCGATGAGTTTGGATACGGACCAGTCGTAGTCTTCGCGCGAGCAAATGACGAATTTCACCTGATCGTTGAGGGTCAGCTGAGCGATGTTTTCATATCGATTGCGACCCACCTCGGCAGAGCCTGGCGTCTTGAGATCGACGACCCGACTCACCCGCCGATCGGTTTCGGAAATATCAAGCGCACCGCTGGTTTCCAGCGAGACGTCGTAACCGCGATCACAGAGTTGACGCAATAGCGCAACGCAGTTCGGCTGCGCCAATGGCTCTCCGCCAGTGACACATACATAGCGAGGCTTGTAGGAGGCGACCCGTTCCAGTATCCGGTCGAGCGACATGCTCTCGCCGCCGCTGAAAGCGTAGGCTGTGTCGCAATATTGACAACGCAGGGGGCAGCCGGTCAGGCGGACGAACACCGTGGGCAAGCCACTGGTTCGCGTCTCCCCCTGCAACGAGAAGAAAATCTCGGTGATTCGCAGGGTTTCTTGCATAAAGGCCACGGGCGTGACGGCTAAACAGGCCATCCGCCTCCGTTGCGTAAAAGGGGCTGAGAGTCTAACGAAAAACCCGCCGTTAGGGCGGGTTTTGTTGGTCTGCGCCGGCTTATCGGCCTATCGACTGAGTTGACGCTGGGCCAGCTGGGCGGCAGAACTGTTCGGGTAGTCCGCAATGACCTGGCGGAGAATGCCGTTGGCCTTGTCCCGATTGCCCAGGCGAATCTCGACATCCGCCAGCTTGTAAAGCGAATCCGGCACCTTGTTGTGTTGCGGATACGCCTGAGAAACACGCGCGAATGCTTGTCCCGCGCCTTGCAGATCGCCCTTGGCGAGATTCACCTCACCCAGCCAATACTGCGCATTGCCCGCATAGGGGCTATTGGGATATTTACGCAAGAAGGCGGAAAAAGCCTGGCTGGCCTTATCGAAATCCTTCGCCTTGATCAGATCAAACGCAGCGTCGTAATAGAGCTTCTCCTTTTCAGGATCGGCTGACTGACTATTCGCCGCGCCTTGCGCTGGCGCACCCACAGGCGCCTGTACGGGACCACTGGCGTCGATTGCACCCGTGGCCGAAGAATCCTGGCTAACCGATCTGCCCGAAGAGGCAGCGGATAAGCGACTGTCCAAATCCTGGTAACGCTCCAGCCCTTCCTGTTTCAGACGCTGGATCTCGTTCTGTTGCACTTCGAGCATGCCGCGCAGTTGAGCGATTTCTTCCTGCATCTGCTGCAACTGAACGAAGAGCATACCCTGCGCCGAAGACGGAGCCGATGCTCCGCCTCCGACATAGGCACCGCCAGTTTCCGCACCGGAAGGGTAATTCGTCTCAGGCGCGCCACCTTGGGCTTGCGAGTCGTAATCCACTACCGGGACCTGGGCCGCCGCAAAAAGCGGCAGGCCAAGCGCAATAAGCGTCAGAGCGTAACGGTGCTTGAGCATGGCTTATTACTTACGCAGCTCAACGCGGCGGTTCTGGGCCCAGGACTGCTCGTCGTTACCCATGGCAACCGGACGCTCTTCGCCGTAGGAAACCAGTTCCAGCTGAGCAGGGGAAACGCCCTGCAGAACCAGGTAGCGCTGAACGGCTTTGGCACGACGCTCGCCAAGAGCCATGTTGTATTCGCGGGTACCGCGCTCGTCGGTGTGACCTTCCAGAACGACACGATTGCCGGCGGACTTCAGGTCCTTGGCGTGAACGTCCAGAGCGCGCATGGCTTCCGGTTTCAGGTCGGAGCTGTCGTACTCGAAGTAGAAGGTGGTGATGGCGCGCAGGGCAGCTTCTTCGCCGCTCATGCTGCCGTCGACAGCACCGCTGTCAGCACCGTAACCAGCGTTCGGATCGATGGCGGACGAACCTTCGCCCGAATCATCGCCGCCTTTGGACGAACAACCAACAGCGACGGCCATAGCCAGCGCCAGCGCAGCGAACTTACCGAATTTCAGCATTTCCATGTGTAACAACCCCAGGTGTGTTTTTGGTTAGTAAAGCGTTGTACCGCATCAGTTCAGGTAAGGGGACCACGATGGCTCACGGACTTCGCCTTGAGCAGTAGGAAGCGGGAGCCTAACTCGACCATTGATGGATACGAGCATCAAGACTCCCCGGCCCTGCTGGCGGGTCGCGTAGATTAGCATGGTGCCATTAGGCGCAACAGTGGGCGACTCATCTAAACTGGTTTCAGAGAGCAACCGCAAATTGCCGCGCTGCAGGTCCTGTGCCGCCACCTTGAAGTTGGTGTAGCCGTCCTGACGATGAATCATTACCAAGGTCTTCTCGTCCGCGGAGAGCTTTGGGTTGGCATTGTAATTACCAACGAAAGTCACCCGCTCGGCATTGTTGCTGCCCAGACGTTGCTTGTAGATCTGCGGCTTGCCAGCGCGATCGGACGTGAAGTAAATGGTTTGACCGTCGGCGCCCCAGAAAGGCTCCGTATCGATCGCATAGTGATTGGTAAGCCGCTGCAGCTGCCGCGACCCCAGGTCCATGACATAGATCTCCGGGTTGCCATCCTTCGACAACACGAACGCCAGGCGATTGCCGTCCGGCGAGAACGCTGGCGCGCCGTTGAGCCCTTCGAAATTGGTGATCTGCTCGCGACGGCCGGTATCGATGTGCTGCATGAAGATACGCGGGCGCTTCTGCTCGAACGAGACATAGGCGATGCGACGTCCGTCCGGCGAATAACGCGGCGAAAGAATGGGTTCGCGCGACTGCAACAGGGTGACCGCACGCGCACCGTCATAGTCCGAGCGCTGCAAGGTGTAGCGCGTATTCGCCCCGCCAAGACGCTCGACCGTGACGTAAAGCAGTCGGGTAGAGAACGCCCCCTTGATGCCGGTCAGCTTCTCGAACGCCTGGTCGGCGGCGAAATGCGCCATGTCTCGCAACTGGTCCTGGCCGCCGCCCACGGTACCGGTCATGACCTGTTGCTCGGTGGCGACGTTGAACACTTCGTAGCGGATCTGCAGCTTGCCGGCGGACGGCGTGATGTCACCGACCATGACGTACTGCGCACCCAGCGCCTTCCAGTCGCGGAAAATGATTTCGCTGCCGCGGCTGGGCATGCTGATCATGTTCTGCTTCGGTATGGGTTGAAAGATACCGGTGTTACGCATGTCGTTGCCGATGATCTCGGCCATGTCGTCCGGCAGCACCGTTCCGCCCTGCCAACCGAACGGCACCACGGCGATAGGAATCGCACGATCGGCACCGCTGGTAACGACGATGTTCTTCTCCTGGGCCATTGCAGTGCCCAGCACGAACAGGAGAAGGACAGTGAAACCTCGAAGGTAATTGATCACAACGCTAGATCCTCAGGCGTAAATGTCATCTTGAACGAGCGGTACGGCTGAAAATCCTGAGCAGAGAGGCCCTGCATCTCGGTCAGCCGACCGATATTCTTAACTGCTGCAACCGCCGAATTGTCGAATGGCGCATCGCCGCTTGAACGTGAAACAGTGACGGAGGTGATAGTGCCATCCGGCAACATGTTGACCTGCAGCGTAACCGACATGTTGTTGCGCGCCGAGGGCGGTCGACTCCAACCTTCCGCGGCACGCAGGCGAATCAGATCATCGAAATTGCCGGCCACCTGATCACCCTGGGTATCGGCCATCGCCTGCTGCCGCTCGGTGCTATCGGACAACAGCTCGGCAAGCGCTTGAGCCTTCTTGTCCTCGGCAGCCTTACGCGCGGCCTCGGCCGCAGCCTTCTTCTTCGCCTCCTCGGCGGACTTTTTCTTCGCAGCTTCGGCAGCCGCCTTCTTCTTGGCTTCCTCAGCCGCTTTTTTCTTGGCTTCCTCAGCCGCTTTTTTCTTGGCTTGCTCGGCGGCCGCTTTTTTCTTCGCTTCCTCGGCAGCCTTTTTCTTCTCCGCCTCTTCGGCCGCTTTTTTCTTCGCCGCTTCGTCAGCAGCTTTCTTTTTGGCGATATCGGCCTGTTTTTTCTGTTCGGCCTGTTTAGCCTCTTCGGCCTTCTTCACCTCGGCGGCCTTCTTGGCAGCCTCAGCCTTCGCTGCCTCGGCCTTTCGAGCCTCATCAGCCTTTTTTTGTTCCGCAGCTTTAGCGGCAGCCTGTTTTTGCTGCTCGACCTTGCGCTGCTCCATCTGCTCGGTTTCGTACTGTTTGGCAGCCGTCTTCTGCGCCTCGCCGGCAATCTTCTGGTTGGTCTGCGTCTTGGCCTGGCTTTGCGACTTGAGCTGGTACAAGGTCGCCTGAACGATCGGTTTGGAAGGCGGCAGCTCAGGCGTCATGGCGAAGCTGACGAAGAGCATTCCGAAAATGATGACGTGCAGCCCAACCGCCAGAATGGTGGGCCAGTAAAGACTTTCCGAGCGCGAACGTTCCGGATGTGGCATCACGGCGCCTCGGTTATCAGGCCGACATTGCCTACGCCTGCTTCCTGCAGCCCACCCATGGCAGCCATCACCGAACCATAGTCCACCGCCTTGTCGCCGCGCACGAATACCTGCACCTGCTTACCCTGGCTGCGGTTCTGGTTCATGATCGCGGTCACCGCCTTGGTCATCTCGCCGAGGGTCAGCGCCTTGTCCTGAACGGTTTCCGTGTCGACCTCGGTGCCCATGTTCCAGTAATAGCTTTTGTCGGCCTTGATCGAGATGGTCAAGACGCGCGCATCGTTGTCCTGAGGCAGGACCTCGCTGCTGACTTTCGGCAGATCGACCTTGACGCCCTGATTGAGCATCGGCGCGGTCACCATGAAAATGACCAGCAGCACCAGCATCACGTCGATGTACGGAACCACGTTCATTTCGGCGACAGGTTTGCGTCTGTTGCGAATTCTAGCCATGGCCTGCGGCCTCAATCTTCAGTGGTGTGAACTTTACGATGCAGAATCGCCTGGAACTCGTCGGCAAAGGTGTAATAGCGGCCGATGAGCATCTCACCACGCGCCGAGAAGCGGTTGTAAGCGATGACTGCCGGGATCGCGGCGAACAGGCCGATGGCAGTAGCGATCAGCGCTTCGGCGATGCCGGGCGCCACGGTCGCCAGGGTCGCCTGCTGGACCTGCGCCAGTCCGCGAAACGAGTTCATGATTCCCCAAACGGTACCGAACAGGCCGATATAAGGGCTGGTTGAACCAACTGTCGCGAGAAACGGCAGGCTCTGATCGAGCTTCTCTTCTTCTCGCGAAATAGCCACTCGCATGGCACGGTTGACGCCATCCATCACCGCGTCCGGGTCCACTCCCGGCTGTTGGCGCAGACGGGAGAATTCCTTGAAGCCGGCACGAAAGATCTGCTCGACGCCAGAGTCGGGATCAGGATTGCTGCCGGCTTGCCGATAGAGCTTGGACAGATCGATTCCCGACCAGAAGCGTTCCTCGAATGCATCCAGGGACCGCTTGGCGGCACGAAGCATGCTGCCGCGCTGGAAAATCAGGATCCATGACATCACCGAGGCGCCTACCAGGATCAACATCACCAACTGAACCACAAAGCTGGCGTTGCTGATCAGGCTCCACATGGACATATGATCGACGTTGGCTTCCACGCTTACTCTCCTGCTGGGGGTAGGCCCGACCCGGCGAAAGCTGCTCGCAGCCCTTCGGGAATGGAACGGGGTTTCAAACTCTCGGTGCGCACGCAGGCCACCACGAACTGCCCTTCGCAGAGCAGCAGATCATCCTTCGCTCGCCGTACCTGCTGCTTGAACCGCAGGCTTGCGCGCTTCATCTCTATCACTTCAGCCGACACCAGCAACTCATCGTCCAACCTGGCGGGCGCGTGGTATCGCGCCTCGCTGGAATGCACGACGAAAAGCAGGTCTTCACCCACCAGCTGCGACTGGGCGAAACCCAGGCTGCGCAACCGCTCGGTACGGGCCCGCTCCATGAACTTGAGATAATTGACGTAATAAACGATACCGCCCGCGTCGGTGTCCTCGTAATAGACACGACACCGATGGAGGAACGGTTGAGCATGTGATTCCGCGCGCATACTAGTGCCAGGCCCTGCAAATGCCAATCGGGTGTGACAAAGATTTTTTCTCACTCGGTATCGCCGCTGAAAAGGTCTGCGATCGGCGAGTCAGCCATGCGTTTCGGCAGGTTCAAACCGAAGTGCAGATAGGCGTGGCGGGTGACGACACGTCCGCGCGGAGTGCGCATGATGTAGCCCTGCTGAATGAGATAAGGCTCGAGCACATCTTCGATGGTATGCCGCTCCTCGCTGATCGCAGCGGCGAGGCTGTCGATACCTACCGGCCCACCGTCGAACTTTTCGATGAGCGTCAGCAGCAGGCGGCGATCCTGATGATCCAGGCCGCGCTCGTCGACATCGAGCATGTTCAGCGCCATGTCGGCGGTGCCACGCGAGATCTCGCCATTGCCGCGCACCTCGGCGAAGTCGCGCACCCGGCGCAACAGACGATTGGCGATACGCGGCGTCCCCCGTGCACGTCGCGCGATCTCGACAGCACCGTCGGCTTCTATGGGCAGACCAAGGATGCCCGCCGACCGGGCGACGATGGTCGCCAGGTCGGCGGTGGAATAGAACTCGAGACGTTGCACGATCCCGAAGCGATCACGCAGCGGATTGGTCAGCATACCGGCCCGCGTGGTGGCGCCGACCAATGTAAACGGCGGCAGGTCGAGCTTGATCGAACGCGCAGCGGGCCCCTCGCCAATCATGATGTCGAGCTGGAAGTCCTCCATTGCCGGATACAGCACTTCTTCGACGATGGGCGACAGCCGGTGAATCTCGTCTACAAAGAGGACGTCACCTTCTTCCAGGTTAGTCAACAATGCGGCGAGATCACCCGGACGCTCAAGCACCGGACCGGACGTGCTCTTGATCGATACGCCCATTTCCTGCGCGATGATATTGGCCAGCGTGGTCTTGCCGAGCCCTGGCGGACCGAAAATCAGCGTGTGATCCAGCGCTTCCTTGCGCGCCCGGGCGGCACGAATGAAGAGATCCATCTGCTCGCGCACGACTGGCTGCCCGATGTAATCGGCCAGGCTCAGCGGGCGGATGGCGCGGTCGAACTGCTCCTCGCGGTCACGACCGGTAGCGGTAATCAGACGATCTGCTTCGATCACTAGACCATTCCCTTGAGTGCACGGCGGATCAGGTCTTCACTGCTCAAATCGTCTTCCTGTACGGCGGATACGGCACGGCTGGCCTCTTGCGGCTTGAAGCCCAGCGAGATCAGGGCGCTGACGGCATCGCTCTCGGCGCTTGAGACTGCCACAGCGCCCCTGGGTTCCACCACCAGGGTGGCGATGGACGGCATATTCTCCCAGGCTTTGAAGCGGTCCTTGAGTTCGACCAGCAAACGCTCGGCGGTCTTCTTGCCCACGCCGGGAATCTTGACCAGCACGGAGGTATCCTGCGCTTGAACACAGCGCACAAGTTCGTCGACCTCAAGCCCCGACATCAGCGCCAGCGCCAGCTTGGGGCCCACTCCGTTGAGGCGGATCAGCTCGCGAAACAGTTCGCGATCGCGCTTCTCGGCGAAGCCATACAACAGGTGCGCATCCTCACGCACCACCAGGTGGGTGTGCAGCGTCAGCGTCTCGCCTGTGGCGGGCAGACGATACAGCGTGGTCATGGGCACCTCGACTTCGTAGCCGACGCCGTTCACGTCCAGTATCAGGTGCGGCGGCTGCTTTTCAGCCAGGATCCCGCGCAAACGTCCTATCACTGTGATGCATCCTCTTTCGGCCAGCAGCAAGAGGCAGACCGGTAAGTTATTTCCGAGCCCAGCATGCAAGAGTCAGGGCAAGAGCGTTACAGGCGCAGGCGCCCGCCGCGCCGCTTGGCGCCGGAAAGACCATGCGGAATCAGGCTCTGCCGATGATGGGCATGACACAAGGCGATAGCCAGGGCATCCGATGCGTCGATCTGAGGCTTCTGCACCAGTTTCAGCAAATGCATGACCATCATCTGCACCTGCTGCTTGTCGGCCCCGCCGGTCCCGGCAATCGCCTGCTTGACCTGAGTGGCCGTGTATTCAGCAATCTCCAGCCCCTGCTCTACGGCGGCCACGATCGCGGCACCCCGCGCCTGCCCCAGTTTGAGAGCGGAATCGGCATTGCGCGCCATGAACACCTGCTCGATGCCCATGGTCACGGGACCGTGCAGGCGAATCACCTCGCTGACGCCCACGAACACGGCCTGCAAGCGAGCGGCCAGCTCGCCACTGCCAGTACGGATACAGCCCGAGGCCACATATTCGCAGTTGCGACCGTTATCCCTGACCACGCCGTAGCCGGTAATCCGTGAGCCGGGGTCGATTCCGAGAATAAGCGTCATGCCGTCGCCATACTGTCTATTTATCCAGCCGCCAGTATAAGGAGCTCGACGCATGGCGGCCAGCGGGATAACGAGGCGCGAACATCTGTCGAAAACAGGCCAACAAAAAGCCGGAAGCACCGAGGTCGCTTCCGGCCTTTGGCAGCACCATGGATCAGTCCAACTGTTCCATGATCTCGTCAGGAATGTCCGCGTTGTGGTAGACGTTCTGCACGTCGTCCAGATCTTCCAGCGCATCAATCAAGCGCAGTACCTTCTGGGCGGTTTCCAGGTCGGAGAGCGGCGCTGATATCGAAGGGATCATGGCGATATCCGCCTCTTCGGCCTTGAAACCGGCCGCGCTCAGCGCCTCGTTGACTGCATGAAATTCGGTGAAGCTGGTGGAAACCAGCGCCGAGCCGTCCTCGCCCATTTCCACGTCGTCGGCACCCGCTTCGAGCGCCGCTTCCATCAGAGCGTCCTCGTCCACGCCGGCCGCGAAGCTGATTTGGCCCTTGCGGTCGAACATGTAGGCCACGGAGCCATCGGTACCCAGATTGCCGCCGTGCTTGCTGAAGGCATGACGCACTTCCGCCGCGGTGCGGTTGCGGTTGTCGGTCATGGCTTCGACGATGATGGCGACACCGCTCGGCGCATAACCTTCGTAGGTCAGCTCGACGACGTTGTCGGCCTCGTTGTTGCCCGCACCGCGAGCGATGGCGCGATCGATCACATCGCGCGACATGTTGGCCACCAGCGCCTTGTCCACCGCCAGGCGCAGGCGCGGGTTATCGGCAGGGATCGCCCCGCTCTTCGCCGCAACGGTCAGCTCACGGATGAGCTTGGTGAATATCTTGCCGCGCTTGGCGTCCTGGCGCCCCTTGCGGTGCTTGATGTTGGCCCATTTGGAATGACCAGCCATAACTGCCTCCCTTTCTGATCAACTCTTTCATCTTGCTGAAAACCAAGAGCCCAGGTTTCCCTGGGCTCCGGTGACGCCGTCATTCGGCTTTAGGCTGCTCGCGCAGGCGAATGTGCAACTCACGCAACGCCTTGGCATCAACCGCACCAGGGGCTTGGGTCATCACGTCCGCAGCGCTCTGGGTTTTCGGGAAAGCAATGACTTCGCGAATCGACTGCGCGCCAGTCATCAGCATCACCAGGCGATCGAGACCGAACGCCAGGCCGCCATGCGGTGGCGCACCGTACTTGAGCGCATCGAGCAGGAAGCCGAATTTCTCGTCCTGCTCGGCCTCGTCGATCCCCAGGATGCGGAATACAGTCTGCTGCATCTCCTTGCGATGGATACGGATGGAGCCGCCACCCAGCTCGGTGCCGTTGAGCACCATGTCGTAGGCACGCGACAGCGCGCCGGCCGGATTGGCCTCGAGCTCCTGCGGCGTGCACTTGGGTGCCGTAAACGGATGATGCAGGGCGCTCAGCGAGCCGTCGTCGTTCTCCTCGAACATCGGGAAATCGACGACCCACATCGGTGCCCATTCGCAGGTCAGCAACTTGAGGTCGTGACCGAGCTTGATACGCAGCGCACCCAGGGCCTCGGAGACGATCTTGGCCTTGTCCGCGCCGAAGAACACGATGTCACCATCGACCGCACCGACGCGATCGAGGATCACGTTCAGCTTGTCTTCCGGGATGTTCTTGACGATCGGCGACTGCAGCCCCTCGACGCCCTTGGCGCGCTCGTTGACCTTGATATAGGCCAGGCCCTTGGCGCCGTAGATGCCGACAAACTTGGTGTAGTCGTCGATCTGCTTGCGCGGCATGCTCGCCCCGCCCGGCACACGCAGCGCGGCGACACGACACTTGGGATCGTTGGCCGGCCCGCTGAATACCTTGAATTCAACCTGCTGCAGTTGATCGGCGACGTCGACCAGCTCCAGCGGAATGCGCAGGTCCGGCTTGTCGGAGCCGTAACGACGCATGGCCTCTTCGAACGGCATGTGCGGGAACTCGCCGAACTCGACGCCCAGCACTTCCTTGAACAGCTTGCGAACCATCCCCTCGGTGATGCCGATGATGTCGGACTCGTCGAGGAAGCTGGTCTCGATGTCGATCTGGGTGAATTCCGGCTGGCGGTCTGCGCGCAGATCCTCGTCACGGAAGCACTTGGCGATCTGATAGTAGCGGTCGAAGCCGGCCACCATCAGCAACTGCTTGAACAGCTGCGGCGACTGGGGCAACGAGAAGAAGTTACCGGGATGGGTGCGGCTGGGCACCAGGTAGTCACGTGCGCCCTCAGGCGTCGGACGGCCGAGGATGGGCGTTTCCACATCCAGGAAGCCATTTTCATCGAGGTAGCGACGGATGCTGGTGGTGATGCTCGAACGCAGCTTGAGCTTCTCCGCCATTTCCGGGCGACGCAGATCGATGAAGCGATAGCGCAGGCGGGTCTCCTCGCCAACATCGCTGTACTCGTTGAGCGGGAACGGCGGGGTTTCCGCCTCGTTCAGCACTTCGAGCTCGTATCCCAGCACCTCGATGGCGCCGGATGCCATGTTCGGATTGACCGCCCCAGCCGGGCGCAGGCGCACCTTGCCGGTAATCTTGACGACGTATTCGCTGCGCACCTTGTCCGCGGCGGCAAAGGTCTCGGCGCGATCGGGATCGAACACGACCTGAGCCAGGCCTTCACGGTCACGCACGTCGAGGAAGATGACCCCGCCGTGGTCACGGCGGCGATGAACCCAGCCGCAAAGTGTGATTTCCTGGCCGTCCAGGCTTTCATTCAACTGGCCGCAATAATGGCTGCGCATCATGGTGAGGTTCGCTTCTCGCATCTTGAATTCGTTGGGTCGCTCGACTCGCGACTGGGCAGACGGCGGCTTCTTGGCCCCGCCTGGGTGTTACTCGTCGGCATCTACGGCAGAGGCCGGCGCCATAGCGCCACGCTTCGCGTACGGCACACATGAGCCGTCCGACACAAGCGCGGGATTATATCCGCATAATCGAATCAACGCAGCCGACACCGATAGCCCTGAGCAATCGAGACGATAGCCAACGTCATTGAACCGAGCCCCATCGAAAGCTTCCAATCAGCACATCACCGCGGGCGACAGTGCGTCGCTCACAACGAGTAACCGTTTTCTGGCATAACTATCAGCGAACTCATCAAAACGGGAGAGCAACATGGAAATTGATATCGGTATTGCCGAACAGGATCGCGCCGCCATCGCGGACGGTTTGTCCCGCTTGCTGGCCGACACCTACACGCTGTACCTCAAGACCCACAACTTCCACTGGAACGTGACGGGCCCGATGTTCAACACCCTGCATACCATGTTCGAGACTCAGTACACCGAACTGGCGGTCGCCGTGGACGATATTGCCGAGCGCATCCGCGCACTGGGCTTCCCCGCTCCAGGGACCTACGCAGCCTACGCCAAGCTGTCGTCGATCAAGGAGCAGGAGGGCATCCCATCCGCAGAGGAAATGATCAAGCTGCTGGTGGAAGGACAGGAAGCGGTCGTGCGAACCGCTCGCGGCATCTTCCCGCTGCTGGAAAAGGTCAGCGACGAACCCACCGCAGACCTTCTGACCCAGCGCATGCAGATCCACGAGAAAACCGCCTGGATGCTGCGCAGCCTGCTGGCTGCCTGAGGCGGATCCAGTTCTCCAGAGGGGTGGCCGCGGAAGCGACCACCCCCGCGAACGCTTCTAACGACATAGAACCCTATCGTCAGCGTCGCCGCCGCCTTCCCTCCTCTCCCCGTGGGAGCCTGACGCGCCATCCATTTGAGCAGCGCCTTCCTTTACTGTTAAATACGCGCGCGCCGCAGGCTGGACACATTAATAGAGCGATCGATTCCCCCACGCTCAGCTTCCACTCGTCCAACGCCTGGCGCTTTCTGTCGTGCTTTTTAACTGCGAGTCATAAACAATGCTCAAGATCATCCATGTATTAACGGGCGTCGCTGCCCTGGTATTGTCATTCCTGCCCAGCCTGACCGGCGCGTTACCACTTCTGGTGCAACCAGAAGCGCTGGCCCTGTTGTTTCTGGGGCTATTGAACGTACAGTTTGCCTCGTTTGGCCCCTTGCATATGCATGACCGGGGCCGCCCCGTCCTTCTCGGCGCATCGGTGCTGTTGGTTGTTGCGGTTGCAGTCCAGGCCGCCGTACTGCTGATCCCGGTTACCGCCATTGCCGGTCAGCCCGCAACGCTTGCCAGCCTCATGCTCGCCTTCGTGGCGGTGCTGCTGCAACTGGCGACAGCGCCAGCGAAAAGCCTACCGTCCAGCGATCGCAGCCGCCCCTCGAGCAGTCGCAAGGCCCAATCCCGAAATGCGCCAGCGCCAGCTGCCGGCCGTGAAACCGGCACGGTCAAGTGGTTCAACACCTCGAAGGGGTTCGGCTTCATTTCGCGAGACAGCGGTGACGACGTCTTCGTCCACTTCCGCGCAATTCGCGGCGAAGGCCACCGGGTACTTGTCGAAGGTCAACGCGTCGAATTCACCATCATGATGCGCGACAAAGGGCTGCAGGCCGAGGACGTGGTCCCCAGCCAGTCGACCATCTGATACTTGGCGCCAGATTCAACGCTGGCGCACCACCTCCGTCGCGGCATCAATAGTGCGGCGGAGGCGCTTCGTCCCCTTCTCCGTCCATTCTGCTTTGCATATCTTCTTGCCGCCTGGCGAGCAAAGCCAGTTGCGCCTGCAGGCGCTCGACGGTCCGCTGCTGCGCAACCAATACGTCGTTCAGTGTCTGAATCGTATCGTCTTGAAAGGCCAGGCGCGCTTCCAGATCGATGATGCGTTGCTCCAGCTCCATTACGTCACTCCGCAAAACGAAAGTTGTCTGTAAGCACCAGCTTGAGCTTCTGCCTGATCGCAGCCACCTGAGTCTCGCTATAAGGATTGGCTGCGTGCTTTCCCCAGACGGGCGCCGGCCAAGCCGCATCGTCCCGTCGCCGCGCGATGACATGTACATGCAACTGCGCCACCACGTTACCCAGGGTAGCGACATTCATCTTGTCTGCGCCGAACGTGTCTTTCAGTGTCTCGGCCAACGCCGTCGCCTCTCGCCACAGCATCTGCTGATCCGCCGAATCCAGCTGAAACAGCTCGCTGACCTCCTCGCGGCGTGGCACAAGGATGAACCAGGGGTAGTTGGCATCGTTCATCAGCAGCAGCCGACACAACGGAAAGTCGCCCATGTTGAGCGTGTCCTGCTCCAATCGCGAGTCGAGAACGAACATAACGGCACTCCAAGTCTTGATGAAGGACAGGCCAGCCGAAGCCACGCCTGATCGTTAGCGCAAGAATACTCCAACGCCTGATGCCCTTCAGCGCCCGCAATGCACCAAGCTTGAGCAACAAAAAGCTGCAAGGCCCCGGATTAGAGCCTGCCGTCCTGAGCCGAGGCCCGAACACAGGCGACAAACGCGATTTTTGCGTTTGCGCACGCTTATTGCAGTGAGTCAAAAAGCACCAGCGGAAGGGGGAGAAAAACTGAAATAGCTGCGTTAAGCTTGCCCGCGCTAGTTTCCCCAGCTACACAGTAATTCTCGGAACGTTAATTCCAGGGCTTGCTGCAGGTTTCGAACAACTGGGCAAACAAGGACTGAAATTGAGCTTGTATACCGAAAATAAAGATGCCTCTTTCCGGCGCACGCAGGAAAGCAAGCACCAATTTGAACCAAAGGAGCAATCACGATGAAAGTGATGAAGTGGAGCGTAATCGCCATGGCCGTTGCGGCCGGTACGTCGCAAATGGCATTGGCGTCCAGCCAGTCCGAATCGGAAGGCTTTGTCGAAGGCAGCAGCCTGACCATCCTGAACCGTAACCTGTACATGAACCGCGATTTCCGTGGCGATGCTTCCCAAAGCTATCGCGAAGCATGGGGCCATGGTTTCATCGGCACCTTCGAGTCCGGCTTCACCCAAGGCACCGTCGGCGTCGGCGTCGACGCAATTGGTCTGCTGGGCGTTAAACTTGACAGCGGCGAAGGTCGTGCTTGGCCGGACATTTTCCCGAAGGACAGCGAAGGCAAGCCGCAAGATGACTATTCCTCGGCCGGCGTAGCAGTCAAATTCCGCGTTTCAGATACCGTACTGAAGTACGGCACTCAGTTCGTGGCCCTGCCGGTCTTCTCCACCGACGACGCTCGCCTGCTGCCAGAAACTGCACGTGGCGGCCTGATCACCAGCAGCGAGATCGATGGGCTTGAATTGAACGTCGGTCGCTTCACTGCGCTGAGTGATAAATCCGAAAGCGACCATGACTCCGTTGGCCTTAAAGAGATCAACCTCGTCGGCGGCACCTATGCGCTCAGCGACAGCCTGAGCACCTCGCTGTACTACTCGGACGTAAAGGACGCGTTCGAGAAGATCTACGGCAACGTTAATTACAACATGGCGCTCGCCGCAGACCAGTCGCTGGCTTTTGACTTCAATATCTACCAGACCGACTACGAGTCAGAATTCACTAACACTGGCAGCGACGAAGACAACACAATCTGGAGCCTGGCAGCCACCTACGGCGTTGGCGCTCATAAATTCACTGTCGCGTATCAGAAGTCGCATGGTGGCTACGACACCAATGGCTATGTCTACGGCATAGACGGTGGCGGCACTATTTGGCTAAGCAACTCAGTCCAGTACTCCGACTTCTATTACGAAGACGAGCAATCCTGGCAGGTCCGCTATGACCTCGACATGGCCGCCTACGGCGTTTCGGGCCTGAGCTTCATGACCCGCTATGTAGATGGCAGCAACATCAACATGGGCGCTGGCAACTCGGACGCGGAAGAACGCGAATGGGATATGGAAGCCAAGTACGTGTTCCAGGAAGGTCCTGCCAAGGATCTGTCTCTGCGTGTTCGCCAGGCGTTCTATAACGCCACCAATGGTCTGGATAATGACCTGAGCGATACCCGTCTGATCGTCGAGTACCCGCTGAGCATCCTGTAACCCAGGCTTATTAGCTTTAGCTCGAGCAACACGATAAGCCCGGCCCACGCCGGGCTTATTCGTTGTGGCTAACGACCAGCCGATCGATTCTGTACGCCATCGTGGCGCCGCCGTACAATGCCGAGTCATTTTTCCGCTCTGCAAGGACACAACGGCCCACATGCGCACCAGTCAGTTCCTGCTCTCGACCCTCAAAGAAACCCCTTCCGATGCCGTGGTCATCAGCCACCAATTGATGCTGCGTGCCGGAATGATTCGCAAGCTGGCTTCCGGCCTCTATACCTGGATGCCGATGGGGCTGCGTGCACTGCGCAAGGCTGAAGCGATCGTGCGCGACGAGATGAACAAGGCCGGCGCGCTGGAAGTCCTGATGCCGGCCATCCAGCCTGCCGAGTTGTGGCAGGAATCCGGTCGCTGGGTCCAGTACGGTCCTGAATTGCTCCGACTGAAAGACCGGCATGATCGCGAGTTCTGCGTCGGCCCGACCCATGAGGAAGTCATCACGGATCTGGCTCGCAACGAGCTCAACAGCTACAAGCAGTTGCCGATCAATTTCTACCAGATCCAGACGAAATTCCGCGATGAGATTCGGCCCCGCTTCGGCCTGATGCGCGGGCGCGAATTCGTGATGAAGGACGCCTACTCTTTCCATGCCGATCAGGCTTCGCTGCAGGAAACCTATGACCGCATGCATCAGGCGTACTGCAACATCTTCACCCGCCTGGGGCTGAACTTCCGCCCCGTACAGGCCGATACCGGTTCGATCGGCGGCACCGGCTCACATGAGTTCCACGTATTGGCCGACTCTGGCGAAGACGATATCGCCTTCAGCGACAGCTCCGACTATGCGGCCAACATCGAAAAGGCCGAAGCCATCCCGCGTGAGGCTGAGCGTGGCGCACCCAAGGAAGAGTTGCGTCTGGTCGATACACCGAATTGCAAGACGATCGCGGCGCTGGTCGAGCAGTTCCAACTGCCTATCGAAAAGACCATCAAGACGCTGGTCGTGCGCGGCGCTGAGAAAGGCCAGTTGGTCGCGCTGATCGTTCGTGGCGATCACGAGCTGAACGAGATCAAGGCGGCGAACCTGCCACAGGTCGAAAGCCCGCTGGTGTTCGCAACCGAGCCCGAAATCCGTGCCGCGATGGGCGCAGGCCCTGGCTCCCTCGGCCCGCTGAATCTGCCGGTCAGCTGCGTCGTCGATCGCTCGGTCGCGCTGATGAGTGACTTCGCCGCTGGCGCGAACCAAGAAGACAAGCACTATTTCGGCGTCAACTGGGAGCGCGACCTGCCGTTGCCGGAAGTGGCCGATCTGCGCAACGTGGTCGCTGGCGACCCGAGCCCCGACGGCAATGGCACGCTGGTTATCAAGCGCGGCATCGAGGTTGGCCACATCTTCCAGCTGGGGACCAAATACAGCGAGGCGATGAACTGCTCCGTCATGGGCGAGAACGGCAAGCCAGTCATCCTGACTATGGGCTGCTACGGTATTGGCGTCTCTCGAGTCGTTGCCGCAGCCATCGAGCAGAACTATGACGAGCGAGGCATCCTCTGGCCCGAGGCCCTGGCGCCTTTCCAGATCGCCCTGGTACCGATGAAGTACGAAAACCAGGCAGTGCGCGAAGCAACCGACAAGCTATACGCGGAGCTGACGGCTGCTGGCTACGAGGTGCTGCTCGACGACCGTGACAAAAAGACCAGTCCCGGCGTCAAATTCGCTGACATGGAGTTGGTGGGCATTCCGCATCGCATCGTCATAGGCGACCGCGGACTCGCCGACGGCACACTGGAATACAAGCATCGCCGTGATGCCGAAAGCCAGGCCGTACCGGCCGCTGACATCCTCGACTTCATCAATTCGCGCACCAGTCGCTAACGGAAATCATGCTCAACCGAAGTGCTTCAATCTGCGCCACGCTTTGCGTGGCGCTTTTTATGGGTGGTTGTGCCAACCAATTGCCCCAACGCAGCGAGCACGAGGCTCGCACCGAGCGCAAGCTGCTTGACCACAGCCTGCGTATCGAGCTGGGCGAGCCGCTGCTGGAGCTGCCTCAGCGTCGAATCCGAGTGCTCGACCAGAAGACCTTCGAAGTCACCGACTTCGAAGTAACCCGTCGCTATGACCGGTATACGCCGTATCAACCGTGGCGAGAGCTGTACGAAATTCCGCTGGGTGCTGTCGCGGTGGTCGCCGGCATAGGTGCCAACGTGCTCAACGTCGTGATGCTCGGCCATCTGCCGGAAAGCGCCACGCGCGACTGGATCAGCTATGGCTTTGCCGGTCTCAACCCCTTCGTCAATGTCGAATCCAATGGCCGCTCGCAACAGAATCTCGCCAGCCTCGACGAGCAGCGTCGCGACGCCCGACTCGAGTATTCCAGCTTGCCCTGGGCCGAGCGGCCCGTGCAGGTCGTAGCGGGCAGCGAAACCCACGAGCTGACTACCGATCGCAATGGCGTGCTGCGGCTGAACCTACTCGACGGCCCGTTCGCCGACCAGGACATCAGTCAGGTCGGCAAGCTCCAGCTGCAGGTCGAGGATCCACAGGACGCGACCCGTGCTGACGCAACCTTGCTGGTCAGCCGCAGCCTGCGCGGCAAACTGGTCGAGGCCCACGACCTCATCTTCAACGATCTGGAAGGCGATGATGTCGAGCAGTGGGTGCATCGAGTCAAGCGCCTGTCGGAACTCGGACTTGAGGAAGAGGCCAGTGAGCTCGAGCAGAGCCTGATCGAATTGACCCGCAACGATCCCGATCTGCAGCAGCAGTTCCTTCACAGCCTGATGCAGGACGCCGGTCGTCAGGTCAGCGATCCGGGCGAAGACTGAGGCCGCTCCGTGAAGTCTTTCCGGTGGCTGTTGCTGATGACGCTGGTAACGGCGTGGCCGGTGGTTGCAACCGTTCGCCAAGCGCCGGAACTGGAGCTTCGCGAGCTGATGCAGCGGACCGTGGCGGAAGCCGAAAGCTTTCAGGATCGATTCGACGCCGAGGTCTGGTTGCTGGACATGTCGACACGCCTCAAACGCTATGTCGCTGATCCACAGGAGCGCCTGACGTTACTGCGCCTGGTGCATCAGGAGGCCAGCAAGGCTGGATTGAAGCCGGACATGGTGCTGGCTCTGATCCACGCCGAAAGCCGGTTCGATCGCTTCGCCATCTCCAGCGTCGGCGCGCAAGGGATGATGCAGGTGATGCCGTTCTGGAAGGCCGAGCTGGGCCGCCCGCAGGACAATCTCACCGACAACGCCACCAACCTTCGCTACGGCTGCACCATCCTCAGCTATTACCTGAAAAAGGAGAACGGCGATATCAACCGTGCCCTTGCGCGCTACAACGGCAGCCTCGGCAAGCCTCAGTACCCGGCGAAGGTCATCGGGTTCTGGCAGGACTTCTGGTACGTGAAACCCTGAAAGTTACGCGGCGCTTTCCCCTAGCGCTGCTGCCTCAACGTGTCCAGCCGAGCGAGCAGTCCTTCCTTCGTCTGCTCGCCAACCAGATGCTCGCGCACCACACCGGCGGTGTCCACGATATAGGTCACCGGCAACACCGCACTACGTGGCAAATCCAGGCGGTCGGCCGGATCGACACTGAGCACGCGGAAGGCAATTCCCAGGTCGTCGGCCGCTGCGGCCAACTCGTCACCCTGCAAGCCGTCGAAGTTCACCCCAAGCACCGTAACGTCATCCCCGGCGCTGTCCAGCGCGTTCAGCTCGGGAACCTCGGTCCGGCAGGGACCGCACCACTCCGCCCAATAGTTGATGACCAGCCACTGACCCTCGAGCTGTTGCGCCGTGACAGCCGAGCCGTGCTGATCGACGCCCCAATCTTTCCCGCAGCCGGCCAATGCCAGACAGATGAGCACACCGAACAAACCTGCGGATCGCTTGATCATTTTCGTTTCCTTGCTACGTAGCGGTGCCGTGATCATACCCGTCGCGCCTGCAGCCAGTCGGCAACGCTGCCTCCGAAGAGGCTGGCCTGCTCCTTATGAAGCAGTTCCAGGGTCTGGCGCAGCGTCGGGTACCAGGGCTCGTTGAGATGATCCGGTAGCGCCTGCCTACCCGAGAGAGGCCAGGGATTGCAGCGCAACAGCTGATCGAAGCTGTAATGATTGAGGTCGCGGCAGAGCACCCACCCGGACGACCCGGTGCGGCATACCAGCTGTTCGCGCTCGAAGAATTCGAAAATTTCATCCCATTCGTCCTCCGGCAACTGCCAGCCGTTTCGATGCGCGTCGCGCAAACGCACCTCGCGGCCGGCCTGCTGGCTCTCGTAAAGCACGCGTAACAGCCCGAGCATGACCAGCAGACGTGGCACCGAGCGCTGGCGCCATTGCTGCGAAGACGACAAGCCGCACACCAGCTCCGCGCCGAACAGCACGATCATCCAGGAAAGATAAACCCACAGCAGAAACAGCGGCACCGCTGCGAAGGCGCCGTAGATCAGTTGATAGCTGGGAAAATAGCTGACGTACAAGCCGAACAACTGCTTTGCCGCCTCGAACAGTACGGCCGTAAACGCCCCTCCGACCACGGCGTGCCGCAGCGGCACCCGGGTGTTCGGCACAGCCGCGTAGATCAAGGTGAAGGCCGCGATGCTCAGCACCAGCGGCATCGCCTTGAGAATGGTGCGCGCGCCGACGACGGCGTGCGGCCCGGAGATCAGCGACAGCGAGGTGATGTAGGTGCTCATGGCGAATCCCGCGCCCAGCAACAACGGCCCCAGGCTCAGGATGGCCCAGTACAGCAGAAAGCTGGAAATACCACGACGGGGTTGGCGCACGCGCCAGATGACATTGAAGGCCTTTTCGATGGTGAGCAGCATCATCAGCGCGGTTGCCATCAGAAAGCCCACGCCGAACCAGGTGAGCTGCCTGGCCTGATCGGTGAAGGCAACCAGATACTCCTGAATGGTTGCGCCGGTGGATGGAATGAAATTGTTGAAGATGTAGAACTGTATCTGCTCGCCGACGCCCTGGAACGCGGGGATAGCCGAGAGCATCGCGAAGGTCACCGTCATCATCGGCACCACCGCGAACAACGTCGTATAGGTCAGGGCTGCAGCGCTGTGAGCCCCACGGTCGGCCAGAAAACGCTGCACTAGAAAGCGGACAAACTCGACGAAATCCTTGATCCGTTGCTGCATCCCATCCCCTCGGTGCCTGCGACAATTGCCCACCCACACTTGCGGGCTTGTGACAGAGCGAAAGCCTACCTGTGCAGACAGCCGCCTGCGAGCAGCGTTTCAAGCCTTGCCGCTTTGAAGGTTAGAATGACGGCCTACCCTGGCGTGAAGCAAACCACAAATGACCGAACTGACTCTCTATCACAATCCACGCTGCTCGAAGTCACGTGGCGCGTTGGAATTGCTCGCACAGCGCGGCCTGACGCCCAAGGTGATCAATTACCTGGAAACGCCCCCGTCCGCTGAAGAACTTCAGCAGATCATTGCCCGCCTGGGCATTCCGGCGCGGCAACTGCTGCGCAGTGGCGAGGAAGAATACAAGACCCTTGGCCTGGCAGACCCGAGCCTCAGCGACCACCAGCTCATCGAGGCGATGGTCGCGCATCCCAAACTGATCGAGCGGCCGATCCTGGTCGCAGGCGAAGCCGCAGTGATTGGCCGTCCACCCGAGAAGGTGCTGGAGATCCTGCCATGAGCGCGCCCTATATCCTCGTGCTGTACTACAGCCGCCACGGTGCCACCGCCGAGATGGCGCGGCAGATTGCCCGAGGTATCGAGCAGACCGGCCTCGAAGCGCGGCTACGCACCGTGCCCGCGGTATCGACCGAGTGCGAAGCAGTAGCGGCTAGCATCCCCGAGCAAGGTGCGGTCTACGCGACGCTGGATGACTTGAAGAATTGCGCCGGGCTGGCACTCGGCAGCCCGACCCGGTTCGGCAACATGGCGGCGCCCCTGAAGTATTTCCTCGACGGCACCAGTGGGCTCTGGCTGACCGGCGAACTGGTGGGCAAACCTGCCGGGGTCTTTACCTCAACGTCCAGCCTGCATGGTGGACAGGAGTCGACATTGCTGTCGATGCTTCTCCCATTGCTGCACCACGGCATGCTGGTGCTCGGCCTGCCCTACAGCGAGAATGCCTTGCTCGAGACTCGCGGCGGCGGCACGCCTTACGGCCCGAGCCATCACGCAGGCGCAGACGGCAAGCGTCTGCTGGACGAACACGAAATTGCCCTTTGCCGTGCCTTGGGTCAGCGCATCGCGGACACCGCCAAGCGCCTGGAGAATGTCCGTGGCTAGAAAACCCAAACCGCTTCCAACACTGGAATGGCTGACACCGCGGGTCAAACTTGCCCGTGCGATCAGCCTGGCCAGCTTCATCGGTCTCGCTGTACTGCTGGTCGTCTGGAACCTCGTGTTCGCCGATCTGCACGGGGCACGCATCTGGGTCGTGGTCGGCATTCAGCTGATTCCGCTCCTGCTGGTCGCCCCGGGCATGGTCTCCGGCAGCCCACGGGCGCACGCCTGGACCTGTTTCATCGTCAACCTGTACTTCATTCAGGGCGTACTGGCCGCCATCGACCCGGCCCGGATGCTCTACGGCTGGCTGGAGGCGATCATCAGCCTGACCCTGTTCATTGGCGCCCTGCTTTACACCCGCTGGGCTTACCAGTACGAACGCAAGGCAGCAGGGGAAAACTGAGTCGCGTGCCGGAGCAGGACTACAACTCCTGCTCTGGTGCCAGCCGGGCTTATTGGCGTAAAGAGGCCTCGCGCACCGGCGCTGGCCCGAACTTCAAGACGGAACGCGCACAGCCATCACGGCCTGGGCGCTGCTACCAACCGAGCGTTTCCTTGAGAAACGGAATAGTGAGCTTGCGCTGCGCCTGCAGTGAAGCCTGATCGAGCCGGTCGAGCAGTTCGAACAAGGCACTCATGTCTCGAGCGCCGCGGGTGAGAATGAAGCGCCCGACATCATCGGGCAAGTTCAGCCCACGCCGCGAGGCACGTAGCTGCAGCGCGCGCAGCTTGTCCTCGTCGGACAGCTCCTGCAGCTGAAACACCAGCGAAAGGCTCAAGCGGGACTTGAGGTCCGGCAGCTGTATCGCGATCTCTCGCGGCGAAGCATCGGCGGCGAGCAACAGACGCCGTCCGCTGTCGCGCAATCGATTGAACAGATGGAACAGCGCCTCTTCCCAGACGGGATCGCCCGCGACCGCCTCCAGGTCATCCAGGCAGACCAGCTCGCTCTGCTCCAGATTGTCCAGCAACGCCGGCCCGTACTCGGCAACCTCGGCCAGCGGCAGGTAAACGGCAAGCTCGCCGCGCTGCTCAACCCGCAGGCACGCGGCCTGTAGCAGGTGGCTGCGCCCCACCCCGGCATTGCCCCAGAGATAGATCAGCTCGTCAGACCAGCCGGCCTCGGGCGAGCAGACACGCTCGACGTAGCCCAGCGCAGCGGCATTGGCGCCCGGATAGAAGTTGGCGAAGGTGGCATCGTCGCGAAGGCGGATGCCCAAAGGCAGCTGAATGGGTTTCATGGTTGGCGGGGCGGATCGACCGGAGGCTCTGCGTAAAGGTCCGAGAGTTTATAGAGATCATGCACGTGGCGCAGCAGAACCATGATCACCGCGGCCACCGGCAGCGCCAACAGTACGCCAGTGAAGCCGAACAGCTGCCCGCCCGCCAGCACGGCGAAGATCACGGCAACCGGATGCAGACCGATCCGGTCTCCCACCAGCAACGGCGTCAGCAGCATACCTTCGAGCATCTGCCCGACCGTGAACACCGCGGCCACGCCCAGCAGCGGATACGGCTCCAGACCGAACTGGAACAGTACGGCGACCACCGCCGCGCCTATACCGACCACGAATCCCATGTACGGCACGATGCTGGCAAGCCCAGCCAGCACGCCGATCAGCAGCCCAAGCTCGACGCCGACCAGCATGAGCCCGGCAGAATAGACCACGGCCAGCGCCAGCATCACCAACAGCTGTCCGCGGAGAAACGCGCCAATGACCTCGTGACACTCGCGCATCAAAGCCATCACCGTCTCCTCCCGGCGCCGCGGCAACAGCGCCCGCAACTTGGCCATGATCAGATCCCAATCGCGCAGCAAGTAGAAGCACACAACCGGTACCAGAAAGAGATTCGCTAACCATGCCAGCAGCGCAATACCCGAGGCGGTAGCCTGGCTGAGAATGATCGCGACCACGTCCTTGGTGCTGCCTATATTCGCGGAAAACGCACTCTTGAGCTGATCGAAACGCCAGAAGTCCTCCTCCAGACCAAACTGCATCTGCACCCAGGGCAGCGCGGTAGCCTGAAGCCAATCGAGCCCCAGCGGTGCCAGCTGATAAAGATGCATCAACTGCTTGCCCAGCATCGGCACCAATACCAGCAGCATCAACAGACAAAGCAGCAGGAACAGCGCAAACACCAGGATCACGCCCCAGGTGCGCGAGAGCTTCCAGCGCTCCAGCCTGTCGACCAGCGGATCACCCAGGTAGGCCAGCAGAATCCCCACCAGAAAGGGTGAGAGGATCGGCGACAGCTGGTAAACCAGCCAGCCGAGCAGCAAGAGCGCCGCCAGCCAAAGCCAGCGGCTGGTGGGGGTGATGGTCATGGTCAGTACGCCTTGTTCCGTTGATCGAGGCCGAAGGGGCTCGGCAGACGAGAGAGAAGAAGCAGGTGCCGCCCGGACTCGGCACCTGTCCGCTGGCCGCCTGAAGCAGCCGGGTTTCTCTTACCAGCGAAAACGCAGCACCTCGCCTTGGTCTTCCGGCGGCGATGGTAGCTCGGCGGGCCGCCCCGGTTCTTCGACGGGCGTCTCGGCATCGATCGGCTGGGCGCCGTTATCAGCCGCGGCACCAACCGGCGGCACCTCGGTTTCAGTCGGGCGCTCATCGACCTCGTCAGCTGGCACTTCCTGCAGACGTGCCAAGGCGAGTTGTGCCCGAAGTTGCTCGGGGCTGGCATTGAGGCGATACACCAGGCGATCGCTATCGACCCGCTGCAAGCGGGCGTTGAACGGCTCGAGCAGGCGATCCAGCTCGGCAAAACGCTCGACATCGGCGCCCAGCACTTCGAGCGTGATTTCCGAGACCGCTCCCGGGGCGACACGGTATTGCGGTGCCAGGAAAGTACTGACGGCCAGCAATATCTCATCGGCCACGGCGGCGCGCGTGCCACCGCTCGCCTTGCCCTGGGTCTGCTTGTCGCCAAGCCAGAAATGCCAGTTCGCCTGCCAGCTGTCGTCGGAGTGCTTTGCCAGCACGGCGAGCAGGCCATCGGCATCGTAGCGCTCGGAAACGTCGCGAAGCGCCCGAGGCTCGTCTGCCGCAACCGCTTCAGCAGTGGCGGCGATCTGCTCGCCAAGATCGGCCAGCGGCAAACGCAGCGGCAAACCACGATGCTGTGCGGCCGCCTGCAGCTCGGATGCGCCGTCCTGCGCATCACCGATCAGCTGCGAACCATCACTCGACTCCGTCAACCACCAGGTCAGAACGCTGGGACGATCGCCCCCCCACAACGACAACCCGGCGCTGCGCAGCGCGCGCTCGGTGGTGGTCGGGTCGAAGCTCACCACCACCGCACCGTCCTCGTAGGCATATCGGCTGATCAGTTGCTGTGGGTCCTTGCGTAGCTGCGCAACGGCAGCCTGATCCGTCTTGGGATCGCCGGTCAGACGCAACACCAAGGTATCGAACGCCTTGCGCAACGCCTCTTCGCGCTCCGCGGGCTGTTGGCTGGCAACCGGCTCACGCACTTTGTACAGGTCGCTGACAGGTGCCGCCAGGCTGTGAGCGGAAACCATGGCACAGCACAAAGCTATAACGCGGGGGATAAGGGGCATGCGGATACTCGCTGGCTGGCCAGTCATGGGAAGCCTACCGGTCGCTCGGCGGCGGCCGGATGCGGCAACGTGAACACGCGTTATACCTTAAACAGGCGCTTGAATCGGGGCAACCGCCGCACTTGCGCGTCACAGGCTCGACTCGACTCGCCGCTTTAGCCCACGGCAGCCGGATCGGGCGTGCGGGATGGTCGCTATGCGGCAAGCCTGATAAAATCGCGCGCTTTCCGCTGACCGGTCCGGCGCCCTCGCCATGTCGAGACAGCTGCCTCGTCCCACCGGTCGCCCCGCACTCTCCTCACAGGTCCGGATCTCTATGAGCAAGCAACCCTCCATCAGCTACAAGGACGCCGGTGTCGACATCGATGCAGGCGAAGCGCTGGTCGAACGCATCAAGGGCGTAGCCAAGCGCACTGCGCGTCCTGAAGTCATGGGCGGGCTGGGCGGCTTCGGCGCGCTCTGCGAAATCCCGGCGGGCTACAAACAGCCCGTGCTGGTATCCGGCACCGACGGCGTGGGCACCAAGCTGCGCCTGGCGCTGAACCTGAACAAGCATGACAGCATTGGCCAGGATCTGGTGGCCATGTGCGTCAACGACCTGGTGGTCTGCGGCGCCGAGCCGCTGTTCTTCCTCGACTACTACGCGACCGGCAAGCTCAATGTCGACATCGCCGCCACCGTGGTCACCGGCATCGGTGCCGGCTGCGAACTGGCAGGCTGCTCGCTGGTGGGCGGCGAGACGGCAGAGATGCCTGGCATGTACGAAGGGGAAGACTACGACCTGGCGGGCTTCTGTGTCGGCGTGGTGGAAAAGAGCGAGATCATCGACGGGACAACCGTGACCGCGGGCGATGCCCTGATCGCACTGCCCTCCTCCGGACCGCATTCCAACGGCTATTCGCTGATCCGCAAGATCATCGAAGTCGCCGGGGCTGACATCGAGAACACCCAGCTCGACGGCAAGCCGCTCACCGAACTGCTGATGGCGCCGACCCGCATCTACGTCAAGCCGCTGCTCAAGCTGATCAAGGACACCGGCGCGGTGAAGGCCATGGCACACATCACCGGTGGCGGCCTGCTGGACAACATTCCGCGGGTACTACCCGAGGGCAGCCAGGCGGTCATCGACGTCGCCAGCTGGCAGCGTCCGGCGGTCTTCGACTGGCTGCAGGAGCAAGGCAATGTCGAAGAGCACGAGATGCACCGTGTGCTGAACTGCGGCGTGGGCATGGTCATCTGCGTGGCCCAGGACCAGGTCGACACCGTGCTCGACAATCTGCGTGACGCCGGTGAACAACCATGGGTGATCGGTCAGATCGCGGCGGCCGGCGAAGCTGCCGAGCGCGTCGTTCTGAACAACCTGAAAAGTCACTGATGAGCGCGACCTGCAACATCGTTGTGCTCATATCGGGATCGGGCAGCAACCTGCAGGCCCTGATCGACAGCCTCGACGCCGACAACCCGGCACGCATCTGCGCGGTTGTTTCCAATCGTGCAGAAGCCTTCGGACTGCAACGCGCGCAGGCTGCGGGCATTGCCACGCACTTGGTACGGCACAAGGACTACGCCGACCGGGAAGCCTTCGATGCGGCGTTGATGGATATCATCGACACGCATCAGCCAAATCTGGTGGTGCTGGCGGGGTTCATGCGTATCCTCACCCCCGGCTTCGTGCGCCACTTCCAGGGCCGGTTGCTCAACATACACCCGTCGCTGTTGCCGAAATACAAAGGTCTGGATACCCATCGCCGGGCGCTGGATGCTGGCGATTGCGAGCATGGCTGCAGCGTCCATTTCGTCACCGAGGAACTCGATGGTGGCCCCGTGGCCATTCAGGCTGCGTTTACCGTCGAGCCCGGCGACAGCATCGACAAACTCACCGAGCGGGTGCATGCGGCCGAGCATGTCATCTATCCTCTGGCCGTTCGCTGGTTCGCCGAGGGCCGCTTGCGCCTCGCCGAACAAGGCGCGATGCTGGACGAAACCCTGCTGCCGGCTACCGGCCATCTGTTACGAATCTAGGAGATATTATGCGTCGCGCCTTGCTGCTCGCTCTCGCCGTACTGGCTCTGCCGGTCCAGGCTCTAGAGCTCAAGCCCTTCTCCGCCAGCTACACCGCCGACTGGAAACAGGTGCCGGTCAGTGGCACCGCCCAGCGCAGCCTGGAAAAGCTCGACGGTGATACCTGGCAGCTGGATTTCGAAGCCTCCATGTTGGTGGCCAGCTTCAACGAGCGCAGCACCTTCAAGGTCGAAGGCGATACCTTCATTCCGCAGAAGTATCGGCTCAAGCGCAGCGGGCTCGGCAAAGGCAAGGTCATCAAGCACGACTTCGACTGGGCCGCGAAGCAGGTCGTCGGAGAAGACCGTGGTGATCCCATCAAGCTGCCGCTCAACCGCGGCCTGCTGGACAAATCCACCTACCAGATCGCCCTTCAGCAGGCCGTAGCGGCCGGCGAGAAGAGCATGAGCTATCAGGTCGTCGACGGGGATGAAATCGAAACCTACGATTTCCGTGTCCTCGGCGAAGAGAAGGTCAGTACCAAAGCCGGGCAGGTGGATGCGATCAAGGTCGAACGCGTGCGTGACCCGACCCAGAGCAAGCGTCAGACGATTCTCTGGTTCGCCACCGACTGGGATTACCTGCTGGTCCGCCTGCATCAGGTGGAAAAGGACGGCAAGGAATACCAGATCATGCTTGATGAAGGCACCGTCGGCGGCAAAGCCGTGAAAGGTGACTGATTTCACCTGCGCCAGCTCGCTGGCGCAGCTTCACTCGCTGCAATACCGAGCCCATCGATGACTTGCTACCGCGCCCTGATGTTCGCCCTGCTGCCGGTTTTCGCAGGCTGCCAATCCATGCCCTGGAACCATCAACCGCCCGGGCAACCGATCGAACGGCTACAGGGTGAGGTCACGCGTAGCGAGGGCAAGCTCTTGCTGCGCACCTGCCAGGGCGAGCGACAGGTAGAGCTACTCGACTCGCAAGCGACGGGTTTCGGTGACGATGCACAAGCGCTGTGGGCTGACGGCAGCGCGCCCTTATTCGCCGACGTCCGTGGCCGACTGGTCTCACGAGCCAACGGCAACGCACAGCTGCAATTGACCCAGATCTACCGCCTCGAGGGCGATGGCCACGGCTGCAACGCCCGCGAGTTCGACCAGCTCACCCTCCGTGCTGGCGGCCACGAGCCGGGCTGGAGTATGCGGATCACGAATCAAGGCATGCTGCTCCAACGCCCGGATCAGCCCCCCTTGGCCCTTCCCTTTCTGGAAGAACAGTTGCCGGGCGGGCAAACCAGCTTTAGCAGCGAGGCGAACAACCAGCGCCTCGATCTATGGGTAGCTCCGCAACGCTGCGTCGACAGCGCCACCGGCGCGGTCACCCACCTGACAGCCGAGCTGCGCCTGGACGACCAGACCCTGCGCGGCTGCGCCTATTACGGTGGTGCACGTAGCGAATGAATCTGTCGAAGCGTGAATCAGCACGCTTCCCGAAGTCTCGAAGACCACGACCATGAATGATGACCTTTCCCTCCTGCAGCCCTATCCATTCGAGAAGCTGCGCACCTTGCTCGCTGGCGCCCAGCCGCCGGTCGAGAAGCGCCCGATAGCCTTGTCGATCGGGGAGCCGAAGCACCCTTCCCCCGATTTCGTCGCCCAGGCGCTGGCCGCCAATCTCGATCAACTGGCGGTTTACCCTTCCACGCTCGGCATACCGGCGCTGCGCGAATCGATCGCCCGCTGGGCCGAGAAGCGCTTCGGCGTCGCACCTGGCGGCATCGACCCGGCCCGCCATGTGCTGCCGGTCAACGGCACCCGTGAAGCCCTGTTCGCATTCACCCAGGCCGTAGTCAACCGCGGCACCGATGCGCTGGTGGTCAGCCCGAATCCTTTCTATCAGATATACGAAGGCGCCACGCTGCTGGCCGGTGCCACGCCGCACTACCTGCCCTGCACAGCCGAGAACGGTTTCAACCCCGATTTCGATGCGGTCTCGGCCAGCACATGGCAACGCACTCAAATCCTTTTCCTTTGCTCGCCCGGCAACCCGACCGGTGCGCTGGTGCCCCTCGACACACTGAAGAAACTGATCGCCCTGGCCGACCAGCATGATTTCGTCATCGCTGCGGACGAGTGCTATAGCGAGCTGTATTTCGATGAGGAGCAACCGCCGGCGGGACTACTCACCGCCTGCGCCGCACTTGGGCGCGATGATTTCAAGCGCTGTGTGGTCTTCCACAGCCTCTCCAAGCGCTCCAACCTGCCTGGGTTGCGCTCCGGATTCGTCGCTGGCGATGCCGAGATCCTCAAGGCGTTCCTGCTCTACCGCACCTACCACGGCTGCGCCATGCCGGTGCAGACACAGTTGGCCAGCATCGCCGCCTGGAGCGATGAAGAGCACGTCCAGGCCAACCGACAGCTCTACCGCGAGAAATTCGACGCCGTGCTGGACATCCTTACCCCGGTAATGGACGTGCAGCGCCCCGATGGCGGCTTCTATCTCTGGCCAAAAACGCCTGTCGACGACCAGCAATTCACCCGCGAGCTGTTCGCCCGTGAGCACGTTACCGTGGTGCCGGGTTCTTACCTGTCGCGCGAGGTACACGGCGTCAGCCCTGGAGCAGGGCGGGTGCGCATGGCGCTGGTCGCGCCGCTGGCCGATTGCGTCGAGGCCGCTGAGCGCATTCGCGCCTTCATTGCCACGCTATGACGAACAAGCCGGACGTCGAAACGTCCGGCTTGCGCTTCAGGCGACGCCCGGCGGGATCATGTCCTTGCCGTAGTCGCGCAGCTTCTCGAGGTTTTCCGGTTTCATGTGTTCCGGAATGTCCGTGGCGTTTTCATCACGCTCGTCACGCTCATCGATATCAGGCTTTTCGGGCTCGTTCATGGCGTCCTCCGTCAGATTGCGTTCTCTTCCCAGATTAGCTCACCGTCTTCACTGATCTCCCGGACCTTGGTCAGGGCCGCCTCGGCAGCGACATCGGCTTCGGACGCGAGATCATACCGTCGGCCATTGGCGACCTTGAATACGTGGGCATTTTCGTCGCTATCACGCCGCTTGACCGCGATCACCGCCTCGAATCCCTCATCGGCGGGAACGGCCGACGAAATGGCCTCATGGTTTTCGAAATGCTTGCGTGCCATACATGACCTCATCGTTGCGATTGTGAACAATGGACAACGTTCGGAGCGAAAAAGGTCGACCGCCGTACTGCCACTGAACCGAGCACCGTCGCAGTGACTCCATCTTTCAACAGTCGACGAGACCCTGACCATGGCCATGAACGAGACCTATACCGCCAGCGCACCTTCACGAGAAGAAATCGACGCCCTCGACGGCTTCACCCTTATCGAATTCGGTACCGACTGGTGCGGTCACTGTCGCGCCGCGCAGGCGCCATTGGCCAGTGTTCTGGCCGGCAAGCAGCTGCGTCATCTGAAGATCGAGGATGGCCCGGGACGTCCACTCGGGCGCTCATTCCGCGTCAAACTCTGGCCGACCCTGATCCTGATGCGTAACGGCGAAGAACTGGGCCGCGTGGTCCGCCCGACCAGCGCCCAGCCGATCGAGGCGCTGCTGCGTAACATCGAGGGCGCGACAAGCGGCTGACCCTCACCAGGACACAGCCCCCTCTGGCAAGCGGCAGGCTTCGCCTCATCGTGGCATAATCCGCGGTCCAGTTTGGCCGGAGAAAGCGGAGCCTGTTATGCCTGAACGAAACAACGGACTGTGCCTGTATGGCATCAAGGCGTGCGACACGATGAAAAAGGCCCGTACCTGGCTCGACCAGCAGGGGCTGAGCTATACCTTTCACGACTACAAGAGCGCTGGTATCGACCGCGCCCACCTCCAAGCCTGGTGCGAAGAGCATGGCTGGCAGACCGTACTCAACCGTGCCGGCACCACCTTCCGCAAACTGGACGATGCGCAGAAAGCCGATCTTGACCAAGCCAAGGCCATCGAATTGATGCTGGCCCAGCCGTCGATGATCAAGCGTCCGGTCCTCGACCTCGGCGACAAGACGCTGATCGGTTTCAAGCCGGATACCTACGCTGCCGAGCTGGCAGTCAAGAACTGAACTCGCACTCGAGACGAGTGCGATCGATTAAGGACTCCCCTATGAGCAACTCCCTCTTCAGCCTGGCGTTCGGCGTCGGCACCCAGAACCGTCAGGGCACCTGGCTGGAAGTCTTCTACGCGCAGCCGTTGCTGCGCCCGGCCGGTGAGCTGGTCGATGCCATCGCACCGCTGCTCGGCTATCAAGGCGGCAACCAGGCGATCTCCATCAGCACCACCCAGGCCGCGCAGCTGGCCGATGCGCTGAAGTCGATCGACGCCACCCAGCACGCGCTACTCACGCGCCTGGCCGAAAGCCAGCGCCCTCTGGTGGTGACCCTGCTGGCCGAAGATGCCGCGCTGACCTCAACGCCCGAGGCCTACCTCAAGCTGCACCTGATCTCCCATCGCCTGGTCAAGCCGCATGGCCTGAACCTGACCGGCATCTTCCCGCTGCTGCCCAACGTAGCCTGGACCAACCAGGGCGCGGTGGACCTGGCCGAACTGGCCGAACGCCAGCTTGAGGCACGCCTGAAGGGTTACCTGCTGGAAGTCGTCTCGGTCGACAAATTCCCGAAAATGACCGACTACGTGGTCCCGGCCGGCGTCCGTATCGCCGACAGCGCCCGGATCCGCCTCGGTGCCTACGTCGGCGAAGGCACTACCGTGATGCATGAAGGCTTCATCAACTTCAATGCCGGCACCGAAGGTCCGGGCATGATCGAAGGCCGCGTTTCGGCAGGTGTATTCGTCGGCAAGGGCTCGGATCTGGGCGGCGGTTGCTCGACCATGGGCACCCTGTCCGGCGGCGGCAACATCGTCATTTCCGTGGGCGAAGGTTGCCTGATCGGCGCCAACGCCGGCATCGGCATTCCGCTGGGTGACCGCAACACCGTCGAGTCAGGCCTGTACATCACCGCAGGTACCAAGGTGAACCTGCTCGACGAACAAGGCGAACTGGTCAAGGTGGTCAAGGCCCGTGAACTGGCCGGCCAGACCGACCTGCTGTTCCGCCGCAATTCGCTGACCGGCGCGGTCGAATGCAAAACGCACAAGTCCGCGATCGAGCTGAACGAAGCACTGCACGCGCACAACTAAGCTGAAACCGATCGAAGCGCTGGAGGCCCAAGGCTGACCAAGGAGCGACCCATGGCCGCTCCGCCACCAGCCTCAGCCGCTTCGGGCACAGAGCCATAGGACGAAAACGATGTCGCTTGTATCCCCCTGGCGTGCCGACTTCCCTGCCCTGGCCATCCTCGAGGCCCAAGGCCAGACCTATCTCGACAGTGCCGCCACTGCACAGAAACCGCAGGCCCTGATCGATGCACTCACCGGTTATTACACCTGCGGCACCGCCAACGTACATCGCGCCCAGCACCAGCCAGCCGAACGTACGACGCGGGCATTCGAGGACGCGCGCGTCAAGGTGGCCAAATGGCTGAACGCCTCCTGCCCGACCGAGATCGTCTTTACCCGCGGCGCCACCGAGGCGCTCAATCTGCTCGCCTACGGGTTGGAACACCTGATCGAGGCCGATGACGAAATCGTCGTCAGTGCGCTGGAGCATCACGCCAATCTGCTGCCCTGGCAGCAACTGGCCAAGCGTCGTGGCGCCAGATTGATCGTGCTGCCGCTGGATGCCCGTGGCCGCATCGATATGGACGCCGCAAAGCAGCTCATCGGCTCGCGCACCCGGCTGTTGGCCGTCAGCCAGTTGTCGAACGTGATCGGCAGCTGGCAGCCGCTGCCCGATCTGCTCCCGCTGGCCAAGGCGCAAGGCGCCATGACCGTGGTCGATGGCGCGCAGGGCGTGGTCCATGGTCGGCACGATATGCAGGCGCTGGTCTGTGACTTCTACGTGCTGTCGAGCCACAAGCTCTACGGCCCGGAAGGCGTCGGTGCGCTTTACGGTCGCGGTGAGTCACTGCTCAAGCTCAAGCACTGGCAATTCGGTGGCGAGATGGTCCGCATCGCCGATTACCAGCACGCCGAATTTCATGCAGCCCCGCTGGGGTTCGAAGCCGGCACGCCGGCCATCGGCAGCGTGATCGGCCTCGGCGCGACCCTGGATTACCTGTCGAAACTCGACGCCACCGCGGTCGCCGGCCACGAACAGGCGCTGCACCAGGGACTGCTTGCCGGGCTGGCAATACGCGACGGCATCGAGCTGCTCGGCGAGCCGCAAGTCGCCCTGGTCAGTTTCACCGTCGCAGGCGTCCATCACGGCGATCTGGCCCATTTGCTCACCGACCAGGGTATCGCCGTGCGCAGTGGCACTCATTGCGCGCAGCCGCTGTTGAAGTCGCTGGGGATCGAAGGCGCGACCCGGGTCTCGCTCGGGTTGTACAACGATGGGGACGACCTGGGGCGGTTCTTCGGCGCGCTGGACCGGGCACTGGACATGCTGCGATGAGCGATCTCCCCAAAGCGGCCAAAGAAGCGCTGCAGACCTTTCAACAGGCGGCTGGCTGGGAGCAACGCGCCCGACTGCTGATGCAATTGGGTGACCGCCTCCAGCCGCTCGCCGACGCCGAGCGCAGCGACGCCAATCTCGTGGCAGGCTGCGACAGCAAGGTCTGGCTGGTGGGAGAACGGCGCGACGGCCACTGGCATTTCCGCGGCACCAGCGAAGCGCGCCTGCTGCGCGGCCTGCTCGCCGTCCTCCTGGCCCGGGTCGATGGCCTGGAGGCGTGTGAACTGCAACGCATCGACGTGTCGGAGTGGTTCAGCCAGCTGGAGCTATCCCGTCAGCTCAGCCCATCCCGAGCCAACGGAATGAACGCCGTGCTGGGGCGGATGCGCGCGCTGGCGTCGGCAGGCTGAGCAACCCCACTCAACCGATGGCTGGCCCAGGCGTCCGCTCAGCGGGCCGCCGCGCGCCCGCCACCAGCTTGTCTACCGCGCGTGCTGCCGCCACCAGACCAAAGCTGGCGGTGACCATCATCGCGGCACCGAAACCGCCGGCACAGTCGAGTTTTACGCCTTCACCGACGAAACTCTTGCTTTGGCAGACGCCACCGTCCGGCTTGGGATAGCGCAGCTGCTCCGTGGAAAACACGCAGGGCACGCTGTAAGTGCGCCCGGGCGTGCGCGAGAAGTTGTATTCGCGCCGCAGCAGCGAGCGCACCTTGGCTGCGAGCGGATCGTTGAAGGTCTTGTTCAGATCGGTGACCTGGATCTGCGTCGGATCCACCTGACCGCCCGCGCCGCCGGTCGCGATGATCTGGATCTTGCGCCGTTTGCACCAGGCGATCAGCGCAGCCTTGGCCGGTACACTGTCGATGCAGTCGATGACGCAGTCGAGCTGCTCGGTGATGTATTCGGCCATCGTTTCTCGCGTCACGAAATCGGCCACCGCGTGCACCACGCACGCCGGGTTGATCGCCTTGATCCGCGCAGCCATCTCGTCGACCTTGGGCTTGCCGACAGCGCCTTCCAGCGCATGCACCTGGCGATTGGTATTGGTGACGCAGACGTCATCCAGATCGAACAGACTGATTTCACCCACGCCACTGCGCGCCAGCGCCTCGACCGCCCACGAGCCGACCCCGCCGATGCCGACGACCGCCACATGGGCTCTGGCCAGGCGCTCGAGCCCCTCGGAGCCGTACAGACGGGCAATGCCGCCGAAACGTTGATCATCGATTGCCATAAGCCCCCCAGGAATATCGGCCGATTATAGAGCGCTGCCCTGCCCGCTCCCAGCCAGGCCCGGATTTGTGGCCAGCCGGCAACGGCGTTCGATGACTACAGTTGGACATGGCAGCCGTTTTCGCGCCGCCCAGTCCGCCAATTTAATTTAATATGGCGCCCTTTCCTTCGCCCGCCCGGAGCCGTGATGAGTACCGCCGCCCTCTCTGCCACCCTCGAACTCGCCTGCGAGCTGATCAACCGGCCTTCGGTCACGCCGCTGGACGAGGGTTGCCAGCGGCTGATGAGCGAGCGTCTGGCCGCCTGCGGCTTCGCCATCGAGCCGATGCACATCGAGGACGTCGAGAACTTCTGGGCGATCCGTGGCAACGAAGGCCCGGTGCTGTGCTTTGCCGGCCATACCGATGTGGTGCCCACCGGCCCGCTGCAAGCCTGGCACAACCCGCCGTTCGCCGCGCGAGTCGACGAGAACGGCATCCTCCACGGCCGTGGCGCAGCGGACATGAAGGGCAGTCTGGCGTCGATGATCATTGCTGTGGAGCGCTTTACCGCAGACCATCCGGCGCACAAGGGCCAGATCGCCTTTCTGATTACCAGCGATGAAGAAGGCCCGGCACACCACGGCACCAAGGCGGTAGTCGAACGTCTGCGCGAGCGCGGGCAGCGGCTGGACTGGTGCATCGTCGGCGAGCCGTCGAGCACCAGTCAGGTCGGCGACGTGGTCAAGAACGGCCGTCGCGGCTCGCTCGGCGGCACGCTGACGGTACGCGGCCAGCAAGGCCACGTGGCCTATCCGCACCTGGCGAAGAACCCGATTCACCTCGCCGCTCCAGCGCTGGCCGAACTGGCCGCCGAACACTGGGACGATGGCAATCCGTTCTTCCCACCGACCAGCTTCCAGATCTCCAACCTGAACTCCGGCACCGGCGCGACCAACGTCATTCCCGGCACGCTGGAGGCGGTATTCAACTTCCGCTTTTCCACCGAATCCACCGTCGAAGCCTTGCAGCAGCGCACCGCAGCCATTCTCGACAAGCATGGCCTGGACTGGAGCGTCGACTGGGCACTGTCGGGCCTGCCCTTCCTCACCGAACCCGGCGAGCTGCTCGACGGCGTGGCTGCAGCGATTCGTAGCGTCACCGGCCGTGAAACCACCCCTTCGACAAGCGGCGGCACGTCCGACGGGCGTTTCATTGCCACGCTGGGTACCCAGGTGGTCGAACTGGGCCCGGTCAATGCGACGATCCATCAGGTCGACGAACATATCCTCGCCAGCGATCTCGACCTGCTGACCGAGATCTACTACCAGACGCTGGTCAACCTACTCGCATGCTGATCTGCCCGCTCTGCCAGGCCGCGCTCATCGCAGTCGACAATGGCGTCGCCTGCCCGGCCAATCATCGCTTCGATCGGGCCCGCCAGGGTTATCTGAACCTGCTGCCCGTGCAGCACAAGAACAGTCGCGATCCCGGTGACAACCAAGCCATGGTCGAGGCCCGCCGGCGCTTCCTCGACGGCGGGCACTATGCGCCGCTGGCCGCACGACTGGCGCAGCTGGCAGGCGAGCGTTCGCCGAGGCGCTGGTTGGACATCGGTTGTGGCGAGGGTTATTACACCGCCCAGATCGCCCAGGCCCTGCCGGACGCCGATGGCTATGCGCTGGATATTTCCCGCGAGGCGATCAAACGCGCCTGCAAGCGCGCGCCGCAGCTGGAGTGGCTGGTGGCGAGCATGGCACGTGTGCCGTTGGCCGACGGCAGCTGCGATCTGCTGGCCAGCGTATTCAGTCCGCTGGACTGGAACGAAGCCCACCGCCTGCTCGCGCCCGGCGGAGGCCTCCTGCGCATGGGGCCGACTCGCGAGCATCTGTGGGAACTGCGCGGTCTGCTGTATGACGAGATACGCGATTACGACGACGAAAAACACCTCTCGCTGATCCCAGACGGCATGCACCTGGCCAACAGCGAGACGCTCTCCTACGAGCTATTGCTCGATGACCCGCAGGCCCGGGCCGATCTGCTGGCGATGACTCCGCATGGCTGGCGCGCCAGCGCCGAACGGCGCGCCAAAGTGATCGACACATCGCTGAAGGTTCGGGTTGCGATACGCTACGACTGGATCGAGCGAGACCGCTAGTACATTCAAGACAAGACGCTCCTGAAGCGGGCAGCTGCTACCTTGCTCCCACCCGCCAAAGGCTCGCAACCTCACAGACAGGGCCACCGCTCATGCGTCAACCGGACATCGAGATTTACCTCAGGGACGCCAGCCAGGATGCCGTAACCCAATGGCTCGCCCGGTCGGTCGGGCCCTGCACCCCCTGGCAGCCCAAGGGCCATACCTTCAAATGCAAGGCCGGCGACATTCCGGTGACCTGGCTGCCCAAGGCCGTCGGCAAGTGGCACAGCCTGCTGTTGGAAAGCGACTCAACGCCCTGGGAAGACGACGTCGCCTGCGCCCGTGCCGCCTATCAGGCATTGGGTGTGGAGATCCGTTGCGCGCCAGGTGGCTGGCAGGAGGAGGAATCGGTCGAGGACGCCGATCGCTGGATCAGCATCAGCGAGCGTGGCGAAGCGGAAATCCTCTGGCGTACCGATTGAGCGACGCCGGCGTCGGTAGTTCAGCTTCCGCGCCGGCAGGCTTTCGCCCTCTCCCCTTTAGCGAGGGGGCCGTGATGAGGGGGCGTCGTGAGTTATGGGGCATGCATTCCCGGCAGCACACCACGCTCCGTTCGAGTTATTCAGCGCGCCCGATCGGAAAGAAGTGGCCATGGCTCCAAACACCCAGCCAATTGCCACCCTCGATGTCATGCGGCACCGCCAACTCGACGAGCTGGTAGAACACGTTGCGGTGAATCAGCGCTTCCAGGTTCGCTCGTACGAGCACATACGGTGCCGGTTCCTGGGTTCGCGCATCGATCTCGACCCGTATCGGACGGTCAGCTCCGGCTTCGGTTTCGTTGCCGACATTGGTAACGAAGCGCAACACCTGCGCCTCCCCCGCCCCTTCGACCACTAGCTCGACGGCTACGAAAGGCGCGTCGTCCACGGTAATGCCCACCTTTTCCACCGGGGTTACCAGAAAATAATCATCCCCGTCCCGCCGAATTACGGTGGAAAACAGCCTGACCATGGCCGGACGCCCGATCGGTGTCCCCATGTAGTACCAGCGACCATCACGCGCGATCCGCATGTCGAGATCGCCGCAAAAAGGCGGGTTCCACAAGTGCACCGGCGGCAAGCCCTTGCTTCCCGACTGGGCAATCTGATCGAGCAGGTTTGCGGCTTTTCCAGCATCGCTCATGTGCGCTCCTTAACGGCTGAGGCCTGTCAGGCGCCGGGCGTAGTCGCGCAAGGGCGGTCCCAACAAGACCTGTGGCGTCGCATCGTAAATGTTCAGCAATCCACCACGGCTGCGGATTCGTGCCGTATCGACCAGGTAATGGTTTCCGGTCTCGATCAACATCAGCTGGATCACCCCCGTATCGACACCCAGGCGATCCAGCGCGCGCTGGTCATTGAGTTCATCGAAGCTGCCGATACGATCGTCCGCTGCGGCAAATCGCGTGTACAACAAGTAATGGGCACCGGCTGCCCGCGCTTGGTTCAACGCCTCTTCCAGCCCGGCCGGCTCCGCAGCGCGTCTGACCAGCGGAAAGTACTCGACAAAGCCCTTGAAGGCCTCTTCGGCGACGACGTTCGGCCGAGGGTAGGCATTGCCGGGCGGGACGAAGTGTCCTTGCGCGATGTAGATGAACGAGTCGGGCTGCAGACGCCAGGAGGCCGACCGCACCGTTTCACTGTGATCGAGGACGCCCGCGTCGCTGAGCTGATAGCGCGCACCATCGGCCAGATCACTGACGCTCATGCAGCCGCTCAGGGCGAGCAACGCCACGATAAGGCAAACCACTTTCATCTTTCGCTCCTGCCGCTGACTGAAAACCGACGTATCTGGCGAAGCAATGCAGTAACCACGCCAGCTCTGCATATCCGGGCCCATTGGTTCGACGCAGGCAGGTGAGCGGCTGGGACTGGCCGCCTGAAAGGGCTGTTCGGCCCGAATGCGCAGCCTATTCGCTGCTCGGAGCAGTGCCGTCTGACGCGGCGCTCGCTATCGGGCATCGTCGCCAGCCCGGAGGACGCGTTGCTCGAGTCGAAGCGTCTTTGACGCATAGACACTCGCCGTAAGCGACCCTGTAGGCCAGGCGGCGCGCTGGTCCGGCGATAGCAGGCTAGTCGCGCTTGCGCTTGTTGCCCATGCGCACGCCGATATCCATAAGGAACTGGAAGAACCCTTCCTGATCTTCCAGGACGTTGCTCCAGAACGGCGAGTGATACAGCGCCACGGCGCCGTGAACCAGCGCCCAGGCCGCGCAGTAATGGAAGTATGGCGGCACGTCTTCCAGCTTGCCTTCTTCGATACGCCCCTTGATCAGTTGCGTGAGGTGTTCGAAATTCGACGCGCGGATGCGATGCAGCTCCTCCACCATGTCTGGCACCTGGTTGCCCTTGACCACCTTTTCCTCGAGGCGGTCGAACAAGCGGTAGCGCTGAGGGTCCCGCATACGGAACTCGAAGTAGGCGCGCGACAGCGCTTCCTTATCCTGGTCGAGGCTGGGCGAATGCAGCAGCTCGTTAAGATCGCGCTCGTAATCGAGCATCAGCCGCAGATAGATTTCGGCCTTGGACTTGAAGTGCTTGTAGATGGTGCCTTTGCCGATGCCGACCCGGTCGGCGATCATCTCGACGGTGACGCTGTCCTCTCCTTGTTCGAGGAACAGCTGAAGCGCGGTGTCGAGAATTTCTTGTTCACGACGGCGGAATTCACGGACCTTCCGAGGTTCATTTTGCATAGGAGGCTGCGGCTTGGAAATTGAAGCAGATGATTATGCCTATCTAGTCAGAAAATGCACGGAACATCGCCCATGAGTTCACTGAATGACGAATTTCCTCATATCGAAGGGTTGCGATACCTGAATCACGCCGCCGTCGCGCCTTGGCCTCGCCGAGCGACCGAAGCCGTGTCCGCCTTCGCCCAGCAGAACATGACGCTCGGTGCGCGGGACTATCCGCAATGGCTCACCGTGGAAAACCGGCTGCGTGTTCGCCTGGCCCGGCTGTTGAACGCGCCCACCTCAGCCGACATCGCGCTGGTGAAGAACACCTCCGAGGCACTCTCGTTCGTGGCCTTCGGCCTGGACTGGAATGCCGGCGACCAGATCATCATCAGCGATGAGGAATTCCCCTCCAATCGAGTCGTCTGGGAGGCGCTTCGGCCTCAAGGCGTGGAGGTGATTCAGGTCAGCCTCAAGGGCGACGATCCGGAAGCGGCACTGCTCGCAGCCTGCGGTCCCAAGGTGCGTCTGATGGCGATCAGTGCCGTCCAGTACGCCAGCGGGCTGCGCCTGGATCTGACCAGGCTGGGCGAAGGCTGCGAACGGCATGGCGTGCTGCTTTGCATCGACGCGATCCAGCAGCTCGGCGCGCTGCCGTTCGACGTACAGCAGTACCGGTGCGCCTTCGCCATGGCGGACGGACACAAGTGGCTCCTCGGGCCCGAAGGCCTGGGTGTGTTCTACTGCCGCGCCGACCTGCGCGAGCACCTGCAACTCCATGAGTACGGCTGGCATATGCTCGAACATGCCGGCGACTATGACCGCGTCGATTGGCAGCCCGCGCATAGTGCGCGCCGGTTCGAATGCGGCAGCCCCAATATGCTCGGCGCAATGGCGCTGGAGGCAAGCCTGTCGCTGTTGGAGGACGTCGGTATGCCCAGGGTGGGTCTGGCGCTGGCCGAGCGCATCGACCATCTCCACCGGGAGCTATCAGCCATGCCGGGAGTCGAGACCCTGAGCCCGGGCGACCCGATGAGGCGCGCCGGTATCGTCACGTTCAGGCTGGAGGGCTGCGATAATCCGGCGCTATACCAGCAGCTCAAGGCGGAGCAGATCGTCTGCGCACTGCGCGGCGGAGGCGTACGGTTGTCGCCGCACTTCTATACGCGCTCAGAGGTGGTCGAACAGACCCTGGCGGTCATCCGCAACCTGCGCGCAACCTAGGCGATCAAGGTGCGCACAACTATTCCAAATCCGTTTTAAAAAGGCGCTGAATCAGCCGGCAGGATCGACGATCCAGGCCAATACTTCAGTCACTGGCCGCGCAATCCCCCCACTGCTCGGCCAGCTGAGGGAACGAGGACGTGACCTCATTACTCCTAATGGTCTTGGCCCGGCTCCTCGCGACGCCGGGTTTTTTTTGCGCAATAAACCGGGCAGCAGCGCTCAGCCGAGCGCAGGCTGTCGCCGCGATTGCCGGAGCCGGAAGCAGCCCCAGATGAACAAAGCCCATAACGGTATGGCGATGATCGAGGTACGCAACCCGGGCATGGACAGCATGATCGCAGCAATCAGCGCGACGAACGCCAGGCAGAGGTAGTTGCTGAACGGATACCAGAACGCCTTGAACGAGGGATCGACACCCTGACCAATCATCGCCTTGCGGAACTTCAAGTGGGCCAGGCTGATCATCGCCCAGTTGATCAGCAGTGCCGCGACCACCAACGACATCAGTAACTCGAGGGCGGTCTCCGGCAGCGCATAGTTCACCAGGACGCAGAGCATGGTCACAAGTGCCGAGAAGGCGATAGCCAGCACCGGAACGCCGCGACGGTTAACCACCAGCAAGACTTTCGGCGCATCGCCCTGCTCGGCCAGGCCGTACAGCATTCGGCTATTGCAGTAGACGCCACTATTGTAAACCGAGAGCGCCGCAGTCAGCACCACGAAATTCAAAATGTGCGCCGCGGTATCACTGCCGATCAGTGAAAAGATCTGTACGAAGGGGCTGCCGCTATAGGGGTCACCGGCCGAGCCGAGCGTCTGCAGCAAGGTGTCCCAGGGATACAAAGCCAGCAGTACGCTCAGCGCACCGATGTAAAAGATCAGAATGCGGTAGACCACCTGGTTGATGGCCTTGGGGATGACTGTCCTGGGTTCCGAGGCCTCGGCGGCGGTGATACCCACCAACTCCAGCCCGCCGAACGAGAACATGATGATGGCCAACGCCATGATCATCCCGCTGACTCCGTTGGGAAAGAAGCCACCGTGACTCCAGAGATTGCTGAAGCTGGCCTGCTCGCCGCCTTTACCGCTCAGCAACAGATACAGGCCTAGCGCGATCATGCCGATGATGGCGCCGACTTTGATGATCGCGAACCAGAACTCGGTTTCGCCGAACGCTTTGACGTTGACCAGGTTGATGAGGTTGATCATCACGAAAAAGACGGCAGCAGTTGCCCAGGTCGGGACTTCTGGCCACCAGAACTGCACGTACTTGCCCACGGCGGTCAGCTCGGCCATACCCACCAGCACATAAAGCACCCAGTAGTTCCACCCGGAAAGGAAACCCGCATAAGGCGCCCAATACTTATGCGCGAAATGGCTGAAAGAGCCGGCCACGGGCTCCTCGACGATCATCTCGCCCAACTGCCGCATGATCAGGAACGCGATCATTCCGCCGATGGCATAGCCGAGGATCATCGACGGGCCGGCACTGCGCAGCACACCGGCCGAGCCGAGAAACAGCCCCGTACCGATGGCGCCGCCTAGTGCGATCAGCTGTATGTGTCGGTTTTTCAGGCCGCGTTGCAGCGTCCCGGTATGCAGCGTCTCGTTGGGCATGCGTCACCTTGATAGGTCTGTGACGGGGAAACGACTCGGCCTAAGCGATGCGATCAGCAGCCGAGCGGAACCATCGTGTCCGCATACCATCGTCTCGGCATGCGCACCGAAGCGGCGCGGATTGTACACGGCATCGGCGCACTAAGCTTTGCGCGCAGCCAATGTCGACGATGGCGCGCTCAGCGTGCCACTCCGGCCAGTGGAAAGAGCCGCTTGAAGTTGGCGGTGGTCTGCTCGGCCAAGACCTGATAGTCAACGCCGCGCAACTGGGCCAGGAACACCGCGACTTCGTGCACGTACTGCGGCAGGTTGGGCTTGCCGCGGTAGGGTACCGGTGCGAGATAAGGCGAATCCGTTTCGACCAGCAACCGGTCCGCCGGCACTCGACGCGCCACGTCTCGAAGCGCCTCGGCATTGCGGAACGTGACGATACCGGAGAGGGAAATGTAAAAGCCGAGATCAAGCGCGGCCTTGGCCATGTCCCAGTCTTCGGTGAAGCAGTGCAACACGCCAGCCTGCGGCAGAGCCGCTTCGCGAAGCAGGTGGAGGGTGTCGGTGCGGGCCGCGCGGGTATGCACGATGACGGGCTTGCCGGTGATGCGCGCCGCTTCCAGGTGCAGCCGGAACGAGGCCTGCTGCAGCGCGGCGGATTCAGGCTCGTAGTGATAATCCAGGCCCGTCTCGCCGATGGCCACCACCTTGGGATGAGCCAGTTCGGTCAACAGCCAGTCCAGCGCCGGCTCGGCGCCCGGCTCGAGATCCAGCGGATGCACGCCCACCGAACAGTCGACATCGACATACTGCTCGGCCAGCCTCTTTACCGTGGCGGCGTTGTCGGCGCTAACGCCTATGCAGAGAAAATGTCCGACACCGGCGGCGCGCGCCGCATCCAGGGCAGCGTCCAGCGAGCCGCCGTGCGCGGTCAGGTCGAGGCGGTCGAGATGGCAATGGGAGTCGATCAACATAAGGGATTTTCGAACTTCAGATGACAAGCCGCGGGCTCAAAGCCAGTACGCCGCTCAAAAGCTTTTTCGCTTTTACCTGCAGCCCTGACCTGGCGCCCCGCGTTACATGGTGTGTGTGGGGCGATCGGACTTCATCGCGCCGGCCAGGTAGGTCTCGATCTTGTTGCGGGCGGTCGAGTCACCTTCGTTGAACTGCACACCAACCCCGGCAGCCCGGTTTCCCTGTGCACCCTTTGGGGTAATCCAGACGACCTTGCCGGCCACCGGGATCTTCTCCGGCTCATCCATCAGGCTCAGCAGCATGAAGACTTCATCGCCGAGCTTGTAGCTCTTGTTGGTGGGAATGAACAATCCACCGTGCTTGATGAATGGCATGAACGCCGCATAGAGCACCGACTTGTCCTTGATCGTCAGAGACAGGATGCCGTTACGCGGACCGAGATTTGCAGGCAGGCTCATGCGGTATTCCTAACAACAGTTGCGATGGATTCTAGCCCGGCCCGGGAAGGCTTGCCCACTGCACCAGAAGCGCTTCGAGAAGCAAGACACGGTTGAGGTTGGTTTTTCCCAGCACTTTCTGTCGATGACTCAGCAACCACTCCTGCAGCGCGAGCAGCGCGCTGAGCGAACTCTTCTGCGCCAGGTATTGGATGACCTTCTGCATATCGGCCAAGCCAAGCCCTTCTTCATCGCCGGTCATCCGGTAACGCAAAACCAGATGCGCCCACTCGCAGAACCAATCGAGGATCAAGATCAACGACAACGAGTTCCAGGCTTCCGCCAGCTGGCTGGGAGATTGCTGGCGTTTGAGCAGCTTCTTTACACCGTCGACCACCTGCACTCGCGCTTCCAGCACACCCTGTCCATGCAGCTGGAGGGCAGCCAAGGGTGAACTGGCCGCCAGGCTCAGCAGTTCTTCACGCCGCTCTGCCGACAGCTCCGGTAGCCTTGCGGCAAGCCAGTCCAGGCTCTGCTGGCGATCAGGCAAAGGGCAACGCTGTTGCACGCAGCGGCTTTTGATCGTCGGCAACAAACGACTCGGCTGATGACTGATCAACAGCAGCACGGTATCGCCCGCAGGTTCTTCCAGGCTCTTGAGCAAGGCGTTGGCCGCGTTCAGATTCATCGCCTCCGCAGGCTCCAACAACACCACCTTGCGCCCGCCGAGCTGAGCGGTCTGGCTGACGAAACCGACCAACTGGCGGACCTGGTCGACGCGGATGGCTTTATCCACCTCTTCCGGCTCGAGAATGTAATGATCCGGATGCGTATGGGCGGCCAGCAACAGGCAACCCTTGCAACGTCCACAGGCTCCGCTCGGCATCGGCTGCTGGCACAGCAGCAGCGCCATCAACCGCTCGGCCAACGCGCGCTTGCCGATACCCGACGGCCCATGCAGCAGATAGGCATGCGCATGCTGTCGCCGCCCCGCCAGCAACTGCCAGAGGTCGGCCTGCCATGGAAGAATGCCGTCAGCCAATGGCGCTCTCCAGTATTTCCGGCAAGAGCCCATCCAGATCAGCCTGAACGGAAGTCAGCGGTTGCCCCGCGTCGATGACCCGATAGCGCTGTGGCTTCTGGCGGGCACGTTCGAGATAGGCATTGCGAACCGCCTCGAAGAATCCCAACCCCTCCTGCTCGAACCGATCGAGACGACCGCGCGCAGCGGCACGGCTGAGCCCGATCGCCACCGGCAGATCGAAAATCAGGGTCAAATCCGGACGCATCTCGCCCTGCACGAACTGCTCGAGCTGCTCGATGCGCGGGAAGGCGAGCCCGCGCCCTCCGCCCTGATACGCATAAGTGGCGTCGGTGAAGCGATCGCAAAGCACCACGGCGCCACGCGCCAGTGCAGGGCAGATCACCTGGGCCAGATGCTGGGCGCGCGCGGCGAACACCAGCAGCAGCTCCGTATCGCTGTTCATGGGCTCGTCCGCGGGCGTCAACAGCAGCTCGCGAATTCGCTCGGCCAAGGGTGTTCCGCCCGGCTCGCGGGTGAGTACGACATCCAGGCCGTGCTCGCGAAGCCGTTGGGCGAGGTATTCGCGATTGGTGCTTTTCCCCGCCCCCTCGGGCCCTTCCAGGGTAATAAAGAGTCCTGTCACTGGATGTTCTCGATTGGTGCCGGAGCTTGTCGGGGCGGTGGGCTGGAACGGTAATCGGCGCGGCGTTTGAGCTGGTATTCCCGCACCGCACGATTGTGCTCGCTCAGCGAGTCACTGAATACATGACTGCCGTCGCCACGCGCGACGAAGTAGAGGCTCTGCCCCTCGGCAGGGTGCAACGCGGCGTGGATGGCTTCGCGCCCGACCATGGCGATTGGCGTCGGCGGCAGCCCTGTGTTGGTGTAGGTGTTATATGGCGTCGGCCTGCGCAGGTCGTTGCGGGTAATCCGGCCCTGATAGCGCTCGCCCATGCCATAGATAACCGTGGGGTCAGTTTGCAGCAACATGCCGCGCTGCAGACGCCGGACGAACACGCCGGCGATTTCGCCGCGCTCCGCTGGTACCCCGGTCTCCTTCTCGATGATCGACGCCATGATCAACGCCTGATAAGGATCCGTGTACGGCAGCCCTTCGCTGCGGGTCTGCCACTCTTCATCCAGTACGGCTTCCAAACGCGAGAATGCTCGCTGCAGCAGCTCGGTATCGGCCACGCCACGGGTGAAGCTGTATGTATCTGGGAAGAAACGCCCCTCGGGGTGCACACCGGAATGGCCGAGTCGCGCCATCACTTCATCATCCGAGACGCCGTCGAGGGTCTGCTGGATCGTAGGCAGCGCTTCCAGTGCAGCGCGTACCTGACGGAAATTCCACCCTTCTACGATCGTCAGGGTGTGCTGGACGACCTCCCCGCGCTGCCAAAGGCCGATCAGGTCGCGAGCGGTCATGTCAGGTCGCAGCTGGTATTCGCCGCTGTGCAAGGTCTGTCCGGAAAGCCTCAAGCGCCAATGCAACCGCAACCAGAACGAGCCGCTCAAGGTGCCCTCTCGTTCCAGTCGCTGGAACACGCCGCTGGGTGTGTCGCCCGACTGCACTTCCAGCGTCCGCTGCTCTGCGACCTGTAACGGCTGCTCCAGCGCGGCGTAGACCTTCCAGGCGATCACACCGAGCGCCAGCGCGGCTAGCAGCGCGGCGCCCAGTAGCGCAAAAGACAGTTTTCGAATCACGTATTACTCGATAGATCGGTCAGCAGGTGCTGAAGTTTACGTGTGAGCGGCCCCACCGGCCAGACGCCAGCCTCCAATTGCCGCACGGGCCAGATGCCATACAGGCTGTTGCAGACGAAGACCTCGTCGGCGGCAAGCAGACGCTCTCGCGGGATGTCCACGACCTGGGCGTCGATGCCTGCCTCGCGCGCACGTGAGAGGATTTCTTCGCGCATCACACCGGCGACACCACAACGCTCGAGCGCCGGGGTGAACAACCGATTGGACTCGACGATGAAGATGTTGCTGAACACGCCTTCGATGACGCGCCCCGAGGTGTCGCACATCAAGCCCTCGGCAAACAGCGGATCTTGCCACTCGCTACGAGCCAGCACCTGTTCCAGGCGGTTGAGATGCTTGAGCCCGGCCAGGGCCGGCTGCTCGGCCAGACGCGTCGCACAGGGATACAGGCGAATGCCGTGCTGGAAATGTTCGGCAGGGTAATCCGGCAGCGGCGCCCCCAGGAGAATGACGCGTGGCCGGCAGTCGGATGGTGGGCCGTAGCCTCGTCGCCCATCGCCGCGGGTCAGCATCAACTTGGTCACGCCCGTTTCCAGCGCCGCGCTGAACGCGATGACCTGCTGTCGCACGGCCAGCAGGTCGCAGGTGATAGCAAGACGATGACAGCCACGTTCGAGACGATCGAGATGGCGATCCAGCAGCTCAGGCTCGCCGCGGATGACCTTGATGGTCTCGAAGAGACCATCACCATATGCCAGCCCGCGATCATGGACAGGCAACCCATCGGCGGGCTGCCCATCCACCCAGCTCAGTGTCACTCCGCGAACCGGCGTAAAACCAGCGAACCGTTGGTGCCACCGAAACCAAAGGAGTTGGAGATGGCAACGTCGATGGCCCGCGGTTTCGCCTCGTGCGGGACGAAGTCCAGATCACAGCCCTCATCCGGCTCATCGAGGTTGATGGTCGGAGGTGCGACCTGATCGCGGATGGCGAGCACACTGAAGATCGCCTCGACAGCACCTGCAGCGCCGAGCAAATGGCCGACCATCGACTTCGTCGAGCTCACGGAAAGCTCGTAGGCATGGTCACCGAATACGGTTTTTATCGCCGCGGCCTCGGCCTTGTCGCCGGCAGGCGTCGAGGTGCCATGCGCGTTGATGTAACCGACCTGGGACGCATCGATCTTCGCGTCCCGTATCGCGTTGCGAATGCAACGAGCCGCACCGGCACCGTCGTCAGGTGGCGAAGTCATGTGGAAGGCATCGGCACTCATGCCGAAGCCGATCAGCTCGGCATAAATCCTGGCCCCACGTGCCTTGGCATGCTCGAGCTCTTCCAACACCAGCGCGCCGGCGCCATCGGACAGTACGAAGCCATCGCGCCCTTTGTCCCACGGACGGCTTGCCGCCGTTGGGTCCTCGTTGCGCGTGGACAGCGCGCGCGCCGCGGCAAACCCACCGATGCCAAGGCCGCTGGCTGCCATTTCCGAGCCTCCTGCCACCATCACATCCGCCTCGCCGTAAGCAATGTTACGGGCGGCCATGCCAATGCAATGGGTGCCGGTGGTGCAGGCCGTAGCGATGGCGTAGTTCGGCCCTTGCAGGCCCAGGTGAATCGACAGGAAGCCGGACACCATATTGATGATCGAACCGGGTACGAAAAACGGCGAGATACGGCGCGGCCCCTGCTCGATCAGTGCCTTGCAGCTGTTTTCGATATTGGTGAGGCCGCCGATACCCGACCCCATCGCAACGCCGATGCGCTCGCGATTGGCGTCGGTGATTTCCAGTCCGGAATCGCGCACCGCCTGGAAGCTGGCAGCCAGGCCGTATTGGATGAACAAATCGAGCTTGCGAGCCTCTTTAGCGGGCAGGTATTGCTCGACGTCGAAATTCTTGATCGATCCGCCAAAGCGAGTGGAATAGGCGGAGAGGTCCATGTGTTCTATCAGGCCGATGCCACTGCGGCCGGCGAGAATACCCTGCCAGCTGCTTGGCACATCGTTACCCAGCGGCGATAGCATGCCCATCCCGGTGATTACGACGCGTCTACGCGACACAGCAATTCTCCTTAACATTGATTCGGCCCACCCTTGCTCAAGCATACGCAACGGGCAAGGACCAGCCATCACAGACATCGCGCGAAGACGCACGACCAGCTGGAAACACTAACAAACAAAAGCCGCACTGCCTGTTCAGAGGCAGTGCGGCTTACTGGTTCGAAGCGGGATTACAACTTACTGCGCGTGCGCGTTGATGTAATCGATAGCTTCTTGAACAGTGGTGATCTTCTCGGCTTGCTCGTCCGGGATTTCGGTCTCGAATTCCTCTTCCAGAGCCATCACCAGCTCAACGGTGTCAAGGGAGTCGGCACCCAGGTCTTCGACGAAGGAAGCGCTGTTGGTAACTTCCTCTTCTTTGACGCCAAGTTGCTCGGCAACGATTTTCTTGACGCGTTCTTCGATGGTGCTCATACCTTGTTTTCACTCCTATGGAAAAATCAGGCAGCTGGTCTGCGCGGTAGTGTATAGAAAGCGTTTTCCGCATTTCAAGCTGAAAGCAGGCAAGCATGAACCTGCTTTCAACCATCTGTCTATAAACAGACCGCAGTTTTATAACGAAAACTAATCAGCCGTTATGACTGCATATATGCGTTGGGCGTCACATTAGCTCATGTACATGCCGCCGTTCACCGGAACCGTAGCCCCGGTAACATAGGCAGCGCCGTCAGAAGCCAGGAAAGCGACGACCTTGGCAATTTCTTCCGCTTGCCCGAGACGACCCAGCGGGATCTGTCCCAGCAATGCGTCACGCTGAGCTTCGGGAAGCTCACGCGTCATATCCGTATCGATGAAGCCCGGTGCCACGGAATTGACCGTGATGCCGCGCGAACCGACTTCGCGGGCCAGCGCACGGCTGAAACCTTCGAGTCCGGCTTTGGCTGCGGCGTAGTTTACCTGCCCTGCGTTGCCCATGGCACCTACCACGGAACCGATGCTGATAATTCGCCCCCAGCGCGCCTTGGTCATGCCACGCAGAACACCTTTGGTCAGACGGTACAGGCTGCTGAGATTGGTATTGATCACGTCATGCCATTCATCGTCTTTCATCCGCAGCATCAGGTTGTCGCGTGTGATGCCTGCGTTGTTGACCAGGATAGCCGGCTGCCCGAGGTGCTGCTGGATGTGTTCCAGCGTGGTGGCGACGGATTCGTCACTGGTGACGTCCAAAACCAGGCCCGCACCCTCGATACCATTCTCCTTGAGCGTCTCGGCGATGCGCTCGGCGCCTGAAGAAGACGTCGCCGTGCCGATCACGATGGCGCCCTGACGACCCAGCTCCAGCGCGATAGCCTGGCCGATGCCACGACTGGCACCCGTTACCAGGGCGACCTTGCCTTGCAGATTCATAGATGTCTCCTTGTTCAGACCAGCGCGCCACGTGTGGCGGCAAACGCTTCGGGGGTATCCAGATTGTAGGTGTTGATGCCTTTTACGCAGCGCTTGTTGAGACCGGAAAGCACCTTGCCCGGGCCGCATTCGACCAGATCGGTCACGCCACGCTCGCTCAGCGCGACAATGGTCTCGACCCAGCGAACCGGACTGTAAAGCTGAGCCAGCAGGTCACGCTTGAGAGTATCCAGGTCCGAGACCATCGCCGCGCTGACGTTCTGCACCAATGGGATTTCAGGCGCCTGCCAATCGATGCGTGTAATTGCATCGGCAAAGCGCTCGGCTGCCGGACGCATCAGGTCGCAATGCGACGGCACACTGACCGGCAATGGCATTGCACGCTTGGCACCCTTGGCTTTGCACGCCTCGATAGCGCGCTCGACCGCTGCAGCGCTTCCGGCAATCACGACCTGACCAGGCGCGTTGAAGTTGACCGCACTGACGACCTCGCCTTGCGCCGCTTCGCTACAGGCCGCCAGGACGTCGGCGTCTTCGAGCCCCAGAATCGCTGCCATGCCACCGGTACCCGCTGGAACCGCTTGCTGCATGAGCTGCCCGCGCAACTCCACCAGCGACACGGCGTCGGCAAATGGCAGGCTGCCCGCGGCGACCAACGCGGAGTATTCGCCCAAGCTATGCCCGGCGACGAAGGCCGGCTTCGCGCCGCCTTCGGCCAGCCACAGGCGCCACAGCGCAATCGAAGCGACAAGGATCGCCGGCTGGGTCTTGTCAGTCTGATTCAGCTGAGCCTCCGGGCCCTGCTGACAAAGCGCCCAAAGGTCATAACCCAGCGCCGTCGATGCTTCAGCGAAGGTATCGGTGATCAGCGACTGCTGCGCGCCGTGCTCGGCGAGCATGCCAAGGGACTGGGAACCCTGCCCTGGAAAGACGAATGCAAGTGATGCGGACATGAAACGGCTCTCTTGTGGTTGTTCGTCAAAAGAATACGCCACCAGGCGCACCGAATTTGTCAGTTGGATGGCTGACCACCGGCGGCGGTCACATCGCCGGCGTCGTTCACTGACCGATTGGTCACGAGCAGGTGCTCCAGGCGGCTATGCAATTGTTCCGGCAGGTTGTGCCGGACGTCCTCAGCGGCCCGCAGGATCGCCGAACGAAAACCTTCCGCGCCGGCACTGCCGTGGCTCTTCACAACGATACCCTGAAGGCCGAGAAAGCTGGCGCCATTGTATTGAGCCGGTCGCAGATCGGCGCGCAGCTGGCGCAGCAATGGCAATGCGACCGCGCCGACCAGACGCGACATCAACGAACGACGAAAAAGCGCTTCGACACGCGAAGCGACCATGTACGCCAGGCCCTCGCTGGACTTGAGCAGGACATTGCCGACAAAACCATCGCAGACCGCCACGTCCGTTTCGCCACGAAACAGCCCGTCGCCCTCGATGAAGCCTTGATAATTGATGCCGCTCGCTTGCTGCAGCAGAGCAGCTGCCGCCTTGACTTGCTGGTTGCCCTTGATGTCCTCGGTACCGACGTTCAACAACGACACCCGCGGCTGCTCGATACCGAAGCTCTGCGCCGCCACGGACCCCATCACGGCAAACTGGTAGAGCTGCTCGGCCGTACAGTCGACATTGGCACCCAGGTCAAGCAGCAGGCAAGCGCCCTCCAGCGTAGGGATCGCGGTCGCCATGGCTGGCCGGTCGACGCCTGGCAGGGTCTTCAACACGTGCCGGGCAAGCGCCATCAAGGCCCCGGTGTTGCCGGCACTGACACAGGCCTGGGCGCGCCCGTCACGCACGCACTCCAACGCCACGCGCATCGAGGAGCGCGGCTTGCTGCGCAAGGCCTGGGTAGGCTTTTCGTCCATGCCGATTACCTCATCGGCATCGACGATCGTCAGGCGCGCGCGATCCACGCCCGGATGCTGAGCGATGATGTGTTCAAGTATGGAGGATTGGCCAACCAGGGCCAGATGCAGCGAGGGGGACTCAGCCAGACAGAGAAGGCTGGCCGGAACAATGCAGTGGGGACCGAAGTCCCCACCCATTGCATCGATCGCTATGATCGGAGCAGACAAGGTTTACTCGTCAGCGCCCTTGTCGATCACTTTACGACCACGGTAGAAACCTTCCGGGGAAACGTGGTGGCGCAGGTGAACTTCACCGGTGCTCTTTTCCACAGACAGGGCGTTCGGCTCGAGCGCATCGTGCGAACGACGCATGTCACGGGCGGAACGGGATTTTTTGTTCTGCTGAACAGCCATTGGGATCAACTCCTAAACGTTTGGGTCACGCTTTAACTGAGCCAGTACGCTGAACGGGTTGGACCGCGATACCTCGTCCTCATTCGGCTCGGGCTCATCAGGCCCAGCCGGCGGCTGGCAAACTTCTTGGTCATGGAGTGGAACAATCGGAAGAGCGAGCAGAAGCTCCTCTTCAACCAGCGCCAGCAGATCCAGAGGATCCTCTCCCACTTCCAGCACGTCATAGCCCTTGGGCAGGTGCTGACTGCTCGAACCTTCATTCACTACGGCATAAACGCACTCGCTGTGAATCGGCAGAACAACCGGCTCCAGACAACGCTGGCAAATCATGGTGACCTCAACATCCAGCGCACTGTGAATAGTCACTGTGCGCTGCTCGTCGCGCCCGAATTCTAGACTGGCGCGCACCACACCCTTATCGTCCTCTAGAGGATCGACGAGCCGCTTCAGCCCTGACAGGGGCAGCTCACCCTCAAGGGTGGCCGCTCGGTCGGCGAGCTTGCGCGGATCAACGTGCGGAGGTATTGGTCCTTTCAACATAAGCGCGGCATTCTAGGGATGCGCCCCTCGACTGTCAAAGGAATTCAGACGCACAATTGCCCTCCGCCGACCATCGATCGGACACCTATATAAAAGGAAGGAAAATGCGCTGTCTTCTGCTGGCATCGAGCTCACCCTATCGACGTGAACTGCTGTCGCGCCTGCAAGTCGCGTTCGAATGGGCCAGTCCCGACATAGACGAGACAGCGCATCCTGGCGAGCAACCGGAACAACTGGTACGTCGCCTCGCCCTCGAAAAGGCCCAGGCATTGGCCAGATGCTACCCCGTTCATCTGATCATCGGTTCGGACCAGGTTGCCATTTCCGAGCACGGCATCGTCGGCAAACCTCACACGTTCGAGCGAGCGAAGCAGCAACTACAAAGCAGTAGCGGAAAAAGCGTCAGCTTCCTGACCGGACTGGCGCTACTGGATAGCCGGACCGGCCACGCCCAGGTCGACTGCGTCAGCTTCACCGTGCACTTCCGGTCACTCGACGAGCACCAGATCGAACGTTACCTGAAAGCCGAACAGCCCTACGATTGCGCGGGCAGCTTCAAGGCGGAAGGGCTGGGCATCAGTCTGTTCAGAGCCACCGAAGGGACCGACGCCACCAGCCTGATTGGATTGCCGCTCATCCGGCTGGTCGAAATGCTCAACCACGCCGGCATCGAAGTCCCTTGAAAACGACCCCGAGCTAGCGCAGCTGTGGCCCTTGCAACCCCATCAAGAGGCCCAACTTAGAGCCGATACTGGCGCCCAGCTTCTTGGTGAAACGATCCAGAGCGGAGTCCTTTACCGTGAAGTCCACCAGCTGCTCCTCGCCAATCACGTCACGCGCGACCGACCCGGTATTGCCCAGACCGTCGACAAGACCGAGCTCGAGGGCCTGCTCGCCGGACCAGATAAGCCCTGAGAACAACTCCGGATGTCCCGCCACCTGAAGCCGGTCGCCGCGACCCTGTTTGACACTTTCGATGAACTGCCGGTGCGTGGTAGCCAGCACCTCTCGCCAGAATTTCGTCTCCTCCGGCTTTTCCGGCTGAAACGGATCCAGGAATGCCTTATGTTCGCCCGAGGTATAAACCCGCCGCTCCACACCCAGCTTGTCCATGGTCTCGACGAAGCCGAAGGTTGCCGCCGTGACCCCTATCGAACCAACCAGGCTCGACTTGTCGGCATAGATTTCGTCCGCGGCGCTGGCGATGTAGTAAGCGCCGGACGCACCCAGGTCGGTGATAACCGCATAGACCTTGATGCCGGGATATTCCCCTCGCAGCCGACGAATCTCGTCATAGATATAACCCGACTGAACCGGACTGCCGCCCGGGCTGTTGATTCGCAATACCACACCCTTGGTGTTGGAGTCCTCGAACGCGGACCGCAGCGCCCCAACGATATTGTCCGCACTCGCAGGCTCCTCGTCGGCGATCATCCCGCGAACATTGATCACCGCGGTGTGGCTGCCGCTTGCGGCCTTGCCGTCACCCATGTGCAACAGTGGCGAGAACATCAGCAGCGCACCAAAGAGATAAACGAACGTCAGCAGCTTGAAGAATATCCCCCAGCGCCGGGCTCGCCGCTGCTCCTGCACGCCGGCTAGCAAGGTCTTTTCCAGCAGCCTCCAGCTGTTGCGATCCTCCTTGGTATCATTCACGGGCGCTTTCCATTCATCCGACATACGCAACCTCGACAGCTGATTCAGCAGAACGCAGCCAGTCGCTGAGTTCCGAAAAATGTTTAATGGTTAGGCACGGCGAGCACGCCCGCAAGACATCGAGTGGCTGCGCACCGTAGGAGACCGCGACACTGTCGACGCCGGCTCTGCGAGCCATTTCGAGATCGAACACCGAATCGCCGATCATCAGCGCCCGCTCAGGCGGCACGCCGCAGTGCGAGAGAATCTCGTGAAGCATCAGCGGATCGGGCTTGCTTGCTGTTTCGTCGGCGCAGCGGGTCACATCGAAGAAATCATCCCATCCCTGGCCCGCAAGCACCCGGTCCAGCCCACGCCGCCCCTTACCGGTTGCCACGGCGAGCAGATGGCCCCGATCACGAAAATCCTGCAGAGCAGAGACCACGCCCGGATAGGGCATTGACGGCTCCACCTCGAGCGAGAGGTAGTGGTCGGCATAGGCACGACGAAACGCCTCGGCCGTTCGACTATCAGTGACGTGGGGATACAGCGCAGCGATCGCTTCAGGCAGACCGAGCCCAATGATTCCCTTGATGGCATTCTCATCGAGGGCCGGCAGACCACAACTGGCAGCGGCAGCCGAAATGGATTCGACGATACGGCCAATCGAGTCCACCAGGGTCCCGTCCCAGTCGAAGATCAGCAGTTCGTATCTATTCACCCAGCCTCTCCAGCGTCCGCGCCCAGATATCATCGACCGGCGCTTCCAGGCTCAGTTCGCCTCCATCCGGCAAAGGCACTTTCAGCGCATAGGCATGCAGGAACAGCCGCTTACCACCCAGGTCCCGAATGACGCCAGTGAACTCTTCATCACCATATTTACTGTCGCCCGCGATGCTATGACCGGCGTGACGGGCGTGCACGCGAATCTGGTGAGTGCGACCTGTTACCGGCTTGGCCTCGACCAGGGTGGCGAAATCCCCGAAACGACGCAGGACACGAAAGAGCGTCAGCGCCTCCTTGCCATCGTCCGTAACCTCGACCATCCGCTCGCCTGAACGCAGCGTGTTCTTCAACAGCGGGGCACTCACCTGCTTCTTGCCGGTATCCCAGCGACCACGCACAAGCGCCATGTAGCGCTTGTCAACGCCGTCGCCGCGCAACGCCTGATGCAGATGGCGCAGCATGCTGCGCTTCTTGGCGATCATCAGCAGCCCGGAGGTATCCCGATCCAGGCGATGCACCAGCTCGAGCTCCTTCGCATCGGGGCGCAACTGACGCAGCGCCTCGATGACACCAAAGCTGAGCCCACTGCCGCCATGCACAGCGATTCCCGCCGGCTTGTTGAGCACGATAAGCGCCTTGTCTTCGTAGACGATGGCCGCCTCGAGGCGCTCGAGGAGGCCTTGCGCCAGCGGTACCGCCTCGTCCCGCTCGGGCAGCCGAAGCGGCGGCACACGCACGACGTCGCCGGCCTGGAGCTTGTACTCCGGCTTGATCCGCCCCTTGTTCACCCGCACTTCTCCCTTTCGCAGGATGCGGTAGATCAGGGTTTTGGGCACACCTTTGAGCTGAGTTCGAAGAAAATTGTCGATACGCTGGCCGGCAAGCTCCGGCGAGACTTCGAGCAGTTGCACGCCGGAAGTCTGGGAAGGGGTATTGGTCATCCGCGGATGATATCAATTTTCCCTGATTTGAAGCACTTAAACATTACTGTTATAGTCCAGACGCCGCCAAAAGTGGCCAGGTCGAGGAATGACAGCGAAACCGCCCTTCCCGACCCAGCAATGTTCGAGGACGTGAGGCCGTCCGACGGTGCTTTTCTCCAGTAGCAGAAGCACCGAAACAAGCCTTGAAGACATGATGCGTGCCCCCGCTGGGGAATCGCGATAATCGATAACCCGCTCCCGGATTCTGCGAGCGGCACCCGATTTTCAAAGTATGAGTGTTGGGTGGAGATGTACAGCCATCGGAGTGCGTAGCAAAGGCTTTCATAGACGCTTCATTCCGTCCGCTACCGATTGCTGATTCCTCCTCCCGAACCATTGCTTCTGTTCCGACAGCAAGCAGGAGACGTCGTCGCGACGCCGGCCCAACTGGCCTCACATCGCTGGACACTGGAGTGCCTTACAATCATTCCTGACTCACCTGACACCGACCGCGAGAGTCGTGTGTGCCGAACGCCGTTTCCGCTGCCCTGGAAACCGACGGTACTACATGAAAAGAATGCTAATTAACGCAACTCAACCCGAAGAGTTGCGTGTCGCACTGGTAGACGGCCAGCGCCTATTCGATCTCGACATCGAATCCGGTGCCCGCGAACAGAAAAAAGCCAACATCTACAAAGGCAAGATCACCCGCGTCGAACCCAGCCTCGAAGCCGCCTTCGTGGACTTCGGTGCCGACCGCCACGGCTTCCTCCCCCTCAAGGAAATTTCCCGCGAATACTTCAGGAAGGCTCCCGAAGGCCGCGTGAACATCAAGGACGTCCTGAGCGAAGGCCAGGAAGTCATCGTCCAGGTCGAAAAAGAAGAGCGCGGCAACAAGGGCGCCGCCCTGACCACCTTCATCAGTCTGGCCGGCCGCTATCTGGTATTGATGCCGAACAACCCGCGTGCAGGCGGCATTTCGCGCCGGATCGAGGGTGAAGAACGCAACGAGCTTCGCGAAGCCCTGAACGGCCTTAACGTCCCGGCTGACATGGGGCTCATCGTTCGCACCGCCGGCCTCGGTCGCTCCAGCGAAGAGATGCAGTGGGACCTCGACTATCTGCTGCAACTCTGGGCCGCAGTAAAAGAAGCGTCCCAGGGTCGGCCCGCCCCCTTCCTGATCTACCAGGAATCGAACGTTATCATCCGCGCCATCCGCGACTACCTGCGCCAGGACATCGGCGAGGTACTGATCGACAGCGTCGAAGCCCAGGACGAAGCGCTTTCCTTCATCCAGCAGGTCATGCCGCAGTACGCCAGCAAGATCAAGCTGTACGAAGACAGCGTGCCGCTGTTCAACCGTTTCCAGATCGAGAGCCAGATCGAAACCGCCTTCCAGCGTGAAGTGAAGCTGCCGTCCGGCGGCTCGATCGTCATCGACCCCACCGAAGCCTTGGTGTCTATCGACATCAACTCGGCGCGCGCCACCAAAGGCGGCGACATCGAAGAAACCGCACTGCAGACCAACCTGGAAGCGGCCGAGGAAATTGCCCGGCAGCTGCGCTTGCGTGACATCGGCGGCCTGATCGTCATCGACTTCATCGACATGACCCCGGCGAAAAACCAGCGCGCCGTGGAAGAAAAGGTCCGCGAAGCCCTCGAGGCCGACCGCGCCCGTATCCAAGTGGGCCGCATCTCGCGATTCGGCCTGTTGGAAATGTCCCGTCAGCGTCTGCGCCCGTCGCTCGGCGAGACCAGCGGTATCGTCTGCCCACGCTGTAATGGCCAGGGGATCATCCGTGACGTCGAGTCGCTGTCGCTGGCTATCCTGCGCCTGATCGAGGAAGAAGCCCTCAAGGATCGCACCGCTGAAGTGCGGGCGCGCGTGCCTTTCCAGGTCGCCGCGTTCCTTCTGAACGAAAAACGCAACGCCATCACCAAGATCGAGCTGCGCACCCGTGCACGCATCTTCATCCTGCCGGACGATCACCTCGAGACGCCGCACTTCGAAGTGCAGCGCTTGCGTGACGATAGCCCAGAAATCATCGCCGGCCAGGCCAGCTACGAGATGAGCCAGACCGAAGCCGAGGAAGCTCAGCCGGTCAGCTCGACGCGTACCCTGGTTCGCCAGGAGGCTGCGGTCAAAACCGCGCCGCAACGTACTGCGCCCGCCCCCGTTCCTACTGCAGAGCCGACAGAGACGGCCACGCCTAGCGTTCAGGAGCCGAGCCTGTTCAAGGGGCTGGTCAAGTCGCTGGTCGGTCTCTTTGCTGGCAAGCCGCAAGCCCCAGCCGTCGAGGTCGAGAAGAAGCCCGCCGGCGGCAGCCGTCCGCAGCGCAACGACGAGCGTCGCAGTGGTCGCCAGCAGAACCGCCGACGCGATACTCGCAGCAACCGCGACGAAGAGCGCAAGCCACGCGAAGAGCGCGCGCCCCGTGAAGAGCGCCCGGCTCGCGAAGAGCGCCAGCCGCGCCCACCGCGCGAGGAACGCAAACCACGCGAGGCCCGCGAACCCCGCGAACCCCGCGAGCCGGTCGAAGTGAATGACAGCCCGTCGCAGCCGCAACCACGCCGCGAGCGCACTCCACGTGAGGATCGCCAGCCGCGCGAAGAGCGCAAACGCGAACTGCGCGCACCGCTGGATGAACCCAATCAGAATGCCCCCGTCGCAGCGGCCAGCGAGGAAGCCAGCGAACGCAAACCACGTCCACCTCGCGAAGAGCGCAAGCCTCGCGAGCCACGCGCTGAGCAGGTTACCGAAGCTGACGAACTGCAGCAGAACGACGCCACCGAAGCCACACAGGACGAACAAGACTCGACCGAAGGCAGCGATCGTCCACGTCGCCGCTCCCGTGGCCAGCGCCGTCGCAGCAACCGCCGCGACCGTCAGCGCGATGCCAACGGCAACGAGATTGGTACTGAAGGCGAAACTGGATCGGTCGAAGCCGAAGAAAGCAATGCACCGGTGAAATCCGAGCAGGTTGCCATTGCCGCAACCGCCGCCGCCCTTGCGGCAAACACGGCGAACACCGAGGCCGCAGACGTGACGCCTGAAAGTCAGGCGAAGTCGGAAGCGCCCGCGCCAATCGAAGCCGCCGACGAGCCCGTCACGGTTACCGAGGCGGTGAGCGAAGCAGCCGCTGAGCCAGTGATCGAAACTCCGGCTGCGACGATCGAACCCGCACCGGCCGAGCCTGCGCCTGAGCCCGTCAGCCAGCCAGAACCGGTTAGCGAAAGCAATGCTGAAGAGGCACCTGCCACGCCAGCCATTGCGCAATCCGCTCCGGCTCCGGTTCCGGCCGAGGCTGCAGCGCCGGCTCAAACCGCGTCCGGTCGTGCGCCGAATGATCCTCGCGAGGTGCGCCGTCGCCGCCTCGAGCAGGAGCGTCTGGCCAAGGAGGCTGCCGAGGCTGAAGCCAAAGCCGAAAAAACCGAGGAGCTGGCCAGCCCCGAAGTCGTGGTCAGTGAGCCGATCGCCGAGATCGCTACCGTACAGCCGGAGCAGGCGAAGGGTGAGGAGCGCGAAGTAGCTGTTGAAGCTGCCCCGCAGTCTGAGCCGGCGCCGGCCGAAGCGCATGCGGAACCAGCAGCAGAACCGGTGACGGCACAAACCGTACAGCCGGTAGCGGAGCCGCTCGAGCCCGCCACTGAGAAGCCTGAGGAAGCGACGGCCAATCCCGAGCGGGACGACACCGACAAGCGCCAACACTGACAGTTGCGCACCAAAAAAGGGATGCTTCGGCATCCCTTTTTTATTGCCCCTGTCCCGTCCTGGGTAACGTTTACACCTTTCGCCCGAGAATCGGGAGGTCTCGCTGGAGCAAGGCGTTTAGCGTACGCAGCGTGATTGATCGCTAGCTTTAATTGGCTGGCTGTCGTCGATCAGGTCGAAAAAGGCTAGCTAACCTACAAGCAGGGGGCACTTCCGGTAGGACAGCCGGGGCGGGTCTATGGTGTCCCGCCCCGAACAAGGTGCACACCTTCCGCCGCCCCTCAGCACGTAATGGATGCGGTAAAAGGCGCAGACAGCGCGAACACACGATGAATACAGAAATCGGTCATCGCCCAGTTCGAAAACGTGAGCCAGGCGCCGTCCTGAACAGGCCACGCTGGAGCGGGCGCAGCCGGCACAGAGCAGTCGTCGCATTCGACCAGACGTGAGCGACGCCCATAATTTTCGCCCAGTTGAACGATACGGACAACCGGCCCGGGGCTAGATGATGTTCGGCTCGATCTCGAGCTGCACGCCAAACTGCTCGGCGACATCTGCCTGGATGTCTTCGGCGAGCTGCAGGATCTGCCGACCGGTGGCCTGGCCGTAGTTGACGAGCACCAGCGCCTGTAGCCGATGCACACCCACATCGCCACGACGGTAACCCTTCCAGCCCGCCCGCTCGATCAGCCAGCCGGCGGCGAGCTTGACCTGCCCGTCATCTTGCGCAAATGCCACTAGATCCGCGAAGCGTTGCCTCAAGCCATCGGCCAGGGCTGCCGAGACCAGGGGGTTTTTGAAAAAGCTACCGGCATTGCCCAGCTGTCGAGGATCGGGGAGTTTTTCGCTGCGTATGGCACAGACGGCGCGACTCACGTCCATCGGCGTGGGTGATTGGATGGCATGCTGAACAAGCCACTGACGAAGTGGCCCGTATTCGAGCTTGAGGTTCACGGTGCGTTGCAGGGCGAAGCGAACCCGCAGAATGATGTAGCGCCCGGCCTGCCGCTTGAACAGACTGTCCCGGTATCCAAACTGGCATGCCTGCAGATCGAACTCCACGAGCCGCCCTGTTTGCCGGTCCAGCGCAGTCAGCCCGGCAAAAACGTCTTTTATTTCGACACCGTATGCACCAACGTTCTGGATTGGCGCGGCGCCTACGGTCCCCGGAATCAGACTCAGGTTTTCCAACCCGCACAGCCCCAGCCCCAGACTGTGCAATACGAACGGATGCCAGGGCTCACCGGCCTCCGCTTCGATGACGACACGCTCACCGTCATCCTCGATCACACGAATGCCTCGGCTGGCCATGCGCAGCACCAACGCATTCACATTCGCCGTGAGCACCAGATTGCTGCCACCGCCGAGTATCAACAGCGGCACACCGATACGCTGCGCCTGGGCTAGCGCTTCGCCGATCTGCTGATCGTCATGCGCCTCGGCGAAATAGACACTACTGGCCTCGACGCCGAAGGTGTTGAATTTCCGGAGCGAGCGGTTCTGCTCGATGATCAGACTCACAGGCGCTTCCTGAGCTCGTCGAGCAAAGCCATCGACGCATGCTCCACCAGATCGAGCACATGCTCGAAGCCCTCGTCCCCACAATAGTAAGGATCAGGTACCGTTCCCTTTCCCAGGCGGTATCGGCGCAGAAAAAGATCAAGTTCAGCGCATGAGTCCGACGGGCACAGCGCCTGCAAACGCTCCAGGTTGTCGTGATCCATCGCGAGGATGAGATCGAAGCGCTTGAAGTCGTCGACAACCACTTGGCGCGCCCTAAGCTCACTGAGATCGTAACCTCGCTGGGCAGCTGCCTGGCATGCGCGCGCATCCGCCTGCTTGCCGACATGCCAGCCACCGGTTCCGGCTGAGTCGATGGTGATACGACTATCCAGCCCGGCATCCTGCACGCACTTGCGAAACACAGCCTCGGCGGTCGGCGAACGGCATATGTTGCCCATGCAGACGAATAGAATCCTCACGCTCAGGCTCCGAGCAACTTGCGGACGCGCTCGAGATCCTCGGCGGTATCGACTCCGGCGGGCGGCGCCTCGACTGCCTCGGCAACGTGTATGCGCTTGCCGTGCCAGAGCGCCCGCAACTGCTCGAGGCACTCGGTGTTTTCCAGCCAGCAGGGGCCCCAGGACACGAAGTCGGCAAGAAACCCCGCCCGGTAGGCATAAATGCCGATATGCCGACGGTATGGAACGCCTGATGGCAGCACGTCACGACCAAGCGAGAACTCATCCCGCGCCCAGGGTAGCGGCGCCCGGCTGAACGTTAGCGCCAAGCCATTGATATCGCTCAGCACCTTCACCACGTTCGGATTGAATAGCGCCCGGGGATCGTCGATCGGTTCGGCGAGCGTGGCGATTGCCGCCTCTGGGTGGGCCGCCAGATTGCGCGCCACCTGATCGATCACCGCAGGCGGGATCAACGGCTCGTCGCCTTGCACGTTGACCACTATCGCGTCCGCCGCCAATCCCAGCTTGGCCGCCACTTCAGCGAGCCGATCGGTGCCAGAATTATGTTCAACGCAGGTCAGCACCACCTGCGCGCCGAAGCCCTCGCATGCGTCCAGAATGCGCCTGTCGTCGGTGGCAATTACGACGCGTTGAGCACCGCTTCGACTGGCCTGCTCCCAGACGTGGCGAATCATCGGCTTACCGGCGATGTCCTGCAGAGGCTTGCCCGGAAGGCGGCTGGACGCATAACGCGCCGGGATCACGACGGTATAGGCGCTAGTCATTTGTCCAGACGCTCGTCCACATCAAGGGTACGGGCTTCGCTCTCGAGCATCACCGGAATACCGTCTCGCACCGGAAAGGCCATGCCGTCGGCCTTGCAGATCAGTTCGGACTTATCATCGGTCAGCTTCAGCGGGCCCTTGCACAGCGGGCAGGCGAGAATATCGAGCAGTTTGGTATCCATGCGCGGTCCTTGGATGCAGCCGACCGCACATGGCAGATCGAGCGGCTTAGGGGTGTTGGGGCAGCAATCGGTCCAGCTGGGTATCGAACCAGGTCACGAACGCCGCTGACGGCTCGGCCTGCACCTGCAGATAGCACCAGCCCGGCAGCGCGAATGCCCGGCATTTGACCGCATCCTTCTCGGTCATCACCAGCGGTAGCTCGGGGCGGAAGCTCAGTTGCTCGAGGCTATAGCGGGCATGATCGGCGAAGGGGTGCGGAATCGGCCGCCAGTGTAGCGCCTCGAGCGTAGTGAAGAAACGCTGTGGATTGCCGATCCCGGCAACCGCATGCACCTGTTGGCCCGGGGGGAAATGGTCGAGCGGCCAGCATTGCCGGCTTGCGAGTTCTATCAACCCGGACGGCCGCAGGGCGAAGGCAAAGCCGGAGGGACTGTCGGCCTGCGCGCCATTGAATAACACCGCATCGACCGATTCGAGCCGTTCGGGCGGCTCACGCAATGGGCCGGCGGGCAAGCAGCGCCGATTACCCAGGCCGCGCACCGCATCGACGAGCACCAATTCCAGATCACGCGCCAACCGGTAATGCTGCAGCCCGTCGTCGGACAGGACCAAGTCAACTGACTCTTGGGCCAGCAACTCGCGAACAGCACGGGCACGGTCCGGATCGATCATGACCGGCGCACCGGTGCGCTGCGCGATCAATAAGGGTTCATCGCCCGCCTCGGCTGCCGAGTCTTCCGCCCGGACTCGCCATGGATAGGATGCGGGCGAGGCACCGTACCCACGGCTGACCACACCGACCTTCACGCCACGTCGGCGGCAGTGTTCGATGAGCCAAAGGATCAACGGCGTTTTGCCGGTCCCGCCAACCGTAATGTTGCCTACCACTACGACCGGCACTGGCGCCCGATAACAATCGGCCGCGCCATCCAGGAACCGCTTGCGTCTGGCGCTGACTACCCGCCTGTAGAGCGCCTCGAGCGGGGCAAGCAATGCCAGAGCCGGATGCCCCTCGTACCAGGCGCGCTGCAAACGATCGGCAAAAGACATCAGGGCTCCGGCTGGGCCTCGACGGTGGTGATTCGCAGATGGGCGAAGCCAAGCTTTCCGGCTGCATCCATCGCGGTGATGACGGCCTGATGCGGTGTCTTGCCATCGGCGCTGATGATCATCGGCAGACTGGTGTCTCCGCCCGACTCCTTCGCCAGCGCGCCCATGAGTGTGTTCAGATCGTGCTTGATCAACGTCTTGCCATTGAGTGAATAGCTGCCGTCTACATCGATGACCACTTCGAGCTGTTTCTTTTGCGCCTCTTCCGGCGGCGTGCCGCTGGCAGCCTCGGGCAGATCCACCTTGAGCTGCGTTTCGCGGGTAAAGGTGGTCGTGACCACGAAGAACAGCAGCAGGATGAAGACGACGTCGATCAGCGGGGCCAGTCCGATGTCGACGTTTTCCCGCGCCTTGCGACGAAACTTCACGCCTTGTCCTCGCCCAGATCGACGTCACGGTCGCCTTGCACGACTTCCACCAGCTTGATCGCTTCCTGCTCCATCCCGACCACCAGTTCCTCTACGCGACGTAGCAGGAAGCGATGGAAGAACAGGGCCGGAATGCCGACCATCAGGCCCGCCGCCGTAGTGATAAGCGCCTTGGATATACCCGAAGCGAGCATCGGGGCGTTGGCCATACCCGAGCCCATGAAGGCACCGAATATCTCGATCATGCCAAGCACCGTACCGAGCAGCCCCAGCAAGGGCGCGATGCCGGCAATGGTGCCCAGGGCATTGAGGTACCGCTCGAGATCATGAACGACGCGCGCCGCGGCCTCCTCGATGCACTCCTTCATGATCTCCCGACCATGCTTGGAGTTGGCCAGGCCCGCTGCGAGAATCTCGCCCAAGGGTGAGTCCGCACGCAGCTCCTTGAGCTTCTGGTTGCTGAGCTTCTTGTCCTTGATCCATTTCCACACCTGGCCGAGCAGATGCGAAGGGGTCACACGACTAGGTCGCAACGTCCATAGGCGCTCGGCGATGATTCCGGCGGCAGCGACGGAACACAGAATGATCGGCAGCATAATCCAGCCACCTGCTTTAACCAGCTCCCACACGACGTGAATCCCCCTCGAAAAAGTGGCGTCACTCTAGCATAGGGTCGTCAGGCCGCCGACGGCCCCGGTTCTCATTTTTCCCGCCAGAACCGACGTTCGGCGCGCAATCCGCGCGGCGACTCGAAACGTCCGAGACGGATCTGCAGCGCACCCTGCTCGGCCGTATCGTAAAGCTGCGCGCCGGATGCCTCGATCCGCCGCACGACGTCCGGGTGTGGGTGTCCGAAGGCATTGTGCAGACTGCGCGAGACGAGCGCCCCCTCCGCACCTGCAGCCTCGATGAAGGCTTCGGAGGAGGAACTGTGACTGCCATGATGCGGCAGCAGCAACCAGCGCACCTTGAGCGGCATACCGCTTGCCAGCAGCGCCTGCTCGGCAGGCACGTCGATGTCGCCGGTTAGCAGCAGGCGTTCGCCGTTGGCCTCGACCATCAGCACGCAGGACGACTGGTTTCCATTGCGAGCCTGCGACCAGCGCCAGAGCGTGAAGCCGACATGGTCCCATTCCCAGTGCAGCCCTGACGGACAGGCCTCGGCGCCCAGCGACGCGGGCAGTCGCTCCGGTTCGCCACTGAGCACCCGTGCGACCGGCATTTGTCGCAGGATCGCTGCAGCGCCGCCCGCATGATCGCTATCGGCATGACTGAGCACCATCAGATCGAGATCCGCAGCGCCCAGCGTGCGCAGCGAAGGCGAAACCACTCGCTCACCGATATCGAAGTCGCCGTAGCGCGGCCCGGCGTCGTACAGCAAAGCATGCTCATGCGTGCGAACCAGCACCGCGAGTCCCTGCCCGACATCGAGGATCCAGACGTCTGCCTGTCCGTGGGCCGGCTTGTTGATCGGGGGAAACAACAGCGGTGCGAGCAGTACCAACCCCAGCGCCCGCAAGGGCAGGCCGGCTGGAGCCAGGATCAGCAGCGTTCCGAGCGTGACCAGCGACCAGGCCCACAGCGGCAAGGAAGCCGGTAGCCAGGCCGCTTGCCAGCCGGCGAGCCAACGCAGCGCATCGAATAGATAAACCAGCAGTCCGCCCGCCAGCCAGAGCAGCGCCTCGCCGACACCTGGCAGCCACAACAAGGCGGTGCCCATCAACGACAGCGGCACGATCAGCACACTGACCAGAGGCACCGCGAACAGATTGGCGACCGGGCCGCTCAAGCTCACCGGCAAGCCCAGAATCAGCAGGAACGGCAATAGCCCAATCGCCATGCCCCACTGCGCGCGCCCCAACGTCTGCCAACCACCCCAACGGCCCAGCCGCCCGCGGAAGATATAGGCAAGCAGCGCCACCGCCAGAAAGGACAGCCAGAATCCCGATCGCAGAACGACCAGCGGATCGAACAGCAACACGCCATCCAGCGCAATCAGCAACGGCAAGCAAACGCCAAGATGCCTGAATCGCAAGCGCCATAGCAGTACCAGCGCGACCATGATCAGCGCTCGCTGAACCGGAACGTCGAAGCCTGCCAGCCAGCCGTATACGAGCGCACCAGCCAACGCCGCGCCACAGGCACAGGGCAGCCAGGCGATGCGTTGTGGCCAGAAGCCCCACCGAGCCAACAGCGCAACCAGGCCGTAGAGCAAGCCCGCCAGCATCCCCACATGCTGCCCCGAGATCACCATCAGGTGGACGGTTCCGGTGTCTTGAAGGATGCGCCAGTCCGCCGTCGACAGGCCACTGTCGTCGCCGACCACCAGCGCGGCGATCGCGCCTGAACGGCCCTGGGCATCGACGGCCAACAGGCGTTGGCGCAGCTGATCGCGCGCCCCCTGCCCGCCCACCGCCAACCCGGTGCGCTCGCCCGCCTTGACGGTCCCGCTGGCACCGATTCGGCGCGCCAGGAGCCAGGCTTCGTAGTCGAATGGCTGCGGGTTGACCAACCCTCGTGGCCTCTTCAGCTTGGCCGCGAGACGCCAGCGCTCTCCCGCCTGCATGGCCGGCCCGCCGTACCACGCCAGGCGCATCCGTGAAGGCAGGCCCTCATGTCGCGACGAAATATCGGTCAGCTCGAAGCGCACGACCCCGCCGCGAACATCCGGCAGACCGGTCACCCGACCTTCAAGCCAGAACGTGCGGCCGTCGAGCGCCGTTGGCAGGCGATCGCTCAATGCCCAATGGGCGCTCAGACAGGCCCAACCAAGCCCGCACAGGAAACAACCGATCACGCGCCAGCGGGACGGCAGCAACAGCAACCCGGCCAGGATGACTAGCGGGAGCGCAGACGGGGGTGGAAGTTGCGGTAGAAAACGCAGCAGTATGAGGCCCGCTGCCAGCGCCAGCATCGCTGCACGCATGAGTACTCCTGGATTCCATTCCAGCGACCGGTGCCTGCGGGATTTCCCGGCTGCCCGATCACCATCGTCATGCCGACGTCCTGCCGGCGCCCGCACAGTGTAGAATCCGCGTCACAATCTTCTCTCAGCGCCGGGTCTCGTTTCAGGCATAATCCGGCGCGGTTCAGCCCGCCAGAGAATCTTCATGCCGCGTCGTTTTTTCAAACGCTACATGCCGCACCCCGATCGCATCAAGACGCACAAGTCTCTACGATTTCTCGGCACGCTTACACATGATCCCAACCTGTTGCACCTCAATCGCCACTCGGTGTCCCGGGCGATGGCCATCGGCCTGTTCTGGGCGATGATCCCGATGCCCATGCAGATGCTGGCAGCGGCGCTCTGCGCGGTACCGGCCCGGGCCAACCTGCCGATTGCCGTGGGACTGGTCTGGCTGACCAATCCACTGACGATGCCGCCGGTCTTCTACTGCAACTACAAGATCGGCGCATGGCTGATGGACACCCCAGTCTCGCCGATGCCAATGGAGCTCAGCCTGGCCTGGGTTCGCAAGATGCTCGATAGCCATTGGCAGCCGCTGTTCCTGGGCTCTTTCGTCGTCGCCGTGGTGGCCGCCCTGCTCGGCTATGTGGGCACTCAGCTGTACTGGCGCTGGTGGGTCGGCCGCAGTTGGCGCAAGCGCCAGCTAAATCGGCGCTAGGTGTGCCTCACTCGTAACGCAGCGCCTCGGCGGGCTGGGTTTGCGCTGCCCGCCATGCGGGATAGACGGTCGCCAGGAAGCTGAGAAGCAATGCCGCCATAGTTACCAGCAGCACGTCCTCGAGCCGCAGCTCCGACGGCAGCGTATTGATGAAGTAAACATCCGAACTGAAGATGTGCTGCCCGGTCACCCGCTCCAGCCAGGCGACCAGCGCACTGACGTTCAACGCCCCGAGCACACCCAGAACCGTGCCGATGAGGGTCCCGGTCAAACCGATAATGCTGCCCTGCACCATGAAGATCGTCATGATCTGCCGTGGCGTCGCTCCGAGCGTTCGCAGGATTGCAATATCGGCCCGCTTGTCGGCGACGACCATGATCAGGGTGGCGATGATATTGAATGCGGCCACCGCCACGATCAGCAGGAGCAGTACCCCGATCATGGTTTTTTCCATCTTCATGGCGCTGAACAGGCTGCCCTGGGTACGCGACCAGTCTTCGCCCTGGTAGCCCTCACCGAGCTCGCCGAGCAGCTCGGCGGTAACCTGCGGGGCCGCGTACAGGTCGGTCAGCTTGAGTCTGACCCCCTCGACCTGCTCCGGCTGCCAGCGCAGCATCCGAGCGGCATCGCTGCGGTGAATCATGGCCAGGCTACCGTCCAGTTCGGCTCCAACCTTGAACACGCCGACCACATTCAAGCGCTGCATCCGCGGTGTAACGCCGCCAGGCGCATCGCTGAGCTCCGGCACGATGAGGGTGAGCCTGTCGCCCAGCTTCAAGCCGAATCGCCGCGCCGTCATCAATCCGAGGATGACGCCCGACTCACCCGGTTTCAGGTCATCGAGCCGACCGGCGATCATCTTTGACCCCAGTATCGAGACGCCGCCCTCGGCCTGCGGATCGATACCTTTGACTTCGATCGGCTGCATCGCGCCTTTATAGGACAGCATGCCTTCTAGCTGAGTGATTGGCGCGGCCCCGATGACCATTGGATTCGCCCGAACACGCTCGGCCAGGGACTGCCAGTCGTCCACGGGTTGTCCGTCACCGGCGATGACCGCATGGGGCACCATGCCCAGCACGCGATTGCTCATCTCGCGCTGGAAGCCGTTCATGACCGAGAGCACGATAATCATCGCCAGCACGCCCAGCGACAAGCCGATCATCGAGGTCAGTGAAATGAACGAAATGAAATGATTACGGCGCTTGGCCCGCGTATAGCGACTGCCAATGAAAATGCTAAGCGGCCTGAACATTACCCAGCCACCAACCGGCCGTCTTCCAGGCGCAGGATATGGTCCATCTGTCCGGCCAATTGCGGATCATGCGTGACGACCAGAAAGGCCGTGCGCAAGGAACTGCTCAATTCCAGCATGAGATCCTGAATCCCCTGCGCCGTATGGTGATCAAGGTTACCGGTGGGTTCATCCAGCAAGACCAGCGCCGGGCTGTTGGCCAGCGCGCGGGCGATCGCCACTCGCTGACGCTCACCGCCGGATAGCTCCGACGGCTTATGCGCCAACCGATGGCCAAGCCCCACACGCTGCAACAGCTCGGTAGCCCGGGCCCGCGCGTCCGGAATCGACGTCTTGCCGATCAGCAATGGCATGCATACGTTTTCCAGCGCGGTGAACTCGGGCAGCAGATGGTGAAACTGGTAGACGAAGCCCAGCGCGCGATTGCGCAACAGTCCACGGTCCTTCTCGCTGAGAGCGGAGAGCTCCTCACCGGCCAGCCAGACACTACCTTCACTCGGCGTATCGAGGCCGCCAAGCAGGTTCAGCAAGGTACTTTTGCCCGAACCGGAGCTGCCCACGATGGCCACCCGCTGCCCCGGGAACAGCTCCAACTGAAGACCGGAAAGCACGTTGACCGACTCGGGCCCCTGCTCATAGCGCTTGCCCAGGTTGCGGCAACTGAGTACCGCACCTTCCTTCCGAGATTCTTGATGCATGACCAGCTCACTCATATCGTAGCGCCTCGGCGGGCTGTGTACGGGCCGCACGCCAGGCCGGGTACAGGGTGGCGAAAAAACTCAGGACGAGCGCCGCGGCGCAGACCTGAATCACGTCAGCGGCCATCAGACGAGACGGTAGGTAATCGATGAAGTAGACGTCCGCATTGAGAAACTTGTGCCCGATGAGATGCTCCAGTGCGGCAATCCAGCTGCTGACGTTGAGCGCTGCGAAGATACCCAGCAGTGCACCAACCAGGGTACCGACGACGCCGATCACCGTACCCTGGACCATGAAGATCGCCATGATCTGTCCGGGCGTCGCCCCCAGGGTCCGCAGGATGGCGATGTCGCCCCGCTTGTCGGTGACCACCATGACCAGGGTGGAAATGATATTGAAGGCCGCCACCGCGACGATCAGCAGCAGCAACAGGCCGATCATGGCCTTTTCCATGCGTATCGCCTGATAGAGATTGCCGTGGGTGCGCGTCCAGTCACGTGAGTAGAAGTCGTCGCCCAACTGGCCCGCCAGTTGCCATGCCGTGCGCGGCGCCTGGAACAGATCCTCGAAGCGCAGCCGCAGCCCCTGCACCTGATCCGGCTTCCATCGATGCAGACGTGCCAGATCGGAGATATTGGCCATCGCCACGTAGCCGTCTATTTCGCCGGCGCCGACATGGAAGATGCCGCGCACAGTGAAGCGCTTCATGCGGGGAAAAACACCTGCCGGCGTGACCGTCACTTCCGGAGCGACGAAAGTGATCTTGTCGCCGACGCCAACGCCAAGCTTGTCGGCAGCCTTGTCGCCGATGACTATGCCGAACTCGCCGGCGGCCAACTCATCCAGCCCCCCTTCGCGAAAGAACTGCCCGATGATGGATACCTTCGGCTCGACTTGCGGGTCCACCGCATTGATCAATGTCTTGGTGACCTTCCCGCGATGCGTCAGCAGACCCTGCATCTGAATGAACGGCGCCACCGCCGAAACCTGCGGATGCTGCATCAGTCGATTTCCGAGGGTCTGCCAATCGTCGATCGGCGTCGGGCGTTCGATGGTGGCGTGCGGGACCATGCCGAGCACGCGCGTGCGCATCTCGTGATCGAAACCATTCATGACCGACAGTACGACGATCATCACCAGCACGCCCAGCGCCAGCCCGATCATCGAGGTGAAGGAAATGAAGGAAACGAAGAGGCTGCGACGTCTGGCGCGTGTGTAGCGCGCCCCGATATACACGGACAGCGGTCTGAACATAAATCGATGGGTTCGCTTTCGCTGGCGGGAAATAACAAGCTGAATGACGATACCAAACGGCCTGATACACTCAAGCCATCACTGCAGCCCAGGGATCGACATGCCCACTGAAGACACCGAAGATCGCCGCGAATACTATCGTATCGAGGACGTGATCGCACTGGAAATCCTGCCGCTGGAACACCTCGAAACAGTCCCCGATGGCGGCGCGAACCAGTTGTTCAGTCTGCTTGGCGAGCTGCATCAGCTCGATTTCGAGTCACAGCACCTGTTGCGGCAGATTGCCGAACGCAACCGTACGCTGGCCAGTTACCTCAAGGTACAGAACAAGCGTATCGATCTGATTGCCCAAGTGCTCGCGCGGGATCTACTCAAAGACATCGGGCCGGTGCGCGAAGTGGTGCTGTCCGAAGGTGGGATCAGCTTCGTCAACGATGCGCCACTCGAAGAAGGCTCGACCTGGACGCTGAAACTGGCGCTGATGCCGCAATGCCTGGGGCTGCTGCTAGCCGCCCGCGTCGCCAGCTGCCAAGCCTTGGATGACGGACGCTTCGCCATCGGGACGTCGTTCGAAGCGTTGACTGATGCACAACGACAGCTGCTCGCTCGGCATATCCTGCAGAAACAGGCGACGGAACGACGCCTGGCTCGTGAAAGTCTGCAGGAACTCTGACATGCACCGATTATTGATTCCGCTTCTGGCCGTTGCCTTTTGTGTCCCGGCCGTTGCCGAGACGATCCGCATCCCCGTGGGTCAGCAAGGCCAGTCCCAACTGACGCTGCCCGGACGCGGCGACTCGAAGGGTACGGTCCTCGAACACTTTGGCCTTGCCGACGAGGAACATCCCGCCGTCGGAGTCCCGCCCATTACACGCTGGGACTACCGCTATTTTTCGGTGTACTTCGAGAACGACCGGGTGATCGACAGCGTGATGCACCATCAAAGCACCCCATCCCTACAGCGAGATATCGAACCGTGACCTTGATCTACGGCCACCGCGGCGCAAAGGGCGAAGCGCCGGAAAACACCCTCGCCAGCTTCCAGCAATGCCTGGCCCATGGCGTGCGTCGCTGCGAGCTGGATTTGCACCTTTCCCGCGACGGCGAGTTGATGGTCATCCATGACCCAACCTTGAAGCGCACCACCGGGCGACGTGGCAAGGTCGTGGAGCACGACGCCGAGGAGCTGGTTCATTACGATGCGCGCAGCGGCGGGCCCGGCTGGAAACAACCGTGCCCGATACCCAGGCTGGCGGAGCTGTTCGAGAAGTGCGACTTCGAGCACTGGCAGCTCGAGGTGAAAAGCGCCTCGCGCGTACGTGCGGCACGCTCGGTTCTGGCCATCAAGGAACTGGCCGAACGTTACGGGTTGCTCGATCGAATCACAGTCACCTCAGGGTCGCGCGAAGTGCTGAGGGCACTGAAAAGGCTGACGCCGGAGCTGTCATCAGGGCTTGTAGCCGAATACGCCTGGCTTGATCCATTGAAGGTCGCCAATCAGTACGGCTGCGAACTTCTCGCACTGAAGTGGACGCTCTGTACCCCCGAGCGCATCGCCAAGGCACGCGCGCAGGGTTTGCACGTTTCCGTGTGGACCGTGAACGAGCCAGCGCTTATGCGCCGGCTCGCGGACTTCGGCGTGGACAGCCTGATCACCGACTTCCCCGGCCTGGCAGTGGAAACGCTGGCCAAGCGGTAGGCTGAACGGCTCGGTCTTTGCCAAGGCGTTCCTGCGATTCGGAACGGCAACTTACGCTACCGTTTCGTCCAGCCCTGAAGCCTTCAGCGCTCCTATCGGCTTTTCAAAAGCTTTCCCGATTCGGCCAGCGCCAATCCTGGCTATCCTCTCCGACCGGCTCAGGCCACCGGTCGGAGCCGCTCAAAAAAGCCGGTTTAGCCCGTCGAACGCGGCGACGCGATAGGCCTCGGCCATGGTCGGATAGTTGAACGTGGTATTGACGAAATACTTCAACGTATTCGCCTCACCCGGCTGATTCATGATCGCCTGGCCGATATGCACGATCTCCGATGCCTGATAGCCAAAGCAATGAACGCCGAGCACCGCCAACGTCTCGCGATGGAAAAGTATCTTCAGCATCCCTACCGGCTCGGCGGAAATCTGCGCACGCGCCATTCCCTTGAAGAATGCCTTGCCAACCTCGTACGGAATCTTCGCCTCGGTGAGCTCACGCTCGTTCTTGCCGATCGAACTAATCTCCGGGATGGTGTAGATGCCGGTCGGGACGTCGTCGACGAAACGCCAGCTGTTGTTGTCGACGATGCTGCCTGCCGCTGAACGCCCCTGATCGTAGGCCGCGCTGGCCAGGGACGGCCAGCCGATCACATCGCCTGCCGCATAGATGTTGCCGACATCCGTGCGGTAGTGTTCGTCGACTTTGATCTGCCCACGGCTGTTCACCTTGAGGCCGATGTTTTCCAGCGCAAGCTTGTCGGTATTGCCGGTTCGCCCGTTGCACCAGAGGAAGGCATCTGCCTTGATCTTCTTTCCGGACTTGAGATGGAGAATCACGCCGTTGTCGACGCCCTCGACGCGCTCGTACTCTTCCTTATGGCGAATCAGCACATTGTTGTTGCGCAGGTGATAGCTGAGCGCATCGGAGATTTCGTCATCGAGGAAGCTGAGCAACTGGTCGCGGTTATCGATCAGATCGACCAGCACGCCCAGGCCACTGAAAATCGACGCATACTCCGAGCCGATCACCCCGGCGCCGTAGATGATCAGGCGGCGCGGCGTATGGCTCAGCGTGAGAATGGTATCGCTGTCGTAGATGCGCGGGTGCGAGAAGTCGACGTCCGCGGGACGATACGGGCGCGAGCCGGTCGCGATGATGAATTGATTGGCCACCAGCGTTTCGACCATGCCGTTGGCGCTGACCACTTCGACCGTCTGCTCATCGGCAAAGCTCGCGGTGCCGAAAAAGATGTCGATGCGGTTGCGTGCGTAGTAGCCCGTACGGGAGGTGACCTGCTTGGCGATCACGCTCTCGGCACTTTTCAGCACGTCGGGAAAAGAGAACCAGCGAGGTTCGCCGATCTGGCGGAACAACGGGTTGGTGTTGTACTGCATGATCTGCCGTACCGAATGGCGCAGCGCCTTGGAAGGAATGGTTCCCAGATGGGTGGAGTTGCCGCCGACGTGTGGCCTGCTATCGACCACGGCGACCTTGCGTCCCGCCTTGACCGCATTCATCGCCGCGCCTTCGCCGGCTGGGCCCGAGCCCAAAACCACTACATCGTAATTGTAGACAGCCATATTCACCCCTGAACACGCGGCAGGCCAACCTGCCGCTGTTAACGAATTACGCTGGCCAGGAAAAAACCGTCAGGCGTACCCGGACGGTCCCGGCCACAGGTGCCGAGCAGCGTCGGCACGTCCTACATGCAAGGCCCGGCACCGGTGCGCTAGCGCCCCTGGCCGGGTTGAAGCCACTTATCAGCGTCTGGTCGCGTCGTAGGCGAGATCTGCTTTTGAATTCTGGCTTTCCTGCGCATTCACCTCCTCGCATTTCTCGCGGCTACCGCCGCAGATCGAGCACTCCTTCTCGATGCCGAGATTGGCGATCCCTCCGCATGAGCCGGCGATGGGCTTGCGACCCATGATCACACCGATCGACATACCCAACACGACCAGTACCATCACCAGAAAAACGATCAACCAGGTCATTGCTCTGCTCCCGCACCGAACAGCTCATCAAAAGCTTCGGTGCTCTTGCTTACGAATTCCTGCCCTTCGCGTACCACGAAGAACGCTGCGATCCTGTGCTCTGTCGCGTAGGCCAGTCCACGCTCCGGACCGAGCACCATAAGCACGGTAGACAACCCGTCCGCGCGGAGTGTCGACGGATCGACAACCGTCACGGCGGCGAGATGATGCTCGATAGGCGCTCCGGTGGTCGGATCCAGCGTGTGCGAGTAGCGCTTACCGTCACGCTCGAAGTAGTTTCGATAGTCCCCGGAAGTAGAAACGCCCAGTCCATCGAGTTCGATGACCCGCTGGACGACTCGCTCATTGTCCCGCGGCGCTTCGATCGCAATGCGCCACGGTGACTCATCCGGCTTGCGACCCTGGGCTTTCAGCTCACCCGTGATTTCCACCAGAAAGCTGCTGACGCCTGACGCTTCGAGCCTTGCCGTCACCTGATCGACAGCATAACCAGCTGCGATGCTGTTGAAATCGACTTGAACGTTCCGGTCCTTGCAGAGCTGCTCGCCCTCCAACCGCAAGTGATGCTGGCCGACATCCTGCCGTGCCGTCGCGATTTCCTCGGCCGAAGGCACCCGCTCGCCCTGCCCGCGGGGCCCGAAGCCCCACAGGTTGAGCAGCGGCTCGATGGTCAGATCCAGCGCACCGCCGCTTTCGTCAGACAGTTTCCTGCCTGCTTCGAGTAGGGCTCGCACCCCGTCAGGCATGGCCATGCAGCGCCCGGCCGGCAGCTCGTTGAACACTTCTATGTCGGAATCGGCACGGTAGGTCGAGGCCTGCTTATCGATGTCGGCGAGTATCGCCTCGGTCTGCTGCCTCAGTTGCTCTTTGTCCGGCGTGCCGGCGCTCGCCACGTACTTCACCGTATAGGTGCTGCCCATGGTTGGCCCGCTGAAGCTTTCTACCTTGTCCTGAAACAGACAGCCCGTCAGCGCCGTCGCCAGGGCGACGACGATGACGGGCCGAAATGACGCTCGAATCATGCTAGCCGCCGAAGTCGTCGAGCAGGATGTTCTCCGGTTCAACGCCCAGGTCGGTCAGCATCTTGATTACCGAGGCGTTCATCATCGGCGGACCGCACATGTAGAACTCGCAGTCTTCGGGAGCTGGATGGTCCTTCAGGTAGTTCTCGTAGAGTACGTTGTGGATGAACCCCGTCGGCCCCTGCCAGTTGTCCTCCGGTTGCGGATCGGACAACGCCAGATGCCACTCGAAGTTCTCGTTCTCGGCTTGCAGCTGGTCATATTCCTCGACGTAGAACGCCTCGCGCATGGAACGCGCGCCGTACCAGAAGCTCATCTTGCGCTTGGATTTCAGGCGCTTGAGCTGGTCGAAAATGTGCGAGCGCATCGGTGCCATGCCGGCACCACCACCGATGAAGACCATTTCCGCGTCGGTATCCTTGGCAAAGAATTCACCGAAGGGACCGTAGACGGTGACCTTGTCGCCCGGCTTGAGGCTGAACACCCAGGAGGACATCTTGCCTGGCGGCAGATCGTCCTTGCCTGGCGGCGGCGAGGCGATACGGATGTTGAACTTCACCAGACCGACCTCTTCCGGGTAGTTCGCCATCGAGTAGGCACGGATGACCGTCTCGTCGACCTTGGACACGTACTTCCATTGGTTGAACTTGTCCCAGTCGCCGCGATACTCCTCCTGAATATCGAAGTCCTTGTAGCGAACCTCGTGCGGTGGACATTCGAGCTGGACATAACCGCCCGCGCGGAAGTCGACGTTCTCGCCTTCCGGCAGCTTTAAGGTCAGTTCCTTGATGAAGGTCGCCACGTTCGGGTTGGAGAGCACGGTGCACTCCCACTTCTTCACGCCGAACACTTCCTCGGGTACCTCGATCTTCATATCCGCCTTGACCGGTGTCTGGCAGGACAGACGCCAGCCCTCGCCAGCCTCACGACGGGTGAAGTGTGACTCTTCGGTGGGCAGCATCTCGCCGCCACCGCTTTCGACGACGCACTTGCACTGGGCGCAGGTGCCGCCACCACCGCAGGCGGACGATAGGAAGATATTGTTCGCGGCCAAGGTCTGCAGCAACTTGCCGCCAGCCGGAACGGTGATGGTGCGTTCGCCGTTGATTTCGATACTCACGTCACCGCTAGACACCAGCTTGGCGCGCGCCGCGAGGATGATCACCACCAGCGCGAGCACGATGGCGGTGAACATGCCAATGGCAAGGAAAATTTCGTAACTCATCAGTTCATCCCGTCCTTACAGCTGTACGCCAGAGAATGACATGAAGCCTAGCGACATCAGGCCGATGGTGATGAAGGTGATGCCCAGTCCCTGCAGACCCTCCGGTACATCGCTGTACTTGAGCTTTTCGCGGATACCGGCCAGCAGCATGATCGCCAACGCCCAGGACGCACCGGAGCCAAAGCCATACACGGTACTTTCCGCCAGGTTGTAGTCCCGCTCGACCATGAACAGTGTGCCGCCCATGATGGCGCAGTTCACGGTGATCAACGGCAGGAAGACGCCCAGTGCGTTGTAAAGGCTGGGTACGTACTTATCCAGGAGCATTTCGAGGATCTGAACAATTGCCGCGATCACGCCGATGTAGCTGAGCAGGCCCAGGAAGCTGAGATCCACTTCCGGCAACCCCGCCCAGGACAGCGCTCCGGCCTTGAGCAGATAGGTGTAGATCAGGTTGTTGGCCGGGACCGTGATGGCCTGAACCACGATAACCGCGATACCCAGGCCAATCGCGGTTTCCACTTTCTTGGAAATCGCGATGAAGGTGCACATGCCGAGGAAGAAGGCCAGCGCCATGTTCTCGATGAACACGGCACGGACGAACAGGCTGATGTAATGCTCCATTAGTAAGCCTCCTTGCTCGAGACTTGCGGCGCCATCTTGAACGACGGCTTCTCGACCTGCTCGCGCTTCCAGCTACGAATGCCCCAGATGATCAGGCCGATGAGGAAGAACGCCGACGGCGGCAGCAGCAACAGGCCGTTTGGCTGGTACCAACCGCCATCGTTGACCACCGGAAGGATGGTGTAACCCATCAGCTTGCCGGCGCCGAACAGTTCGCGAACGATGCCCAGCACGATCAGCATCGCGCTGTAGCCGAGTCCGTTACCGAGGCCGTCGAAAAACGACAGCATGGGCGGATTCTGCATGGCGAACGCTTCAGCACGCCCCATCACGATGCAGTTGGTGATGATCAGACCGACGAATACCGACAGCTGCTTGGACAGCGAGAAGGCGTAGGCCTTGAGGACCTGATCGACCACGATTACCAGCGAGGCAATGATCACCATCTGCACGATCATGCGAATCGAGCCTGGAATCTGGCTGCGAATCATCGAGATGAACAGGTTGGAAAACGCCACCACCAGCGTCAGCGCGACGGACATCACCAGGGCGGTCTTGAGGTTGGAGGTAACCGCCAGCGCCGAACAGATTCCGAGAATCTGCAGACCGATGGGGTTGTTGTTGAAGACCGGATTGAACAGGACTTCTTTGATAGTAGGTTGCGACATGGTCAAGCCTCCCCAGCGCGCAGGTTAGCGATAAATGGACCGAATCCGTTCTCGCCCAGCCAGAAGTGCAGCAGGTTGTTCACACCGTTACTGGTCAGCGTCGCACCGGCCAGCGCGTCAACTTGGTGGTCGGCTTTCGGGCTCTGCGGATCGACGCCGCCCTTGACCACCTGGATGGCCAGTTTGCCGTTCTCGGTGAACAGCTCCTTACCCTGCCACTGGCTGCGCCACTTGGGATTATCCACTTCGCCGCCGAGACCGGGGGTCTCGCCATGCTGGTAGAAACCCAGCCCTTCGACCGTGTTGAGATCTCCCTTGACGGCCATGAAGCCATAGAGGGTCGACCACAGCCCATAGCCACGCACCGGCATGATCAGCGTCTCGAGCTCGCCGTTTTCCTCGACGGTATAGACGACGCTGTAGCGCTCGCGGCGCTTGATCGAGGCGATGTCTTCATCGCCTGGCAGCGCTTGCGACAGCTGCGGATCCTTGGCGGCAACCAGCGGGTCGAAGGTGTTCGGATCGAACTCGTCGCTGTATTTGCCGGTTTCCAGATCGACCAGCTTGGCAACGATCCGCTCCTTATAGAGCGCCTTTACCTGCTTGGCAGACATACCCGCCTCGCCCAACCCGGCGATCGCCAGGATGCTGCGCTGCTTGTCCAGCTGACGGTTTTCCAGTTGTGTCGGGCGTAGCGCAACCGCTGCGCCCGAAACGAACACCGAGCAGACCAGGCAGACCAGCAAGGCCACGACCAGTGTGCGAACGGTGGATTCTTTTTGACTAGACATTACGTGCCAGCCTCCGCTTGATATTGGCCTGAATGACAAAGTGGTCAATCAACGGTGCGCACAGGTTGGCGAATAGAATGGCCAACATCATGCCCTCCGGAAACGCCGGGTTCACCACCCGGATCAGTACCACCATCACGCCTATCAAAATGCCGAACGCCCACTTACCCGTGTTCGTCATGGACGCCGACACCGGATCGGTCGCCATGAAGATCAGGCCAAAGGCGAAACCGCCGACGACCATGTGCCAGTACCACGGCATGGCGAACATGGCGTTGGAATCCGAGCCGATCAGGTTGAACAGCGAGCTCAGCGCGATCATGCCGAGCATCACGCCCGAAACGATGCGCCAGGACGCGATCTTGGTCATCAGCAATACGGCGCCGCCGATGAAGATCGCCAGCGCACTGGTTTCCCCGATCGAGCCGTGAATGGTGCCGAGGAAGGCATCCATCCAGGTGATGCCGCTGGCGATCACGTTCTCCATCCCGCCGGCGAAGCTGAGGCTGAGCGCGGTCGCGCCGGCAAAACCGTCGACTGCCGTCCACACTGCATCACCGGACATCTGCGCCGGGTAGGCGAAGAACAGGAACGCACGGCCGGTCAATGCCGGATTAAGGAAGTTCTTGCCAGTGCCGCCGAAGATTTCCTTGCCGATCACGATACCGAAGCTGATACCCAGCGCGACCTGCCACAGCGGAATGCTTGGCGGCAGCGTAAGGGCGAACAGTACGGACGTGACGAAGAACCCTTCGTTGACCTCATGCTTGCGGATGGAGGCGAACAGCACTTCCCAGAAACCGCCGACGATGAAGGTCACCGCGTAGACCGGGATGAAGTACGCCGCGCCCTGGATGAAGTTGTCCCACAAGCTGTTCGGATCGAAGCCTGCGAGTGCGCTGATCAGCGCCATGCGCCAGCCTTCCTGCGCCGCCAGCAGATCCGGGTTCTGTGCATAGATCAGGTTGGCTTGGTAGCCGGTGTTCCACATGCCGAAGAACATTGCCGGGAAGGTGCACAGCCAGACCGTGATCATCATCCGCTTGAGGTCGATGCCGTCGCGGACGTGCGCGGTGGTCTTGGTCACACTGCCGGGACGATAGAGGAAGGTGTCCGCGGCTTCGTAGAGTGCATACCACTTCTCGTACTTGCCGCCCTTCTCGAAATTGTGCTCGATCTTGTCGAGGAATTCGCGAATGCCCATTCCTTACCCCTCCTTCTCGATGCGAGTCAGGTTGTCCCGCAGGATCGGGCCGTATTCGTACTTGCCGGCGCACACATAGGTGCACAGGGCCAAATCTTCTTCATCCAGCTCCAGGCAGCCGAGCTTCTGCGCGACTTCGGTGTCACCGACGATGAGCGAACGCAGCAACTGAGTCGGCAGCACGTCCAACGGCATGACCTCCTCGTAGTTGCCGACCGGAACCATGGCCCGTGGGCTGCCATTGGTGGACGTCGAGAAGGCGAACTTCTTGTCGCCCATCAGCTTGGAGATATAGATGTTGAGAATCGAATGCTTGTCGCTGCCGGCGCGCAGGTAATGCAGCATTTCACGTTCCTTGCCCTCACGCAGGCAGGAAACCTGCTGGTGATAACGACCGAGGTAGGCGAACGCACCGTGCGCCGTACGACCTCCGAGCACCGAGCCGGAGACGACGCGATTCGCGCCGGGCTGCAGCTCGCCAGCCGTCAGTTCATCAAGGCAGGCACCCAGGCGCGTACGGACCAGACGTGGCTTTTCGACCACGGGACCGGCGAGCGAAACCACCCGCTCGACCGACAGTCGGCCGGTGGTGAACAACGCACCGATTGCGATCACATCCTGGTAGCCGATCGTCCAGACGCTCTTGGTGGCGCTGACCGGATCGAGGAAATGGATGTGCGTACCGGCAAGACCAGCCGGGTGTGGTCCGGCGAAACTTTCGACCGTCATCTTGGCAAGCTGTCCGCCTGGCAGCGAAGCACCCTCAGCCTTGCACAGGAACAGCTTGCCGAGATTACCGAGCACTTGCAGGCCCGCTTCGAATTCAGCGGCACGCTCGCCGATGATGATGGCGGGATCGGCAGCCAGCGGGTGCGTATCGATCGCCGTGACGAAGATGGAGCTGGGTGCAGCATCGATAGCCGGAACCTTGCTGTACGGACGCGTACGCAACGCGGTCCAAAGACCGGACTGTTGCAGGTTCTCACGAACCTGGGCGTCACCGAGCCCTTCGAGCTGGCCCGCGCTGTACTGGTTGAACGTGACCTCGTCCGTCCCATCCAGGTCGATGACCACCGACTGCAGAACGCGTTTTTCACCACGATGGACCGCGCTGACGACACCAGCACCAGGCGCCGTGAAAACAACACCCGGGGTCTTCTTGTCCGAGAACAGCACCTGTCCCAGCTTGACCCGATCACCGACTTGCACTTCCATGGTCGGCTTCATGCCAGGGTAATCAAACCCTACGACGGCGACGCTTCGCACGGGCCTTCCAGCCTCGATACGCTGCGCCGGCGCACCTGCAATGGGCAAATCAAGCCCACGTTTTATATTGATCATCGGTTCGCTAACCACTGATTTAGAAGACTTTTTTACGGGCCGCCCGGCATGGCTAAAGTCGAATTGCACAGCGCGCGCCGATACGTTATCAGCGCGACGCTATGCCGCGGGCCCAGGTAGAAATCCGCCCGATTATAGAGGTCGTACCCCGTGACTGACCACCCAAGGTCTTTCAATTTTTTGACTGTGGACAAGCGTCGTCGAGCGGCCAACTATTGACGGGACTTGAAAAAAGTAGCGGCCAGCCGGGCCGAATCGCGCCATGAATGCAAAACGGGAGCCGAAGCTCCCGTTCTTTTTACAGCCCGTCGCGTTAGCGCGGGAAGGCCGGCGGATTGACTCCAGCCATGTCTTCCATCACGCGAACGACCTGGCAGCTATAGCCGAATTCGTTGTCGTACCAGACGTACAGAACAACACGGTTGTCGCTGCAGATCGTCGCTTCGGCGTCGACCACACCGGCATGGCGGGAGCCAACGAAATCACTGGAAACAACTTCCTGCGAATTGACGTAGTCGATCTGCTTCTGCAGATCCGAGTGCATGGCCATCTGGCGCAGGTACTCGTTGATCTCTTCGCGGGTGGTGGCCTTTTCCAGGTTCAGGTTCAGGATCGCCATGGATACGTTGGGCGTCGGGACGCGGATGGCGTTTCCGGTCAGCTTGCCCTTGAGTACCGGCAGCGCCTTGGCTGCGGCGGTCGCCGCACCCGTCTCGGTGATGACCATGTTCAGCGCCGCGCTACGACCACGACGACTGCCTTTATGGAAGTTGTCGATCAGGTTCTGGTCGTTGGTATACGAGTGCACGGTCTCGACGTGACCGTTGACGATGCCGTATTGGTCGTTGACCGCTTTGAGCACCGGAACGATAGCGTTGGTGGTGCAGGAGGCTGCGGAGACGATCTTGTCATCGGCGGTGATGTCACCATGGTTGATGCCATGCACGATGTTCTTCAGCTCGCCCTTGCCCGGCGCCGTCAGTACCACGCGGGCAACGCCCGGGCACTTGAGGTGCTGGCCGAGCCCCTCGGCGTCGCGCCATTTGCCGGTGTTGTCGACCAGCAACGCGTTTTCGATCCCGTACTGGGTGTAATCCACCGAAGACGGGTCGTTGGAGTAGATCACCTGGATCAGGTTGCCATTGGCGGTAATGGTGTTGTTCTCGGCATCGATATGAATGGTGCCTTCGAACGGACCGTGTACCGAGTCGCGACGCAGCAGACTGGCACGCTTGACCAGGTCGTTGTCGGCACCCTTGCGCACGACGATCGCGCGCAGACGCAGGCCATCGCCACCGCCGGTCTTTTCGATCAGGATACGTGCCAGCAAACGGCCGATGCGACCGAAGCCGTAGAGCACCACGTCAGTGCCCTTGTGCACGCCGGTGGTGTTGCGCTTGCCAGCGACTTCAGCCAGCTCGTCACGGACGAACTGGTCGAGACTGCGACCGTTGCCCTCGGCCTTGAACTTAGCCACGACCTTGCCCAGGTCGACAGACGCTGCGCCCAGGTTCATGTCGGCCATGGTCGTCAGGATCTGATGCGTTTCGTTGACGCAGAGTTCGGCTTCGTCAGCCTGGCGGTGACGCGCGAATCGATGCGCCTTGAGCAGTGCGATGACCGAGCGATTGATCAGACCGCGGCCATAGATGGAAGTCACCACGTTGTTGTTACGATACAGCTGACCAATCAGCGGAATCATCGCTTCGGCGAGGGCTTCTCGATCAATCCATTCACCAAGACACTGGTCGGGCTTCTGAGTCACGGGCAGTTCCTTCCAACATGTAGGGGCTGATAAAAAGGGCTACATTATGCCGGCGCACCCTAGCGCCGGCAATCTGTGCAGCGGAAACACTGACAGCGCGCCGCGCGGATAGTTACAATCCGGGCGGTCCATTTTTTCGACCGGAGCCACGCCCACTCGTGTCCGTATTGCGCCTTCCGCCCATGCCTGCCGCCAGCGGCAAGCAAACCTGGGGCAACCTTCCTGGAGCCGCGCTGAGCCTGGCCATTGCCGAAGCGGCCAGCAACGCAGAGCGATTCACCCTTCTTCTCACGGCCGACAGCCAGAGCGCCGAGCGCTTGCAGGACGAGCTCGCTTTTTTCGCGCCTGGACTGCCGGTGCTGCACTTCCCGGACTGGGAAACACTGCCCTACGACGTCTTTTCGCCGCACCAGGACATCATTTCGCAACGGATCGCGGCGCTGTACCGCCTGCCAGAGCTGACCCACGGCGTGCTGGTAGTCCCCATCACCACGGCGCTACATAGGCTGGCGCCGAAACGCTTTTTGCTCGGTTCCAGCCTTGTTCTGGATATCGGCCAGAAGCTCGACGTGGAACAGATGCGTTCGCGCCTGGAGGCGGCCGGCTATCGCTGCGTCGATACCGTTTACGAGCATGGCGAATTTGCCGTGCGCGGCGCGCTGATCGACCTGTTTCCGATGGGCAGCGTCCTGCCCTACCGCATCGACCTGTTCGATGACGAGATCGAAACGCTGCGAACCTTCGATCCGGAGAACCAGCGCTCAATCGATAAGGTCGAGTCGATCCGCCTGTTGCCGGCACGTGAATTTCCCGTCCGGAAAGAGTCGGTAACTGGCTTCCGAGCGCGGTTCCGTGAGCGCTTCGACGTCGACTTCCGCCGTTGCCCGATCTATCAGGACCTTTCCACCGGCATTACGCCGGCCGGCATCGAGTACTACCTGCCGCTGTTCTTCGACGAGACCTCGACGCTGTTCGACTATCTGCCGGAAGACACCCAGGTCTTCTCCCTGCCCGGCATCGAGCAGGCTGCCGAGCACTTCTGGAAGGATGTGCGCAGCCGTTACGAGGATCGCCGTGTCGACCCCGAGCGGCCGCTGCTGCCGCCGGCCGAGCTGTTCATCCCGGTCGAGGATTGCTTCGCCCACCTGAAATCCTGGCCACGCGTCGTGGTCAGCCAGGACGATGTCGAAACCGGCATCGGCCGCGAGCGCTTTCCGGCCAGCCGCTTTCCGGAACTGGCCATAGATGCCAAGGCCAGCGAACCGCTGGGCGCGCTGCGGCGCTTCCTTGATGAATTTCCCGGCCGAGTGCTGTTCACCGCCGAATCGGCGGGCCGTCGCGAAGTGTTGCTGGAATTGCTGGCGCGTTTGAAGTTGCGCCCCCAGGAAGTGGGCGGTTGGCCGGAATTCGTCGACAGCAAGGAACGACTGGCAATCACCATCGCGCCGCTGGACGACGGGCTGCTGCTGCAGGACGTGGCGCTGATCGCCGAGAGTCCGCTGTTCGGCCAGCGGATCATGCAGCGTCGGCGGCGCGAAAAAGGCCGTGATGCCGGCGAGAACGTCATCAAGAACCTCACCGAGCTGCGCGAAGGCGCCCCGGTGGTGCATATCGATCACGGTGTCGGCCGCTATCAGGGCCTGGTCACGCTGGAAATTGAAGGCCAGGCCGCCGAGTTCCTGATGTTGCAATACGCAGAGGAAGCCAAGCTCTACGTACCGGTTTCCAGCCTGCATCTCATTGCCCGTTACACCGGCAGCGACGATGCCCTGGCCCCGCTTCACCGCCTGGGCTCGGAAACCTGGCAGAAGGCCAAGCGCAAGGCCGCCGAGCAGGTCCGCGACGTGGCTGCCGAGCTGCTGGACATCTATGCCCGCCGCGCCGCGCGTGAAGGCCACGCCTTCGCCGATCCGCAGGTCGATTACGAAACCTTCAGCGCTGGCTTTCCGTTCGAGGAAACGCCGGACCAGCAGGCAGCCATCGAGGCCGTGCGCAGCGACATGCTCGCGGCCAAGCCGATGGATCGCCTGATCTGCGGTGACGTCGGCTTCGGCAAGACCGAAGTGGCCATGCGCGCCGCCTTCATCGCGGTGCACAGCGGCAAGCAGGTCGCGGTGTTGGTGCCGACCACCTTGCTCGCCCAGCAGCACTACAACAGCTTCCGCGACCGCTTCGCCGACTGGCCGGTGCGTGTCGAGGTGATGAGCCGCTTCAAGTCGGCCAAGGAAATCCAGGCGGCGGTGCAGGAACTGGCCGAAGGCAAGGTGGATATCCTCATCGGCACCCACAAGCTGCTGCAGGACGACGTCAAGTTCACCAACCTGGGGCTGGTGATCATCGACGAGGAGCACCGCTTCGGCGTGCGCCAGAAGGAGCAGCTCAAGGCACTGCGCAGCGAGGTGGATATCCTCACCCTCACCGCCACGCCGATTCCGCGGACGCTGAACATGGCGGTCGCCGGCATGCGCGACCTGTCCATCATCGCCACGCCGCCGGCGCGCCGGTTGTCGGTGCGTACCTTCGTGATGGAGCAACAGGACGCGGTAATAAAAGAGGCGCTGCTGCGCGAGCTGCTGCGCGGCGGCCAGGTCTACTACTTGCACAACGACGTCAAGACCATCGAGAAATGCGCCGCCGACATCGCCGCGCTGGTGCCAGAGGCCCGCATCGGCGTCGGCCACGGACAGATGCGCGAGCGCGAACTCGAACAGGTGATGGGCGACTTCTACCACAAGCGATTCAACGTGCTGATCGCCTCGACCATCATCGAGACCGGCATCGACGTGCCGAGCGCCAACACCATCATCATCGAGCGTGCCGACAAGTTCGGCCTGGCCCAGTTGCATCAGCTGCGCGGCCGGGTCGGGCGCAGTCACCACCAGGCCTATGCCTACCTGCTGACGCCGCCGCGCAAGGCCATGACCGACGACGCACAGAAGCGCCTGGAAGCCATCGCCAACGCGCAGGATCTGGGCGCGGGCTTCGTCCTGGCCACCCACGACCTGGAAATCCGCGGCGCGGGCGAACTGCTGGGCGACGGCCAGAGCGGCCAGATCCAGGCGGTCGGCTTCACCCTGTACATGGAAATGCTCGAGCGTGCGGTCAAGTCGATCCAGAAGGGCGAACAACCGAACCTCGACCAGCCGCTGGGCGGCGGACCGGAGATCAACCTGCGCCTGCCGGCGCTGATCCCCGAGGACTACCTGCCGGACGTACATGCGCGGTTGATCCTTTACAAGCGCATCGCCAACGCCACCGACGAGGACGGCCTCAAGGAGCTGCAGGTCGAGATGATCGACCGCTTCGGCCTGCTGCCTGAGCCGACCAAGAACCTGGTCCGCCTGACGCTGCTGAAACTGCACGCCGAGAAGCTAGGCATCACCAAGATCGACGCTGGCCCGCAGGGCGGCCGCATCGAGTTCGCCGCCGATACCAGCGTCGATCCGATGGTGCTGATCAAGCTGATCCAGAGCCAGCCCAAACGCTACAAGTTCGAAGGCGCGACGGTGTTCAAATTCCAGGTACCGATGGAACGACCGGAGGAGCGCTTCAACACGCTCGAGGCGTTGCTGGAACGCCTGTCAGCGGACAAGGGCTGAGCATGCCGAGGTTGCACATGATGTCCACCCGAATTGCCGCGAACGATGCCCGGTAGCTTTCTCGCCTCGTTGCCGACGGGCTGGTCGCTGCTGTTTTCGGACAACGCAATGATGCGCGGCGAGCAGTACGCCGACGAACAGCGCATCAGGATCCTCAGGGAGGACAGCCACTTCGTCGAATCGACCTGCAACGGCTCCAGAGGCAGCCTGTATCGGCAATCGCTGCAGCTGTCGCGCGACAGCAGGCTCAGCTGCGTATGCAGCTGCCCGGTGGGGCTGAACTGCAAGCATTGCGCAGCCCTCATCTTCACGCTGCAAAGCCAGGCCAGACAGCGGCCGGCGGACGAAGCCGTGCCAGACGACGGGGGATTTCCGGGCACGCTGGAACGCTGGCTGTCGCAACTGCCCAACGCGCTGGGCGGCGACTCGCAAGCAGGCCCGGGCTGGTGTCTTCACTACCTGCTGACCCCAGACACCCATGTCGAAACCTTCAAGGTGCGCCTGCGCAAGGATGGCAGCCCGGGCGAGCGGCAGCCCTTTTACGGCATGCGTGAGGCGAGCTTTCGGCAACCGAGCTTCATGACCCCGCTGGATCTGCGCATCGCGGCCCTGGTGTCGCTGATCCGCGTATCCGGTAGCGGCTTCATGCTCGACGGTGAGAATGGCGGCGAGACGCTGCGCCTCATCCTCGAAACCGGCCGCGCCTATCTCGATTGGGATAAACCGGCTCTGCAGCCTGGTCGGTCGCGGCAGGCACGCTTCCACTGGGCGCAACGCCCTGACGGCGCTTACCAGCCCGAACTGGTCATGAGCGACGAACAAGCCAAGCGACTGGAGGCCATCGATCCGCTGTATTACCTCGACAGGGAGCGAAACGAAGTCGGGTTGCTGGACCACGGCCTGCCGGCGCCACTGGCCCGGCACCTGCTCGAAGCGCCCCCGGTGCCGTCCGCGCAGGCAGCACTGTTCAGCCTGACGCTGAACGAGATCGCGCCACAGTTGCCGGCACCGGCCAAGGCGGTGGAAGAGCGGACCGATGACGTCGCGCCCGTCCCGCGTCTGACGCTGGGCAGCCATCACGCCGTCAACTACCAACCGAGCAGCGGCCGCATGGTGGGCGAGCACCAGCACCGTGCCGGCCTGAGTTTCGTCTATGGCGCGACGGCGCTACACGGCAAGGCCAAGCCCGGCCAGCGCGTACGCCACGTCGAGAACGGTCGGGTGATGAGCATTCTTCGCCAGCCTGACGCCGAGCAGGCGCTGCGCCAACAGATGACGGCACTCGGGTTCCGGCCGGCGCTGCGCCAAAGCCAGGCGCTGCCCAAGGACTCGGCGGAAATGTTCGAACTGCCCAGCGAGGCGGCCTGGCTGCAATTCGCCCAGACGCAGCTGCCGGCATTACGCGACCAGGGCTGGCAGATACAGATGCAGCCGGGCTTCGCCTACGATCTGACGCCGGTGGATGCCTGGTACGTGGACGTCGACGAGGCGCCCGAGCACAGCTGGTTCGATCTGGAGCTGGGCATCATCGTCGACGGCGAACGGATCAGCCTGCTGCCGGTTTTGCTCGGCCTGATCCGCCGCAGCCCGGCGCTGCTATCGCCCCAGGCGCTGGCGCAGCGCGACGACGACGAAACCCTGCGCGTCCAGCTCGACAAGCGTCGCGACAATGACGAGCTGCCGCTGCAAGTCCTGCTGCCCTTCGGACGCCTGAAACCCATCCTCGCCACCCTCTCGGAACTCTATCTGCGCGAGCAGCCAGCTGGCGAGCCGCTGCGCCTGGGACACGCCGATGCGGCGCGGCTGGCGCAGCTCGATGCCCTCGAAATGCAGTGGCATGGTGGCGAACACCTGCGCGAATTCGCCCAGCGTCTGTGCGACTATCGCCAGCAGTCCGTCGCGCTGCCGAGCAGCCTCGACGCCCAATTGCGCCCCTATCAGGTGGACGGTTTGCGCTGGATGCAGACACTGCGCGCGCTCGGCATCGGCGGCGTGCTGGGCGACGACATGGGGTTGGGCAAGACGCTGCAGACCCTCGCCCACCTGCTGCTGGAAAAGGAATCGGGACGCATGGATCGCCCCTCTCTGGTGGTCATGCCGACCAGCCTGATTCCCAACTGGCAGGACGAAGCCGCGCGCTTCGCCCCCGGATTGAAGATCGCCACCCTGCACGGCACGGCGCGCCAGCAGTATTTCGAGCGCCTCGGCGAATTCGACGTGCTGCTGACCACCTATGCGCTGCTGCCCCGCGACATCGAGCGGCTCGCGGACACGCCGCTGCACGTGCTTGTTCTCGACGAAGCGCAGAACATCAAGAACGCCAGCAGCAAGGCCGCTCAGGCGGCTGGACGGCTGAACGCCCGCCAGCGCCTATGCCTGACCGGTACGCCACTGGAAAACCACCTGGGTGAGCTCTGGTCACTGTTCAATTTCCTTATCCCCGGCTGGCTGGGCGACGCCAAACGCTTCACCCGCGAATACCGGACTCCGATCGAGAAGAACGGCGACACCGACCGCCTGCAACACCTCATCGCGCGCATCAAGCCGTTCCTGCTCAGACGGCGAAAGGAACAGGTAGCCAGCGAGCTGCCGGCCAAGACCGAAATACTCCATTGGGTCGAGCTGAGCCCGGCCCAGCGTGATTTCTACGAGACCGTACGGCTTGCCATGGACAGCCGGGTTCGCGCGGAAATCGACAGCAAGGGCCTGGCGCGCAGCCAGATCGTCATCCTCGACGCGCTGCTCAAGTTGCGGCAGGTCTGTTGCGACCTGCGCCTGGTCAAGGGTGACCTGGCCAAACCCGCTCGGGGCAGCACCTCGGGCAAGCTCGAAAGCCTGATGCAGATGCTTACCGAGCAGCTTGCCGAAGGCCGTCGCATCCTGCTGTTCTCCCAGTTCACCTCGATGCTGGCGCTGATCGAAGAGGAACTTCGCACCCGCGCCATCGACTACGTGCAGATTACCGGCGACACCCAGGACCGGCGGACCCCGGTCCGGCGCTTTCAGAATGGCGACGTGTCGCTGTTCCTGATCAGTCTCAAGGCCGGCGGCACCGGCCTGAACCTGACAGCCGCCGATACCGTGATCCACTACGATCCCTGGTGGAACCCGGCGGCGGAAAACCAGGCGACCGACCGCGCCCATCGCATCGGCCAGGACAAGCCGGTGTTCGTCTACAAGCTGATCGCGCGCGACACGGTCGAGGAGAAGATTCAACAGCTGCAACGACGCAAGGCGGACCTGGCGGCGGGCATCCTGGATGCCGGAAACACCGCCAACTGGCAACTGGATCCCGCCGACATCGAAGCGCTCTTCGCCCCGCTGCCATAGGAAGTCGCCGACATGCGCAGACTCGCTACGCCCGCCGACTTCGACCGCGTCTACGACATCTACATGCATGACGAAGTGGTGCCCTATCTCGGCTTCGATCCCATGCCGCGCGAAGCCTTCGGCCGGGTCTTCGATCCCTTGTTCGACAGCGGATGCTTCTACGTCTACGAGCTCGAGCATCGGGTGCAGGGTTTCTACAAGGCGCAACGGCACATCGGCCGCGCCGCGCATGTCGCTTATATCGGCACCCTGGCCGTGGCGCCAGAGGTCAAGGGACGCGGCGTGGCCAGGGCGATGTTCGAGGATGCCATCGCCCGGTTACGTCGCGCTGGCATTCGCAGAGTCGAATTGACGGTCGAAGCGGATAACCTACGCGCCATCGCGTTCTATCAACGCTTCGGTTTCAGCCACGAAGGCACCCAGCGTGCCGCGTACAAGCGCGCCGACGACGACCGCTACGTGGACGAACTCATGTACGGATTGCTGCTGAACGACTGAGGCGGATGGCGCGCAGCGCCCGGTATCGACCGCGGGCGCTGCGTCGTACGATCAGCCCTTGAGCTTGACCGTGGTCTGGGCCACCAGCTCGCCCTGATAGCGGGCAATGGTCAGCTCCTTGTTCGATGGCTGACGCGAGCCGTCACCACCGGCGATGGTCGAGGCGCCGTACGGCGTACCGCCATTGACCTCGGAGATATCGAAGAACTCGCCGATGCCATAACCGGTAGGCACGATGATCATTCCGTGATGCGCCAGTGTGGTCCAGGTCGAGGTGATGGTCATCTCCTGGCCGCCACCGGTACCCGTGGAGGTGAACACGCTGGCGACCTTGCCGTGCAGTGCGCCTTTGGCCCAGAGCCCGCCGGTCTGGTCGAGGAAGTTGCGCATCTGTCCGGACATGTTGCCGAAGCGAGTCGGCGTGCCGAAGATGATCGCATCGTAATCGGCCAGCTCCGCAGGGCTGGCGACCGGCGCCGGTTGATCGACCTTGCCGCCGGCGTTCTTGAACGCCTCCTGCGGCATGGTTTCCGGCACTCGCTTGACCGTGACTTCAGCGCCGTCGACTCGACGTGCGCCTTCGGCTACCGCGTTGGCCATGGTTTCGATGTGGCCATACATCGAGTGATACAGCACGAGAATCTTCGCCATCTCTGTTGCCTCCTGGTTGGATTGTGTTCCGGTTGATTCGTCAGCGGTTGGCTTAATGAACGTCCACCAACACGATTTCACTGTCTTCAAGCGCCTTGATGCGTAGCCTCGTCTCATCACGCACGGCCACCCCATCCCCGGCGCTGGCGGTTTGTCCGTCGATGTCGATACGGCCGCTTGCGGCCACCAGATAGACCTTGCGGTCCGGCGCGATCACGTATTCGGCAACCTGCCCGGCAGAAAGTGTCGCCGCGGCCAGACGCGCATCGGCGCGGATCGGCAAAGCGTCGCCATCCTCAGCCATGCCGCTGGCAAGGGTGACAAAGCGGCCGGCCCGCTCGCCAACCGGGAATGGACGCGTGCCCCAGGCCGGCGGCAGGCCGGACTGGTCCGGGTAGATCCAGATCTGGAAGAGTTCGGTGGTCTCGTCCTCCAGGTTGTACTCACTGTGCGCGATGCCGGTGCCGGCACTCATGACCTGCACGTCACCGGCCTCGGTCCGGCCACGGTTGCCAAGGCTGTCCTCATGGGTGATCGCGCCTTTACGCACATAGGTGATGATTTCCATGTCGCGATGAGGATGCGTGGGGAACCCCGACTGCGGCGCGATGCTGTCATCGTTCCAGACGCGCAGATGCCCCCAGTGCATGCGTGCGGGGTCGTGGTAGTCGGCGAAGGAAAAGTGATGCCGCGTATCCAGCCAACCATGCTGGCCACCGCCGAGCTCGGCGCGGGGACGAATATCGATCATGAGAAATCTCCAAGAAGAAGCCGATCTGGCGCCAGGCGCGCCGAGCGATGAAGTGGGGTCATCTTCTATTGGATCGGCCCGTCCATGGTTGGATATTTCCGCACCAACCAATCGTAAATTTCGATATTTACGCCACCCGCTACCCAGCCATGCGAACCGTCTGGTCAGGCCAGAAATGCCAGCACTTCATCGAGCAGCAGTTCGGGCACTTCCTCCGGCAGATAATGGCCGGCCGGCAGCGCCCTGCCCTGCACCGTTGACGCAACACGACGCCATTCCGCCAGCGGATCGAAGCAACGCTCAATGACACCGTTGGCGCCCCAGAGCACGAGCAGCGGTGCTTCGATCATCCGCCCGGCCGCACGGTCTTGGCGATCATGCTCGAGATCGATGCCGGCGCTGGCCCGGTAGTCTTCGCAAAAGGCGTGGATGGTGCCGGGCAGCTTCATGCAACGCAGGTACTCGGCGAACGCGGCCTCGCTGAACGGGTGCACATGATCGGCGCGGGTGGCCACGGCGGTGCGCAAGATCAGCTCGGGATCGGCCTGCAGCAGTGTCTCCGGCAGCGGCGCCGGACGGATCAGGAAGAACCAGTGCCAGTAGGCGCGGGCAAAGGCCTCGTCCGTCTGGCTGTACATGGTGAGGGTCGGCGCGATATCGAGCAGGATCAGCCGACGCACCGCCTCGGGGTGGTCCATCGCCAACCGGTGGCTGACCCGCGCGCCCCGGTCGTGGGCAAGGATATCGAAGCGTTCGAAACCCAACGCCCGCATCAGCTCGACCTGGTCACGCGCCATCTCGCGCTTGCTGTAGGCAACGTGGTTCTCGCCGCCTGGCGGCTTGCTGCTGTCGCCGTAGCCGCGCAGGTCGGTGGCGATCACCGTGAAGCGCTCGGCCAGCGGGCCGGCAATCCTGTGCCAGATCACATGGGTCTGCGGATAGCCGTGCAACAGGAGCAGGGGCGGACCGGAGCCGCCCTTGCGATAGTTGATCCGCACACCGTTGACTTCGCATTCGCCGCGCTGGAATTGCTCGAACATCGGACCCCTCCTGGAAGATGAGTCCTAAGCCTAGGCGCAGATTCGCCGAGCGCAACGAACGCTGCTTGATCAGCCCAGGGCCAGCGGCAAAAACAGCGCGATCAGGATGCCCAGCAGGCTCATGCCCAGTGCGGCAAAAGCGCCGCACTCGTCGCCCTCCTCCAGCGCCCGCGCGGTGCCGATGGCGTGGGCGTTGATGCCATAGCTCAAGCCTCGCGCGGCCGGATGTTCGACCCCCGCCCAGCCCAGCAGCAAGGGCCCGAGCGCGGTGCCGATCACACCGGTGAGCATGACGAACACCGCCGCCAGCGATGCCAGGCCGCCCAGCTGTTCGGCCACCAGCATGGCGATTGGCATGGTTGCCGCCTTGGGCGACAGGCTCATCAGCACCGTCAGATCCGCGCCCAACGCATGGGCGATCACCAGGGTCAGGGAGACGCCAAGCAGGCCGCCGCTGACCAGCGTGACGAGGATCGGCCAGAACAGCTGCCGGATGCGCCGAATATGGCGGTACAAAGGCACCGCCAGCGCCACGGTCGCCGGCCCGACCAGCACCGCGATCATCGACGCGTCGGCGCGGTAGCTCGCGTAGTCGATACCGCACAAGTAAAGCGTGCCGACCACCAGCAGCATGCCGACCATGACCGGTTGCAGCACAAGCCAGCCGCTGCGTCGATAAAGTGCCAGCGCCAGCTGGAAGGCGATCAGCGTCAGCGCCACGGAAAACAGCGGGTGGTCCAGTGTCATGGCCCAGACGCTACGCCAGTCGACAGCGCTCATGCTCGCTCCTCGCGCCGGCGATCCATGCGCTTGATCAGCACCTGCATCAACCAACCGCAGAACGGCACCGTCACCATCAGCGACAGGACCAGCCCGGCCGCAATCGCCGGCAGGTTTGCCAGCAAGGCCTCGCTGCTGGTCATGATCCCCGCCGCCGGCACGATCAACAGCAGCGGCAGGTACTGAAACAGCAGCGCAGCGGTTTTTTCCAGCGGTTCGGGAACGCCGCGACGCAGCAATAACACTCCGAAAAGCAGAACCAGGCCGATGATGGGCCCAGGCAGCGCCGGCACCAGCGAGAGATGAACCACGCTGCCAAGCAGCTGCAGCACGACCAGCCAGGTCAGGCCTTTGAGAATCATGGGAAGTCCTATTACGGCAGAACGGAACGGGCAATGATGCAGGGAATGGTCGCCGACAGCACGCATCGTCGGCCCCGACGGACTATCACCTGCCTCGCGCCCTTCGAAACAGGTGCAGATGGGCGTTAAAAAAACGCATCAGCTGGTCGCACTGCTGTGGCCTGGCGTCGCACACGGAAAGCCCCGTGCATGCCGTCCGCCCTCCGGCGAACCCGACACAACCCAACGGCGCTGCGGCGCACGGCTTGACCCGTCGTTCAGGCGCGGCTCCCGGCGAGGCCGCGAAGCATCTGATCCGTATTTTTCCGCGTTAGCTGAGTCTGTTATGCAACACAACCGGATCAGATCATCGGCGCCGCCTGTTCAGCCTGATAGGGGCACACCATGACCGAACGCATTCCTGCCGCGATCATCGACACGGTCGACCCGCGCAAACCGCTCCGCCTGACGCCCGCGCTGGCGGGCGGGCCCATCCACACGCGCAGCTTCCCCGGCTTCTTCCGCAATCTGCGCCTGGTCGGTGCGGGCTTTCTTTTCCTGCTCTACTTCGGCACCCAGTGGCTGAACTGGGAAGGTCGCCAGGCGGTGCTCTGGGATCTGGGCAGACAGCAATTCCACATCTTCGGCGCCACGTTCTGGCCGCAGGACTTCATCCTCCTGTCGGCATTGCTGATCATCGCGGCGTTCGGACTGTTCTTCATTACCGTCCTGGCCGGCCGGGTCTGGTGCGGCTATGCCTGTCCGCAAAGCACCTGGACCTGGGTGTTCATGTGGGCCGAGAAGGTCACCGAGGGTGACCGTAACCAGCGTATCAAGCTGGACGCGGCCGGCTGGTCGCTGAACAAGCTGCTGCGTCGCGGTGCCAAGCACGGCCTCTGGTTAGCCGTGAGCCTGGCGACGGCGATCGCCTTCGTCGGCTACTTCACCCCGGTGCGCACACTCGTCAGCGAGCTGTTCAGCCTGCAATTGGGGATGACCACCGCCTTCTGGCTGTTCTTCTTCACGGCGGCGACCTACATCAACGCCGGCTGGCTGCGCGAGCAGGTCTGCGTGCACATGTGCCCGTACTCACGGTTCCAGAGCGTGATGTTCGATGCCGACACCATGACGGTCGCCTACGATGCCGCGCGGGGCGAACAGCGCGGTGCCCGCCGCAAGGACAGCGATCCAAAGGCCCAGGGTCTGGGCGACTGCATCGACTGCACCCTGTGCGTGCAGGTCTGCCCCACCGGTATCGACATCCGCGACGGCCTGCAGCTGGACTGCATCAGTTGCGGCGCCTGCATCGATGCCTGCGACAGCGTGATGGACAAAATGGGCTACGCCCGCGGGTTGGTCCGCTACAGCTCCGAACGTGCGCTCGAAGGCGGACAGACGCGGCTGCTGCGACCGCGCCTTGTCGGCTACGCGACCGCACTGGTGGTGATGATCGGCGCATTCATCTGGGCATTGCACGCGCGACCGCTGCTCTCGCTTGACGTGACCCGGGATCGGACGCTCTATCGCGAAAACATGCAGGGCCAGATCGAGAACATGTACAGCCTCAAGCTGATCAACAAGACCCAGCAACGGCACAGCTATCGGATCGCGTTGCAAAGCGGGCCATTCGAGCTGCAGGGGCCCGGCGAAGTCAGCCTGGCGCCCGGAGAGATTGTCGATCTGCCGGTCAGCGTGGCGCTGGTCAATGATAGCGAAAGCGGCCGATCACAGCGTGCGTTGCACTTCGTTGCCCTTGAAGCGGGCAACCCGGCGAGTTCGGTCAGTGCACAAAGCACCTTCATCGCACCCCGGGTTCGGTAGCATGGGCCAATCAACCATCGCCATGGCCGGCCAGCAGCGCCGTAGGGTCCACCCGCTACGATGAAACGCTACGAGAGATTTGCCGAAGAGATCGCCGAGCTGATCCGCAGTGGTCTGCTGGCGCCGGGCGAACGTGTGCCTTCGGTGCGCCACGCCAGCCGCACCTACGGCATCAGCCCCGCCACCGTGTTTCAGGCGTATTACCAGCTGGAGGATCGCGGCCTGATCCAGGCGCGAGCGCGCTCGGGCTATTTCGTCCGCGAACACGCCAAGCGTCCGCTGCCCGAGCCGGAAATCAGCCCGCGCCTGAGCGAGACTACGGACGTGGCCGTCAGCGAACTGGTGTTCTCGGTACTGGCCTCGCTGCGCGACCCGGATACCGTGCCCTTCGGCTCGGCCTTTCCCAGTCCGGACCTGTTTCCCCTGCAGCGCCTGGCGCGCTCGATGGCGCAAACCGTGCGCGACATGCAGGCGAGCGATGTGGTCGCCGACATGACCAGCGGCAACCCGGCGCTATGCAGGCAAATCGCCCTGCGCTACATGCTCGGTGGTGTGATGCTGCCAATGGAGGAGCTGGTGATTACCACCGGCGCCATGGAGGCGCTGAACCTGTGCCTGCAGGTCGTCACCGAGCCCGGCGATCTGGTGGCCATCGAAGCGCCCGCCTTCTACGCCACGCTGCAGGTGCTCGAAAGGCTAAAGCTCAAAGCCGTCGAAATCCCGGTGCATCCGCGCGACGGCATCGACCTGGGCAGTCTGGCCAGCAGCCTGGCCAACCTGCCGATCAAGGCCTGCTGGTTCATGAGCAGCCTGCAGAATCCGCTCGGCGCAAGCATGACCGAAGCCAGCAAGCAGGCCCTTTACGACCTGCTGCGACACCACCAGGTGCCGCTGATCGAAGACGACGTCTACGCCGAGCTCTACTTCACCCGCGAGCCGCCCAAACCGGTCAAAAGCTACGACCGCGACGGGCTGGTGATGCACTGCGGCTCGTTCTCCAAGAGCCTGGCGCCGGGCTACCGGATCGGCTGGGTAGCCGGGGGGCGCTATTCCGAGCGCATCAGCCGGCTCAAGCTGATGACCACTTTATCTCCTTCGCTACCGGCCCAGGCCGCCATTGCCGACTACCTGCAAAACGGCGGCTACGACCGACATCTGCGCAAACTGCGCCATGCCCTGGAGCGTCAACAGAGCGAAATGCTCGCCGCTGCCGCCCGGCACTTTCCGGCGAGCACTCGGGTGACCCGCCCCAACGGGGGCTATTTCCTGTGGTTCGAATTCCCCGAGCAAGTGGACTCGCTCAAGCTGCTGCAACTGGCCCTCGCCCAGGGCATCAGCCTCGCACCCGGGCCGATCTTCTCGGCAACGCGGCGCTTCGGAAACTGCGCGCGGCTTAACCACGGCTATCCGTGGAACGCGCGCAGCGAAGCAGCGATGGCTTTGCTTGGCCGGATGCTCCGCTCCTTCTGAGACATTCACCGCCCAGGGACACGGCGACTGGAACGCGCGGCGCCAACTGACGGTCAGCATTTAGCAATGGCTCGCTGGCCGCGTCCGGCCCGGTTGCGCGTGCCCTGCCGATCAACCGTCCAGGAGGCCCCGGATGCCCAGGCACACACCCAACGTTCAGACGCCTACCGTATCGCCCATCTACCGCCAGCCGATGCTCCACCCATGGCGGTGAGCGGCGAGACGCTGCAGCCGCCGGTCGATCTGCAGCGTGACCACATCGACGGGCCACCCGACGCCAGCGTGACGCTGCTCGAGTACGGCGACTACCAGTGCCGCTACTGCCGTCGCGCCCATGAAGGCATCCGGCGCATGCGCGACGAGCGCCTCGGCAGCCAGATGCGCTACGTGTTTCGTCACTTCCCCAACGACAAACTGCACCCCGACGCCCGGCTCGCGGCCCAGGCCGCCGAGGCGGCGGCGCTGCAGGGCGCGTTCTGGCCCATGCACAACTACCTGTTCGAACACCAGGACCGGCTCGACCGGGCGGGACTGCTGGAAGCCGTCGAGGCGCTGGGGCTCGCCCGCGACCGGTTCGAGCGTGACCTCGACAGCCAGAGCGTTAGCGATCGCGTAGACGCCGACATCAAGGCCGCTCAGGACAGCGCCGCTGATGCGACCCCGACCTTCTACGTCAATGGCCGCCGCTACGACGGGCCCTGGGATAACGATTCGGTGATGGAAGCGGTAGAGCGCCCGCTGGGGCTCAAGCTGCATCTACTGGCGCGCGCCTTTGCCGGGCTGTCGATTTCCACCGGGCTGATGATGCTGGTCGCAGTCGTCGTGGCGATGCTCTGGGCCAATGTCTTCGGCGGCTACGAGGCCTTCTGGTCGACCGAACTGGGCATCAACCTGGGCGAGCGACGCTTCGCCCTGAGCCTGCATGAGTGGATCAACGACGGTCTGATCGTGATTTTCTTTTTCGTGGTCGGCCTGGAGATCAAGCGCGAGGTGCTGTTCGGCGACCTGGCCGACCCACGGCGGGCCGCCCTGCCCGTGGCCGCGGCCATCGGCGGCATGGCCGTGCCGGCGGCGATCTATTTCGCGCTCAATTCGTCAGGTTCGGCCAGCAGCGGCTGGGGCGTGCCGGTGGCGACCGACACGGCGTTCGCACTGGCGCTGCTTACAATGCTCGGCCGCAAGGCGCCTATCGCCCTCACCGTGTTCGTCGCCGCGCTGGCCATTGCCGATGACGTTGGCGCCATCCTTGTGCTCGCGCTGTTCTATACCGAGCACATCTCTCCGCCTGCCCTGGCTGCGGCGGCCGCGCTGTTCGCGCTGCTGGTGATCTTCAACCGCGTGCGCATCTATCGCCCGTTGCCCTACGCGCTGGTGGGCGTGGCGATGTGGGTGGCCATTCTGGTGTCCGGCCTGCATACGACTACTGCCGGTGTGTTGCTCGCTCTGGCGATCCCGTCCCGGCCATCGCCGAGTACCTCAGGGCTGTTCGGTCAGACCGTCAGTGCCTTCTCCAACCTGGAGGCTCCGGCCAGCGGCAACGAAGCAAGAAACCAGCACTACGAGCGCACCGTCAGCACACTGGAAACCGTCCTCGAACGCCTGCTCTCGCCGGCGCAGCGGCTCGAGCGCGGGATGCAGCCCTGGAGCTCGTACCTGATCCTGCCACTGTTCGCACTGGCCAATGCCGGCGTCGAACTGACGGGCGAAGCGCTGCGCGTCTACCACCCGCTGGGGCTCGGCATCATCCTCGGGCTGGTGGTGGGCAAGCCGCTGGGCATCACCCTGGGCGCCTGGCTGGCGACAAAGGTGAAACTCGCCAGCCCACCGAAAGGCTTCAGCTGGCGTCAGCTGGCCGGCGGTTCGGCCCTGTGCGGGATCGGTTTCACCATGTCGATCTTCGTCGCCACCGCAGCCTTCAATGACGAAGGCGATCTGGCCCTGGCCAAGGCCAGTGCCATCGTGGCTTCTGTACTGGCAGGCTGCATCGGCTGGTTCATGCTGCGTAGCGCGCCGGCAGCGGGCGTTGCGGAACGGGACGACGAGGATGGCGACGGGCGTACGCCGCACGATGAGCGCGGCGAGGCGCAGGCATAGGCCGCCGGTGACAATGGGTCGGTGCTAGCAGTCGATCGTGCCCCGCAGATAGCGCACCGCATGGCCGGAGACGTACACGCGCGTACCTTCGATACGGCAGTAAAGCTCGCCGCTGCGGCGCGAGGCCTGCAGCGCGACCAGCGACGTCCGCCCCAGGCGCTCGGCCCAGTACGGCGCGAGTCCGGCGTGAATGGAGCCGGTCACCGGATCCTCGTCGCCGCCGTTGGCTGGCCAGAAGTAGCGCGAGACGAAGTCATGCTGGCGGCCCGGCGCGGTGACCACCACGTCCAGCGGCGCGAGCGTCTTGAACAGCGCCAGGTCGGGCGTCAGCGAGCGGACCTGCGCTTCATCCTCGAACACGGCAAACCAGGCCTGGGGGCTCCTCAGCACCTGATACGGCTCAGCGCCCAGGCCTTCCAGCAACGCGGCCGGCGGGCTGTCGACGGGCTCAGGGGCTCGATTGGGGAAGTCCATTTCCAGACGGCCATCATCGAGCTGCACGACTGGAATATCCCCTACTGCCGCGGCTCGAAAGGTCAGCGGCGCAGTGGCCAGCCCCTGTTCGAGCAATACGAAGGCGCTCGCCAGGGTCGCATGACCGCAGAAGTCGATTTCGGTCAGCGGTGAAAACCAGCGGATACGAAAAACGCCGTCCGGCTCACGAAGCACGAAGGCAGTTTCCGAGAGGTTGTTCTCCATGGCGATCGCCTGCATCTGCGCATCGCTCAGCCAGTGCTCGAGCGGCACTACCGCGGCGGAATTGCCCTGGAATCGCTCACGGGTGAACGCATCGATCTGATAGATAGCCAGCTGCATGCCGCACCGCCTCGCGTTCATGGCGCCTGTTGTCGGCGCACGGAGCGAGCAGTTTCGCTGAGCGCCAGGCAGTCGGCAACTGCCTGGCCTGTTGCAGTAACGGGCGCCTTCAGCGCTTGGAGGCGGCGCTCGCGGTCAATCTCGGCTGGTTAGGCTCCGTACCCGGCTGGCACAGCGTCTGCGCACCACTCAATAGATAAGGCTGCAGTATCGGCGCCATGCCCTTGAGTACCTGCACCGGCAGCGCCGAAGTGAAGCGGAAGCTGTCGGCCCCCTGCCCCGGCACATAAGCGGTCAGGGTGCCGAAGTGGTTCGGCCCGAGGTAGAAGACGAACGTGGCGGTCCGGTTCAGCGCCAGCGAGCTGATCAGCCGCCCCCCGGCGCCCACGGTCTGGATACGGTTGTCGCCGGTTCCGGTCTTGCCGCCGACCTTCAGCGGCTCGCCGCTGGCCTGCAGGAAGCTGCCGTTCAGACGACGCGCCGTACCGCCTTCCACTACCGTGGCCAGCGCCTCGCGCAACGCGGCGGCCACCTCCGGATGCAGCACCCGAACACCGGCGTCAGGCCGGATCCCCAAGCGCGTCTCATAGGGTGTGGCATTGGCGAAATGCAGGCTGTCGATGCGCACGCTGGGCAGGCGAATACCATCATTGACGATGATGCCCATCAGTTCTGCCAAGGCCGCAGGACGATCTCCCGAACTGCCCAACGCGGTGGCCAGCGACGGCACCAGGTGATCGAAGGGATAACCCAGGCGCTGCCATCGTCTATGAATATCGGTGAAGGCCTCGACTTCGAGCATGATGCGAATACGGCTGTCGCGGGCACTCTTGTACCGGCTGCGGAACAGCCAGCCGTAAACTTCCTGGCGTTCGGCGGTGCTCGCGTCGATCACCTCGGAGATACCGGCGTCCGGGTGCTTGATCAGATAGCCCAGCAGCCAGAGATCCAGCGGGTGAACGCGGGCGATGTAGCCCTGGTCGGGCAGACTGTAGCTGCCCGGCGAGTAGCGCGTGTAGAGCGCGTCGAGGTCCTTTTCGCTGAGATCGCTGCCGGTCAGGCGCGTGGTCAGAAAGCGGTCGAACGTGGCGCGATCGGCCTCCGGCACCAAATAGCGATGCACGGCGGCCAACCGCCGCGGCGTCGGTCGCATGCCGTCCAGCAACGCTTCGATACGTTCATCGGCACTCTTGCCGCGGTATTTCTTCCAGAACCGCTGAATGAACACCGATCCTTCGCGATCGGCAAACCGCCGCAGGTATTCGCGGCGCTCGGGGTTGTCATCGCTTTTCAGCAACTCGGCGCCGTTGGAGGTCTGGTAGGTGCTGTAACTCACCAGGTCGCGCATCAGCCTCACGAACGGCAGGTTGATCGACTCCTGCAAGGCCTCGCGCATGGTCGGCAGGCGGCCATCGTCCTGATGGCGAAAATTGCCGAAATGGTGCATGCCGGCACCCGTGAAGAAGCGCTCGTTGGGGTTCGCCGAATAGCGCCGTTCCAACGCCGCGTCGAGCATGTCCGGAAGATTGCGATCGTCATGCTGGATCAGGTAGCCCAACGCCCAGCGCGTCAGCGGGTCGACCGCCTCGGCCTTGCGCAGCGTGGCGACATCGCTCTGCGCGTAGCGATCGTGCAGTTCGGCGATGATCTCCAGATAGGTGGTCAGCACGCGCAGTTTGGCGGTGGAGCCCAGCTCCAGCTTGCTGCCTTCGTTGATATCGAAGGGCTGGTTGGTGTTGTCGGTCTGTACCCGCACGCGGAACCCCTGCTCGCCACGCTCGAACAGCGTGAAGCTGTAGCGCACGTCGCCAGTGCGCTCGGGCGACAGCATGCGCTCGCCGAACAACCCGACCTGGCCGGCAAAGTCCGGCTCAGCCAGACGATGCAGGTACTCGGTGACCTGGGATTGCAGCTCGCCATGTAACGGCGTGGTGGCCGCCAGATCGAGCCGGTCGAGCTGGTACAACGAGACGCCGAGCAAACTGCTCAGACGCATGCGCGCCGCGGTGATGCCCTTGCTCGACGGCACCTCACGAATCCCCGGCTCGCTGCGCAGATCGCGGAATGTCACCTTCTGTTGCAGTGCCGCGTTGCGCAGCCGCGTGCCGATCACACCACCGTTGGCCAGCAGGCGGATATGGCTGTCGGTCAACTCGGCCATGTCGGCGCGCCCCGCGCCCAGGTAGTAGGACGGCCGACGTTGGGCGATCAGCAGCGAAAGTACCTGGCGCAACGCCAGCCCCTGCGCCTCGTACGGGACGTCGGCGTTGCGCCGGGTGTCGAGCGCGCGGTTGACCTCGGCGAAGTCGGCGCCGAACCACAGGCGCAGGCCGTCGGCGATTCCGTGCACTTCGCCATGGCCGTACGCAGCCGACAGCGGCACGCTGTTGAGGTAGTCCCGCACGATCCGCTTGCGCGTTGTCAGTGTCTGGCGGCCCTCACGATAAGTACGCACGCTCGCTGACACCATCTGCCGGATCTTCTCTTCGGCACTTCCCGTGCGGCCCTCTGGAGAGTGCCGGTACTTCTCCACCTGAGTCGCCAGCGTGCTGCCGCCGGCAGCCTGCACCGGTAGCCCCAGCTGTTTCTCCACCTGGCTGATCGCGGCCATGGTGAAACGCGGCCAATCCACCGCCGGGTTGGCGCCGGGGCGGTCGGCGTTGAGCAAGCCGCGGTCTTCGATGAACAGCAGGCTCATCGCGATGATCGGCGGAACGTCATCGAACGACTCGTAGTACTGGTGCGGATAACTGTTGGCGTATAGCGGTTCCCCACGGCAATCGTCGATGGTCAGGCCGGCCTGGGACTTCTCCGGGTAGGGCACGAAAAAGCCGTGGCTGACGTAACGCTGCAGCGCCGGTGAGAATCGTACTTGCTGCTGGATATCGAACCCACGCTCGGTCAGCCGCTCGATGAAGGTCGGCAAGGCGGCGTAGCCCAGTCGGCGGTCGAAGGGCCCGGCTTCGGGGAACTGAATGCTGCTACTGGCACCGGTCTCGAGCTGGAAATCGAGCTTCTGCGCGTAGCGGCTCAGCCATAGCGCCTGCAGCTTGGAGGTGTGCATCTCATGCCAGGCGGCATAACCACCGCCGGCCAGTAGAGAAACACTCAGCAACACGCCCATGCGGCGCGCCAGACGGCTACCGTGTGTGGGTGGTCTACCGGGTTTGCTGGAGGGGGACACGCGTTTGCTGTCACCCGCCCGGGATGAATCGGTCTGCCATACTGCGCCCATCTTTTCTGGCCTGGCTTCCTTGGGAAATCACAGGCTTAAGCTTAGCGGGTGGCACTTCGTTAAGCCTGCCCGAACGGACGAACGGAGAGGCTCGATACGCCGTTCGGCAGCGCCCTGCCAAATGCGCCGCGACCGTCTAGCTCACTCGATCCAGCGCGGGTAGAAGCCGAGCCGTGACTGCAGTCGACTGTCCTGCATTTGCAGCACGTCGACCGGCAGCGGCGGTGGGTTTCGTGCGGCATCCGCGGCGTCCCCTCGGAAGAAGAAACGGCGTCCATCGTCCAGCCTCAGAAACAACCCCAGCGCACCGTGCCCCGGCAGTTTTACCATCACCATCCGGCCGTCGCCAAACAGGTCAAGGCTCTCCTCGAAACCGTAAAACGGGCGGCGTTCGAAGCGCAGCGGTTGCCATTTGACGCCATGGGCGAACTGCACCGGCAGGACAGCCGGCGGCTTAGCCGTATTGGCGTAGTCAATGCTCTCCTGGCTGGCCAGTACCGGCAGATCGGCAAAATCCACCAATCCGGAGGCATACTCCCAACGGGCACACCCCAGCACTACTCGGTCGATGCCCAGGTCATCGCTCAGTTGATCGCGCGCCGGCCGCACGGCTGTGTAGCGCTTCGTTCGCCAGGGGATTTCGCTATCCAGCTGCGCATCGATCCGGCGCCCCAGCCCGGTACCGAACAGCAGCCGGCTGCCTCGGTGCTCGATCAGCACCGCGATATGGTTGACCGTGGGCGGCTCGACCCAGTCTCCATCGCGCCAAGCGAACTCGCCGCTGGATTCGGTCTGTCCCGTACGAACCAGACTGAAACGCAGCTCCGCCGCCTGCGCGCTTGCCACCAGCATACTGAGCAACAACCCGATCAAACTCATGCGACGCATGATTCACACTCCTGTTCCAGGCTGGAACGGTGACGGAGTCGTACCCGAAGTAGCGTATTGCTCCGGCCCGATCAGCTCGTCCGGCGCCTTTTGAAGCAGGTCACCGCTGGCGAAACCAGCGAACAGCAGCCCGCAGCGGGCTTCACGGACCGGGCTGCCGAACATCGATGCATGCCGCTGCCCCTCACCGTCCGCCACAGCGACCAGCAATGCCGGCAACGGTGCAAAAGCCTCGCAATGTTGCTCGGGCATGAACGCGCGGATCATGTGAGTGCCGATCTGCTTCGCCGTGCCGCGGGCGCCGGCGCGGCTTTGAAGGCACTGCTCGCCGGCATGCAAGGGGCTGCTCATGGGTGGCCTCCTATTCCAGGCCAGGCATGGCGAGGTAACCGGGCAGTTCGCGGATGCGCGAGCACCACGCGCGTACAGCTGGGTACCGTGCCAGGTCGATACCGCCTTCGCCGGCCAATCCCGCGTAGGGGTACACCGCGATGTCGGCAATCGTCGGAGTGGACGTTCCGGCCAGCCAGGTGTGTTCGGCCAGGCGCTGCTCGAGCAATTGCATCGCGGCCAGCGCTCGGCTCGATGTCAGCGCTTCGTCGATCGGCCGGCCGAACAAGCGCGCTACGCGCGCCGTGGCCGGACCATGATGCATTTCGTTGGCGGCGAAGCTCAGCCAGCCAACCACACTCGCCTGGGTGATGGCATCGAGCGGAAACCAGGCCTCATCGGCGTAGCGCCGCGCCAGGTAGACGAGGATGGCTTGCGAGTCCGCCACCCGGATATCTCCATCCTCCAGGACCGGCACTTGTCCGCGCGGGTTGAGGCTGAGAAACGGCGGCTGCTTGTGCTCGCCTTTCAGCAGATCTACCGGGACCAGTTCGACCGGCTGGCCGATCAGGCCGAGAAACAGGCGCGCCTTGTAGCAGTTGCCGGAAAGGGTCAGGTCGTAGAGTTTCATCGTGTCGCTCCGTGAAAGATGGGTGGGTGTACCGAGGCACGCCTAGATAATAGACAGACCTGTCTGTACACTTCAAGCACCACTTTCGCCGAGACGCGATTGGAGGGAACGAAATCGCTCCCGCATAATGGCCGTCGAAGGAGAACTACATGGCTACGAACAAGCGCGACCTGCTACTCGGGACTGCCGAGCGGCTGTTCTACACAGAGGGCTACCACGCCACTGGCATCGATCGGATTCTCAGCGAATCCGGCGTGGCCAAGATGACGCTGTACAAGCACTTCAAATCGAAGGAAGAGCTGATTCTCGCCGTGCTGGATGCCCGTCAACAGCCGATGCTGGCAAAATTGCGCGCAGCGCGCGAAAAGCTGCCGCCCCGCAAGGCATTGCTGGGGATCTTCGACGGCTTGAACGAGATGATTCACAGCCCGAACGCGTTCTGCGGTTGCCTGTTCATCAATGCCGCGGCCGAATACCATGACCGCGACCATCCGATCCATCAGCGCTCGGCCGCGTACAAGGAGCAATTCCAGACGCATCTACGCGAGCTGCTGGAAGCGCTCGATGTAGCGCAGCCGGAGCAGCTGGCACGGCAGCTGCAATTTCTCATCGAGGGCGCGCTGAGCATGGCGCACATCGAAGGGCCTGGCGATCAGGCGTTGCTGGCCAAAGCGGCAGCCGAGCAATTGTTACAAGCCGCCGGCGTCTAGGCGCCGGCGGCATACCACGTCAGCGCGCTTCCTTGACCCGGAACCAGGCGGCATAGAGCGCCGGCAGGAACAGCAGCGTAAGCGCCGTGGCAACTATCAGCCCACCCATGATGGCCACCGCCATCGGCCCGAAGAAGACGCTGCGCGACAGCGGAATCATCGCCAGCACCGAAGCCAGGGCCGTGAGCACGATGGGCCGGAAACGGCGGACCGTGGCGTCGATGATGGCATTGAAGCGATCCTGTCCGGCAGCGATATCCTGCTCGATCTGATCCACCAGAATCACCGAATTTCGCATGATCATCCCGGACAACGCGATGGTGCCGAGCATGGCGACGAAACCGAACGGCTTGCCGAGCAACAGCAGGAACAGCGCAACGCCGATCAGCCCCAGCGGAGCGGTGAGAAAAACCATCGCCGAACGTGAGAAGCTCTTGAGCTGAAGCATCAGCAAGCTGACCACGACGATGACGAATAGCGGCATGCCGGCGTTCACCGAGGCCTGGCCGCGGCTGGAGTCTTCGACCGTTCCCCCCACTTCCAGCAGATAGCCACCGGGCAGCGCGCTGCGGATATCCGCAAGCGTCGGCTCGATCTGCTTCACCAGCGAGGCGGGTTGTTCATCGCCATATATATCGGCCCGCACGGTCACCGTCGGCAGGCGATTGCGGTGCCAGATCACACCTTCCTCGAAGCCATACTCGAGGGTGGCGACCTGAGACAGCGGCACGCTGCGCCCGCTGGCCGTAGGAATCGCCAGACTCGGCAACATCGACAGCGTCTCACGTTCACGCGAGGTGCCGCGCAGCAGGATCTCGATCAGCTCATTGTCCTCACGGAACTGACCGGCGGTGACCCCGGTAAAGGTGCGCCTGAGGAAGTTGGACAGCTCCACCGTGCTCACACCCAGCGCCCGTGCACGGTCCTGGTCCACATTCAGCCAGACGACCTTGCTCGGCTCCTGCCAGTCCAGGTGCACGTTGGCCACGTACGGGTTTTCGCGCACCTTTGCCGCGACCTCACGGGCCAGCTTGCGCACGATATCGATGTGCTCGCCCGTTACCCGGAACTGCACCGGATAACCCACCGGCGGTCCGTTTTCGAGCCGGCTGACGCGGCCTCGCAGCGTCGGGAAATCCTCTCGCAACCGCTCGATCAACCAGCTACGCAGCGCTTCGCGCTGCTCGATACTGTCAGCCAGTACCACGATCTGGGCAAAGCTGGTGGCCGGCAACTGCTGATCCAGTGGCAGGTAGAAGCGTGGCGAGCCACTGCCAACGTAGGCGACGTAGTTGTCGATGCCCGCGCGCGCCTTGAGCATGTCTTCGAGGCGGTGCACCTCGGCTTCGGTGGCCTTGAGCGACGCACCCTCCGTCAGTTTCAGGTCCACCATCAGCTCAAGGCGGCCGGAGGCCGGAAAGAACTGCTGCGGAACAATGCGGAACAGCCCGACCGCGCCGACGAACGCCAGCAACGTCAGCACGATCACCGTCTTGCGTCGGCGTACGCACCAGCGAATCACGCGCCGAACCCGCTGATAGAAAGGCGTCGAGTAAGGATCGTGGCCCTGCTCGTTGCCGCCATGTTTCAGCGCATGGCGCTTGGCAAGATCCGGCAGCAACTTCTCGCCCAGCAGCGGGACGAACATCACCGCCGCGATCCACGAGGCGATCAGGGCAATGGTCACTACCTGAAAGATCGAGCGCGTGTATTCGCCGGTACTCGACTGCGCGGTCGCGATCGGCAGAAACCCGGCCGCGGTAATCAGGGTGCCGGTGAGCATCGGGAACGCCGTACTGGTCCAGGCATAGCTGGCCGCCTTGAGCCGGTCGAAGCCTTGCTCCATCTTGATCGCCATCATCTCCACCGCGATGATCGCGTCGTCCACCATCAGCCCGAGCGCCAGCACCAGCGCGCCCAGCGAGATTTTGTGCAGGCCGATATCGAGGTAATGCATGGTCGCGAAGGTCATCGCCAGCACCAGCGGAATCGACAGCGCGACAACCAGGCCGGTACGCACGCCGAGCGAGAAGAAGCTCACCAGCAACACGATCGCCAACGCCTCGACCAGCACCCGCACGAACTCACCGACGCTGGTCTTCACAGCGGCCGGCTGGTCGGAAACCTTGCGCAGCTCCATGCCGGCCGGCAACTCCTGTTGCAGCCGGGAGAACTCGCTTTGCAGCGACTCTCCCAGCATCAGGATGTCGCCCCCGGCCTTCATCGACACGGCCAGCCCAATCGCCGGTTCGCCCATGAAGCGCATGCGCGGCGCCGGTGGATCGTTGAAGCCGCGATAGACTTCCGCCACGTCGCCGATGCGGAACGTGCTGCCGGCCACCCGAATCGGGAAATCGCGGATTTCCTTGACCGTCTCGAAGCTGCCGGTCACCCGCAGCCGAACGCGATCGCTTGGCGTTTCCACGAAACCGGCGGACATGACGGCGTTCTGCGCCTCCAGCGCCTGCCGAACCGCTTCCAGCGGCAGGCCCAGCCCCGCCAGCTTGACGTTGGAAAGCTCGATCCAGATCTTTTCGTCCTGCAGGCCTATCAGCTCGACCTTGCCGACATTCTTCACCCGCTGCAGTTGCAGCTGAATACGGTCGGCGTAGTCCTTGAGTATCGCGTAGTCGAAGCCCTGGCCGGTCAGCGCGTAGATATTGCCGAAGGTAGTGCCGAATTCGTCGTTGAAGAACGGGCCCTGAATGTCCGCAGGCAAGGTATGACGGATGTCGCCGATCTTCTTGCGGATCTGATACCAGAGGTCGGGTATCTGCTCCGAATGCAGCGAGTCGCGTGCCATGAAGGTCACGTTGGACTCGCCTGGCCGCGAGAAGGAAACGATGCGCTCGTACTCGCCGGTTTCCATCAGTTTCTTCTCGATGCGCTCGGTGACCTGCCGGGAAACTTCCTCGGCCGTGGCGCCGGGCCACTGGGTCTGGATCACCATGGCCTTGAACGTGAACGGCGGGTCCTCGCTCTGGCCGAGCTTGCTGTACGACAGCGCGCCAACGACAGCCATCAGTAGCATCAGGTAGAGGACGATCTGCCGGTTGCCCAGCGCCCAGGCGGAGAGATTGAAGCGCATAGCGATTACTCCTGCGCCGCCAGGACGACCGGACGGTTGTCTCGATCGATGGCCCTCACCGGTTGGTTTTCGTGAAGCATCTGCACGCCGGCCAGCACTACCCAGTCATCGGCCTGCAAGCCGCTGAGAATGGGCACCCAGGTTTCACCGAAAGGCCCAGTCTCGACATTGACCCGCTCCAGTGTAGCGTCCGGCTTCACCCGCCAGACGAAGGCCTCGCCGCGCTCGGCGGTCACCGCCGAAAGCGGCACGGCCAACGGCACCTCGCCGTTGCGACGAATCGACACCAAGGCGCTCTGCCCCAGTTCTGCGGGCACTTGCGCGTCATCGAAGGCGACACGTGCCGAGTAGGTACGCGATTGCTGGTCAGCTGCCGGCGACAACTCGCGAATCTGCCCTGGGTACTGCTTGCCCGGCTGCGACCAGATTTCCACCGATACCTTCTGACCCACCGAGTGACGATCCAGCGCCTGCTCCGGCAGGTTGATCGCCACCTCACGCTCGCCGTCAGCCGCCAGCACAAATGCCGTTTGCCCGGCGGCGACGACCTGGCCGACCTCGATCCGACGCTGAGCGATGACGCCATCGCTGGGCGCCCGAAGAACGGCGTAGTCGACCTGATTGCGCGCCACATCGAACTCGGAGCGTGCCTGTTGCAAGCGCGCCTGGGCGGAGCGGTAGGCGTTTTCTGACGCATCGAACTGCGACCGGCTGACCAGTTGCCGGTCCATCAGCGTCTTGTAGCGCTGATGTTCGGCACGGGCGACGCGCAGATTGGCCTCGGCGGCGGCAACCTGGGCGCGGATGCCTTCGAGTCGTAGCCGCACGTCCTGCGGATCGAGCCGTGCAAGCGGTTGGTCCTTGCGCACGCGATCACCGGTTTCGACCAGCCGCTCGGCAACCTTGCCTGCGATCCGGAAGGCCAGCTCGGGCTCGTAGCGAGCGTGCACCTCGCCCGGATAGCTTTCGAAGGCCTCGCCTGCCGGTTGGGGCTGAACCACCATTACCGGACGCGTCGAGAGTTGCTCAGGTTCGCTATCGCCACAACCGGCTAGCAGGGCGAAACCAATGGCACCGAGGAAGGGCAAGGCACGTCGGATCACGTCGGATCTCTCTCTGTCATACGTGGGTTCTAATACTTATACTGCGCGGTATAGTAAAAATACCGAACTCACCAGTCTAGTATTAAAAGCGCACATGACAGCCATCCCCACCGTACCCTCTGGTCCGGGCCGCCCGAAGGACCCCGCAAAGCGCGAGGCGATCCTGGCGGCCGCACAGATCCTGTTCCTCAGCAACGGCTACGAAGGCAGCAGCATGGACGCCATCGCCGCGCAAGCCGGCGTCTCCAAACTCACCTTGTACAGCCACTTCAAGGACAAGGAGGCGCTCTTTGGCGAGGCAGTGAAAAGCACCTGCGAAACACGCCTGCCTCGCAAGCTGTTCGTGATCGAGGATGGCAGCGCGATCAGCGAGGTGCTGTTGAATATCGGTCAAGCCTTCCAGGCGCTGGTCAACAGCCCGGAGTCCGTTGGGCTGCATCGCGTCATGGTGGCTATGGCAACGCAGAATCCGGCATTGTCACGGATGTTTTTCGAGGCCGGCCCGCAGCGCTTGCTGCTGGACCTGGAACGTCTACTGATCCAGGCCAACCAGCGCGGCATGCTGCGCGCAAACGAGCCAATGCGTGCAGCAGAGCATTTCTGTTCGCTGATCAAGGGTGCTGCGCATTTTCGTTTGCTGATCGGATGTGCGGAGCCGCCAAGCTCCGAGGAGGCGGACCGCCATGTGAAGGACTGCATCGACCTGTTTATGCGCGCCTACGGCCCTGGCAAAACCACTGCGACCTGAAGATAGCTGACGACGCCCGCCGCTGGCCTCACGACGCGCGTCTGCAGCAAGTGGTTCAGTCGTTGCTCAGCGCACCGATCCGGTGGATGGAGAGATCCGCCCCGTTGAACTCATCTTCCTGGCTCAGCCGGATGCCTACGCTCCCCTTGAGCAGGCCGTAAACCAGCAATCCTCCCGCCAGGGCAATGAGCACGCCAAGCGCCGAGCCAACCAGCTGGCTGAACAGGCTGACGCCGCCAAGACCGCCCGCTGCCTGCTGACCGAAGATGCCACAAGCCAGGCCGCCCCAGACACCACAGAGGCCGTGCAATGGCCACACCCCGAGCACATCGTCGATCTTCCACTTGTTCTGCGCCGCGGTGAAAGTCCAGACAAACAGGGCGCCAGCCATCACGCCGGTCACCAGAGCACCAACCGGATGCATCACGTCGGAGCCGGCACACACCGCCACCAACCCCGCCAACGGTCCGTTGTGCAGAAAGCCCGGATCGTTGCGCCCGACGACCCAGGCCGCGGCCGTACCGCCCACCATGGCCATCAGGGAGTTGATCGCCACCAGCCCGCTGACGCCCTCGAGCGTCTGGGCGCTCATGACGTTGAAGCCGAACCAGCCGACGATCAGGATCCACGACCCCAACGCCAGAAACGGAATGTTCGAAGGCGCGAATGCCACCACCCTTCCGTCGCGGTAGCGGCCGTTGCGCCGCCCCAGCAGCGTGACCGCGCCAAGCGCCAGCCACCCACCCATGCCATGCACCACCACCGATCCGGCGAAGTCATGGAACAGGGCACCGAAACGTGTTTGCAGCCAGGCTTGCAGACCGAAATTGCCGTTCCACATCAGGCCTTCGAAGAACGGATAAACGAAGGCAACGATCAGCAGCGTCGCGCACAGCTGAGGGCCGAAACGCGCGCGCTCGGCGATCCCTCCCGAGATGATTGCGGGTATCGCCGCGGCAAAGGTCAGCAAAAAGAAGAATTTCACCAGCGAGTAGCCGTTCTCGACGACCAACTGGTCGGCCGGATGCATGAAGGTCACCCCGTAGGCGACCCAGTAGCCGATGAAAAAGTACGCCAGTGTCGACACGGCGAAGTCAGCAATGATCTTCGACAGCGCGTTGACCTGGTTCTTCAGGCGTACCGTACCGACTTCGAGAAAGGCGAACCCCGCGTGCATCGCCAGCACCATCACCGCGCCCATCAGGAGGAACAGCGTGTTGGCACCATGCACCAATACTTCTACCGCACTACTCGGATTTTCCATTGACTGCTTTCCTGCCGAGTGAAACGCACCAAAACGGCCAGCCTCACCAGATACGCGCACCATGATGTGTCACGACCCGGCTCGAGGTTCGCCACCGTTCAACGCGGGTGGTAGTGCAAGCTCGTCGCCCGTATCTGCGATTGCCTTCTGTTTCATTGGCTTAGCGCAACCACCCAGCGGTACCTATGCCCAGCCGACGCCCTATTCGAGGGCAAGGCCAGCACCAGCGCACCAGACGGCTGCAAGGTTTGTACCAGCGAAACGGCATCCGTGAGCCAAGTTGGCGCAGGCAGCGCCGAGGGTGCGCAGTGGCCAATGGGCGCTGCCACGCGAGAACGAGAGGCCGAGCTAGGCCGAACGGGGGCTACAGGGCGGAAAGGATGCGGTACTCGTCCTGCGCCAGTTGATCGGTCATGCTGCTGACGAAGTCGAGCAGCAACCGGCAGCGGTAATAGAACTCCCAAAGCGGCCAGTCGGGTGCGTCTTCGGCATGCGCTTTCATCGCCTCGTCGTAGGCCTTGATCAACTGGCTGGGTAACCGCCGGGCCAGCATCTGCAGGTAGGGTTCGCTGCGACACCTGCCCTCGGTCAGCGCCTGGAAAGTGGCCGGGGCCACACGCAGCAAGGGTGCATAGGCATCGAGCAGGCCCTTGAGAATGCGATAACCCTGCAACTGCAGCGTCTCCACCTCGCGATGGCAGAAGACCCGATCCATCGCAACGTCCTTGAACGTCTGGACGATGGCATTGCACAGGCTTGCATCTTCGAGCAACGCCCGATCCAGGGTGCCGTGGTACACCGCCTCGATGTTCTCGATGAACTGCTGGGCCGCGTGCTGCACCAGTGGGTGGACCAGGTTCACCCGCAGCCAGATGAAGAACTCGCCGACCTTGTTGATCGGCTCCTTCTGCGCACGCGATTCGGCATAGGCCACCATGCTGCGGAAGCTGCGACCGGTAGCCGCGATCGGCTCCTCCGGCGAGCCATGCTCGGCGAACTTGGCCAGCAGCAGTTGCGACAGTTGCTCGATGGTGAAGATGCCCTTCTCTACCGAATCCTCGATGTCGGCCAGACAATAGGCGATGTCATCTGCTGCTTCCATGATGTAGGCGACCGGATGACGGGTGCCGGGCTGCAGGTCCAGCGCGGCTCGCAGATCGTTGATGAAAGGCTCCTCAGACAGATAGAAACCCGGCTTCTTATACAGATAAGCACCCGGCGTCCCCTTGACGGGCTTTGCCGCATAGGCCGCACGGACATACTTGAGCAGGCCGGCCGTCTGGGTATAGGTCAGGTTCAGTCGCAACAGGCTGACCACCAGCCGAATCGCCTGGGCATTGCCTTCGAACTGCTTGAGATCGGCGAGCATGCGCTGGCGTAGCGCCGCATCGCCCTGCCCAACCGGTACGGCAACCTCGAACAACGACTCCAGGTTGTCGCCGAACCATTCCCCAATGGCGAATTCACCAAAATGGCCGAATGGCGGGTTGCCGATGTCGTGCATCAAGCAGGTCATTTCCACCAGGCTTTCCAGCGCGCCCTCCAGCCCGTCGAGCCCGAATTCGCTGGCCCTGGCGCCGAGCTGCTTGTACAGCGTGCGGACGATGAAGCGCCCGGTTTGCTGCACCTCCAGAGAATGCGTCAGGCGGCTACGAACCGCGGCATTGCGCTCCAGCGGGAACACCTGCGTCTTCTGTTGCAAGCGACGCACCGCGGCCGAGTTGATAATGCGGCCGCGATCGCTTTCGAATTGATCGATGACCAGCGCCAGGTCACCCTCGGATGCCTTCGACCCCGGCTCCGCACGACCATGGCGCCGCTGGCGGGAAATCTTGTCCTTGAAATTGACTGGCCGGGGCATGTAACGCTCTCGCTGGTGAAAGTACCGCGAGCCTAGCGCGGCCCGCCGGCTTTACCAAGACCGCAGGACGCACGTCGAGCCCGGTCGTTTAGAATTCTCGACCCAGCCACGAGCGAAGCCATATGAACCGGACAGAATTTCACCAGAGACATGCCGAACGAGCGACTGCCGATGCGCAGCGCTTGCTTGCACAACGGCCGGCACTGGGATCGCGCTGGCTGGACTGGGTGGCCGCCGAGCTTTATCGACTCAGCCCGCCGGAATACGCCGCGATGGTTCGCCGCGAGTTGGCCCGCCTCAACGAAGATTGACCGCTCGGCACGTCTCGGCAGTCGAACGCCGGCGTGCCGACGCAGGTCATCGAGCCGATTTGTCCGGCCCATGGGGAGCGCAGCAGATGCATGAAGAAACGAACAGGCAATGGCCGGTTGAGGGGCCTTTTCTGCGCGAGCAACTGTCACGCCTGCCCGGCACAGAGAAATCCACCGGCATCGACAAGCGGCTGGCGCAGCGGCCTGTCTGGCTCGATAAAGAAGGTCTGCGCGGTGACCGGGTGGCGGATCGACGCTTTCATGGCGGGCCGGATCGCAGCCTCTGCCACTACCCGGCTGAACACTACAGGCATTGGCGCAGCCTCTATCCGCACCTGCAGATCGGCCCCGGCGCGCTCGGCGAGAACCTCTCAACCGAAGGTCTTCGCGAGCATCAGGTGTGTATCGGCGACCGCTTTCGCTGGGGCGAAGCATTGATCGAGGTGAGCCAGCCGCGTTCGCCATGCATCAATCTCGATCGTCGCCATGATGCCCGCGGTCTGGCACGTCAGCTGGCCAGGAGCGGCAGGACCGGCTGGCTTTACCGCACCCTGGAACCCGGCGAGGTCGCCATCGCTGCCCCGCTCTGCCTGGTCGACCGTCCACATCCGTCCGTCAGCGTCGCGCATGTCTGGCGCAGCTTCATCGACGAAACGACTGCCGACAGCGGGCTGGCCCAGCTCGTCGAGCTCGAGCCGCTGGCGCTGGAATATCGCAAACGCTTCCGCCAGCGCCTGGACTCGAGGCGCCGTCAGCTGGATCAGCAATCATTGTTCTGACCGGTATCGCGCCAGATGGCAGTGCCAGTGCGCGGAGGCAATTGAGTTCGGCCGTCGAAGCAGCCGATAGCAGCGTGATCAATGCGCGCAAGGTTACCGAGCGGTCAGCCGGAGCCGCCCATAAAAACGCAACCGGCAGCGCCGAGTTGGCTTGCCTGGGTAATGAGCCGCGCGTGCTGATCAGGCGCATTACCGGGGGCGCCGCGCCGCAAAAGCGTCGCTATCCAACCCTGCCAATGAGGCGTAGTCTCGACTCATCGCAATCCCGATCATCCAGACTCCGATCATCCACGCTCAGCGAGGTACCGCAGCCACACAGCAGACCACCGCAGGGAGGCACAACTCAGCCACTCACCGCGAGGCGTCATCATGAGCAAGAGTATGGATACAAAGAAGAACGTGAAAAAGAAGCCGCTGAAGACCGCACAGGAAAAGCGTGCGGCCAAACGGGATAAAGCCAACGGAACGACCTCTCTGCTGGGCACCCACGCTGCTCGCTGAGTCTGTCGTGAATCGCCAATGCCCCGCCCCGTGCGGGGCGTTTTTGCCGTCACGCCGGTGAGCCACCGAATGCTGTACGCAAGCGACCGGCCAGCCAGCCCCCGCCCACGTTGACGATCAGTCCCAGCATCACCAGCAGCGCCCCGATGGCCTGCAACAGGCCCAGATGCTCGTCCAGCAACAACGCAGCCGAGGTCAGCCCGACAACCGGCACCAGCAGCGAGAACGGCGCCACGGTATTGGCTGGGTAGCGCGACAGCAGTCGGCTCCACAATCCGTAGCCAAGGATGGTCGCCCCGAACGCCAGGTACACCAGCACCAAGATCGAGTTCAGACCAATTCCCTGTAGCGCACTTGCGATCAGCTGCGGCCCTTCCAGCAGCCAGGACAGAACGAAGAACGGAATCGGCGGAATCAGGCTGCCCCACACAACCAGCCCAACCAGATTCACCTTGCCGACCTTGCGCGTGACAATGTTGCCCAGCGCCCACATCGACGCCGCGCAAATGGTCAGCACGAAGCCGGCCAGCGTCATGCTGCGATCGCCCTGCAGACCAATCAGCAACAGTCCGCCGGCTGCAATCAACAGTCCGATCAGATTGGTCGCCCGCAATCGCTCACCGAGCAGCAGCGCTGCGAAGAACAGGGTGAAAAACGCCTGGGATTGCAGCACCAGCGAAGCCAGCCCGGCCGGCATGCCGGCCTTCATCGCGGAGAACAGGAACGCGAACTGCCCCAGCGAGATGGTCGTGCCATAGGCCAGCAACCAGCGCAGCGGCAGTTGCGGGCGCTTGATGAAGAAAATGGCGGGAAACGCCGCAAGCAGGAAGCGCAGGCAGCCCAGCAGCATGGGCGGGATATCGTCCAGCCCCACCTTGATGACGACGAAGTTCATGCCCCAGACAATGATCACGACCAAGGCCAGCAACAGGTCCTTTGGCGACATGGCTGTTTCTCCGCAGGCAAAGAAGCCATTAAAGCCCGCACCCGGCGTTGCCGCACACATACAGCGAGCGGGCAAATAGGCCATACAGTCGACCACTCGCTCAGGCCGTGCCTGTAGCAGCAGCAACGGCTAGAATCGACATCCAACGGTGGACACACCCAATCCCGCATCCGACACGAGAGTAACCATGGGCGCACAGTGGAAAGCGAAACATAAGGAAGCGGCTGCCAACGCGAAGGGACGCACCTTCGGCAAGCTGTCGAAGGAAATCATGATCGCCGCTCGCAGTGGCGCCGACCCGGACATGAACCCTCGCCTGCGGCTGGTGGTTGAACAGGCCAAGAAGGCCTCGATGCCTCGCGAGACCCTGGAGCGCGCCATCAAGAAAGGCGCCGGTCTGCTGGGTGAGAGCGTCAACTACGAGCGCACCACCTACGAGGGTTTCGCGCCGCACCAGGTGCCGCTGATCGTCGAGTGCCTGACCGATAACGTCAACCGCACCGTGGCAGAGATACGGATGCTGTTCCGCAAGGGCCAGCTCGGCGCATCCGGCTCGGTGGCCTGGGACTTCGATCACTGTGGCCTGATCGAAGCGTCGCCAACCGCCGCTGATGCCGACCCCGAACTGGCCGCTATCGAAGCCGGCGCACAGGACTTCGAGCCGGCCGAGGACGGCGCGACACTGTTCATCAGTGACGTGACGGACCTGGACACGGTCTGCCGTGCCCTGCCTGAACAGGGGTTTGCCGTGCAGTCGGCGCAACTGGGCTATCGTCCGAAGAACCCGGTCACCACCCTGACCGAGGCGCAACTCGAGGAAGTCGAGGCGTTTCTTGCAGCTATCGACGCCCACGACGACGTGCAGAATGTCTATGTCGGCCTGGCTGGCTGACAGTCCAACTGTCGCGTAAGCGAGTCAGAACGAGGCAAGCCGATGAGCAACAAACCGAACACGCCCTACGCCCAGCGCGAGCAGGGCTATCGCGAAAAGGCGTTGAAGATGTACCCCTGGGTCTGCGGGCGCTGTGCCCGGGAGTTCTCGGGCAAGCGGTTGAGCGAGCTGACGGTCCATCACAAGGACCACAACCACGATAACAACCCGGAAGACGGCTCCAATTGGGAGCTGCTGTGCCTGTATTGCCACGATAACGAACACGCGCGCTATACCGACAACCAGTACTATGCCGAAGCCAAGCCTGGCAGCGATCTGGGTCCCAAAGAAACCTTCAAGGCCTTCGCCAACCTGAGTGACCTGCTCAAGGGCAAGCAGGACTGACCCAGGCCGGCGAGGCGGTACCGGTTACTTCACCAGCAGTACCGGTACCGAGACCTCGTGCACGACACGGTTGGCGACCGACCCCATCAGCATGCCGCTAAAACTGCCCATGCCGCGGGTGCCCATTACCACGGTGTCGCAACCCAGGCGCTGAACCGCATCGTTCACCTGCTGGGCCACGTTGCCCAGGATGGCGTGGGTCTCGTGCGCAATGCCGGCCGTCTGCAACGCCGTAGCGGCTTCTGCCAGGGTGCGTTTGGATTTTTCGAGAAAGCTCCTGTTCAGTTCCTCGACCGTGTCCGAGGTGACGAATTCGCCATAGAGTACGGGCTCTTGCTGCACATTGAGCACGTGCACCTGAGGCGGTTTCGGCGCTTCGGCGGCAAAATCGATGATGTACTGAAGGGCTCGTTTGGCGTTGTCCGAACCGTCATAAGCTAGAAGAATATTGCGCATTGCGGGCCTCCATCGACTGTTGAATACAGCATAGACCAACGCCCTTCCAAGCCGGTGTGCCAGGATCCGTTCTATTGCCCTGGATCAATTCCGCGCCACGGCTATTTCACTGCGAACCAAGGCACAGCCATGCAACCATTGCACCCAGTTCCGTTCGGCGTCGGTGACGCTTCCTATCAGGCCGCCGGCGGTGAAGCCGGCATCGAGCGGCTGGTTGCCGACTTCTATCGAATCATGGACGAGACCGAAAGCGCCGCCTGTGTGCGGCGCCTCTACCCGGCGCAGCTGGATGAACCCCGTGCGCGGCTGGCGGCATTTCTCTGTGGCTGGCTAGGCGGGCCGCGTCGTTACGCAGAACGGTACGGCAGCATCAGCATCCCGCAGTTCCATACCCGCTGGACGATCGCAGAAGCCGAGCGCGACGCCTGGCTCGAGTGCATGGCTCGCGCCATCGACCGGCAACCTTACACACCAGCGTTCGCCAGCTACCTGCTGACGCAGCTGCGGGTGCCGGCAGAGCGCATCATCCAGGCGGGCCGATCGGGCTGCCCGGTGTCTCGCTGATCCCCCTGCGATCGTGACCTGAACGCAATAGTCGAACCCTGAGCCGGCCGCTGCGTCATACCCAGTGCAGGGTCACGATGCGTGCCCTGCGCTAATCGGATGTCGAACAGCGCCGCCAGGTAATGACATGAAGATCCGCTTCGCTTCGGTCAACGAACACAAGATCCGCGATGCCGCTGAATTTCTCGGACACAGCGGTATCGAGATCATCCCGTTTCCGGTGCGGATCGTCGAAACGCAAACCGAAGATCTCGGCCAACTGATCCACGACAAGCTTCTCGATGCCTTCAAGCTGATCGGCAAGCCGGTATTCGTCGAGCACTCCGGTCTGTTCATCAACAGCCTGAACGGCTTTCCCGGTGGGCTCACGCAGACGTTCTGGGATCGGCTGCATGCGGTGCGTTTCTCCGAACTGATCGGCAACCTGGACGATCCCTCAGCGGTGGCACGCACGCTGATCGGGTACTGCGACGGACGCAAGCGGCACGTGTTCAAGGGCGAAGTGACCGGCAGGATTTCCCGCGAGCCGGCAGGTAACGAGGGCTTCGAATGGGACAACGTCTTCATACCGGACGGCTACGCCTGCACCTTCGCCCAGTTGGGCGGCGTGCATAACGACCTGTCCATGCGCCGACGAGCGCTGGAAGCATTCGTCGCTCATCTGCGTGCGGTCTGAGAGAGGTACTCGATGCAGAAGCTCCTGGAGGCGTACCGGCACAACCGCCTGATACTTTTTGTTGGCTCAGGCGTATCGGCCAATATCGGGCTGCCACCCTGGCGCAACCTGATCGATGAAATCGCCCTGCAGCTCGATTACGATCCCGACGTCTTCGACACCTACGGAAACTTCCTTTCGCTCGCCGAGTACTACCGCATCAAAAAAGGCAATATCGGTCCCCTGCGCAGCTGGATGGATCGCGAGTGGCACAAGAACATCGAAATCCGCGACTCGGAGATCCACCGGCTGATTGTGCAGGGCCGATTCCCGGCCATTTACACAACCAACTACGACCGCTGGTTGGAAAATGCCCATGACGCTCACGGCGTCAGCTATATCAAGATCGCCAATGCCGGCGATCTGGTAAAGGCGCGCGACGGGGTCAGACAGATCGTCAAGTTCCATGGCGACTTCGACGACGACGCATCGATCGTGCTGGATGAAACAAGCTATTACGAGCGGCTGCAGTTCGAAACGCCGCTCGATATCAAATTGCGTGCCGACACCCTGAGCAAGGCCGTTCTGTTTATCGGCTATAGCCTCTCCGATACCAACATCCGATTGCTGTTCTACAAACTCTCGAAGATGTGGAACGAACACGAGACCTTAGGTGTTCGGCCAATATCCTACGTGTTTTCGCACAAACCAAACCCTGTGCAGGAAGAGATTCTCAGCCAATGGGGAATACGAATGATCACATCCGAAGATGACGAACCGGGACTTGCTTTGCAGAACTTTCTGAAAGAGCTGGTGGAAGGCTGAGCGCCAGCCGACCACGGCGCGATGCAAAACAAACGAAACGACATAGGAACTAAAGAAGAGCGCAACAGGCGGGAAGTGCGACGCCGCTCAAGGCATCGCACTCGTTGCGTCTCAATAATTGTAGCCAATACCCACGCTATAGAAGAACGCACCGTCATCGTAGCGATCCCGAGCATCGCTCCCGCTCTTGAACAGGAACTGATATTCAGCCATCGCCGTAATGAAGGTTTTGTCCTGAACCCAGTACTTGATACCCAGCTCAGGCCCGCCCATGAACGTCTCGTCCACCTCTTCACCGTACAGTCCACCAAGGCTCACGCCCACGAACGGACGAGCCTTGCCACTGCCGAAGTGATAGTCGTAGAACACTCGGGTGGAGCCATCGAACTGGACGCTCTCCCCCTCCGAATCCCGTGCGTTGACGGTTTGCCGAACGCCCCACATGGAAGATTCGTCCAGATAAGTACCCCAACTACCTTGTACGGAGAACACTGTATCGTCGAAGTTCTTGTCGCTGCTGCCCGCGCCACTCAATGTAACTTCGCGATCGCCCGCCACCGGAGCGGCAACTGCGAAGGCGGGAAGCATGGCGGCAACCAGGAGGGAAGTTTTGAAAAGTCGGTTCATGACAACACCTCTTGTTCTTACTATGGCGAAATACGCATCGACGCTCCACGCGCTGCGTATTACTAGTGACATGAGCGAATCCCGGCTGTTCACTTTATTTTAAGTACATCATCCAAGTAGCTGGTTTTAAATAACTTTTTAATTTGTTAACCGTTTCGTTAGTTAACTCACTTCGATCTTTAAACTTACGCCAATGCAACTAACGAAACGGCGATAAAAGGTACGGAACATTCGATCAGGCGGGGTCGGTTTGGCTGGCCGTCACTTCTTCAGGCAAGCATTCATCTTCCGGATCCGTATCGAAGTCTCGCCCCATGACGATGCGCAACCAGACCGGTATGAGCACAAGCCCGACGCCAAGGCATAGCCAGCTGATCAGCGCGCTTCCATCCGGCGGTGGGAACATCAAGCGGCCCACACCCACCAGCAACGAGAACAGCGAAACAGCCGTGACCGTCACTGCAAACAGACGTTTGCCCAACGCTCTGATCGACACGCTCGCACTGACCCCATTGAGCATCGCGGCATGCCGCCAGAAACCGAAGGGACGCACCCGATGGTAGAAACGCTTGAGCGTCGCATCGTCCGTCGCAGGCGTTATGAAGGTGACCAGGATGGCGGCGGTCGTGGTGGTCAACGCCATGATGCCCAGGCGTATCCACTCCTGCTCGGGATCGGTGCCCAGGTAATAGAGCAGCAATGGCGCCGTGATCAGCGAGACGGCCATCGCGGTCAGCTCCGAATACAGATTGATCCGCTCCCAGAGCCATCGCAGCACCAGCACCGACCCCATGCCCGCGCCGAACAGCAAGGAAATGAACCACGCCGTCTGAATCGATCCCAGGTTGGCCATGATGATCATCGCAATCACCAGTATGAGCACGTTGGACAGGCGCGCCACGACCACCAGCTCGCGATCTCTTGGCTTGCGCTTGAGCACGTGCGGCGCGAACACGCCGCCATACACGTCGTTGCTCCAGTAGGACGCGCCCCAATTTAAATGCGTATCGACCGTCGAGGCCAGCGCCGCGAGCAAGCCGACCAGCATCAGGCCGCGGACACCCGGCGGTAGCAGGTCCTCGATCCCCTGGACGAACAACGCCTCGCGCCCCGCCGCGAAGCCATCGCCGGCCATTTCGGCGGGTGTGAACGGATAGAGCACCAGCAGCCCGACGGCAATCGCCATCCAGAACAGGCTACGCAGGAAAATCTGCAGCCAGGTGAACACCAGCCCCGCGATACGGGCGTCCCGGTCGGTCGGACAGGCCATGCTTCGCTGCGCCAGATAACCGGTGCCGTCGGAGTTCATTTGAAAGAACCACTGCAACCCGACAATCACCAGAAATGGCATCAACGCCTCGCCGGCATTGGACGGCGGAGCGAACGACAGCATCTTGCCGGCCTGGTCGGCGCCATAGAGATCGACGATGCGATCCGTCAAGCCTCCCAGGCCGCCGGCGGCATCGACGACGAACCAGGCGTAAAGCAAGGTTCCGATCATCGCTAGGCTGAACTGCACGACGTCCGTCTGCACCACGGCACGAAGCCCGCCGGTGATCGAGTACATGGCGGTAAACGCGAGTATGAGCAGGATCGATATGAGGTTGTTGGCGCTCATCATCGCCGGATCCAGCCCGGTGATGCTTTCGCCCAGCTGGATGCCGCTGCTGCTGATGAACGCAACGATGGGATCGTACAGCCCCGCCGGCAGCCAGAGATGCCACGGCAAAAACACCTCGGCAATACGAATGGCTGCCACCAGCACCATGGCCAGCACCACGCAATTGATCACCGTCCCGTAGTAGATGGCCTTCAGCAAGCGCAGAGGCGTAACGCCTTTGCCGCTGTAGCGCACGCGCGTCAACTCGGCATCGGTCAGCACCCCGGCTCGGCGCCAGCCTGCGGCGAAGACGAACGCCATTAGCAGAAATGCAAGCCCGTAGATCCAGAGTCGCCACAACGCAAAAATGCCGGCGGTGGCCACCAGGCCGGTCACCAGAAGCGGGGTGTCGGCGGCGAACTGGGTAGCGCCCATAGAGAAGCCGGCCTTCCAACCCTTTATGGTTCTGCCGGCGAGAAAGTATTCGTCGAGACTCTGAGAGGCCTTGCCGCGTGCGCGCAGGCCAGAGCCGAGACCGTACAGGATGAATGCGGCCACGATCAGTAGATCCAACATATTGTTATGTCCTTTGTTGGAGGGGCTGTTGTGTTTAAGAACCTGCGCAACGACGAAAAATTGCAGTCGTCGGATAAACGGATCGTGGGCGCAGTCGGGGTCGCGGCGAGACCTGCCGGGCCGGCCTGTTCAGCCAAATCGGTTACCATGTCCAGCGCCTTTGGGGATGCCCATGTTCGACTACCCAATGCGTCAGTTGCCGACTGAATGCAGCCTGTTGCTCAAGAAGTTCTATCGCGCCCATCGCAGCCACATGCGCGTGCCGGCCAACGCGCGCTGCTGGGTCGCCGAGCACTCCGGGATCGTTGCAGGGTTGTGCTTGACGCCCGTGGAGCACGGGCATTGGCTGACGGGCTTGCTGGTGGCACCGAAGCAGCGCAACCAGGGGCTGGCGCAGCGGCTGGTGAAGCGCGCGCTGGCCAGCTGCGATGGACCTGTCTGGCTGTTCTGTGAGCCAAAGCTGAGCGGGTTCTATACGCAGCTGGGCTTTCATGAGCCGGCGCGACTGCCCGAATCACTCGCCTGCCGCCTGCAGCGCTACAACCGAAACAAGACGCTCCTGGCGTTATGTCACGATAACGAGAGACCCCGTATGTTCACTCCCATTCTGAAAATTGCTGCAGCTTGCCTGTTCGATGAGAGCGGCCGATTGCTGGTCGTACGTAAGCGTGGCAGCCACATCTTCATGCTGCCGGGCGGCAAGACCGAATCGAACGAGACACCGCTGCAGACACTTTGCCGTGAGCTCGAAGAGGAGATCGGCCTGAGCATCGAGGAATCACGACTGCAGCCCCTGGGGCATTTTCAGGCACGCGCGGCCAACGAGCCCGACCATTGGGTAGAGGCCGAAGTGTTTGTTGGGTACCTGAGAGATGAAGTAGCGCCGCAAGCAGAAATCGAGGCGCTGGACTGGGTGGAGTTGCATCGATCCCCGAGCATCCAGCTCGCGCCGCTGCTGCGCGAGCGGATAATCCCCGCACTGCTCCTGCGCTCTTCGGCGGAAGGTGCCGCGATCACGCCCCCAAGTTAGGGAGAAATGGGATCGCTTGCTGGAAAAGTCTCTTCCAATGCTTCGTCCAGCTGGTCTTCGTCGGCTTCGTCCGGACTCCGCTTGATTTGCTCGTCTTGGTCTTCGGCCGGATGACCCGGTTCACTCGGCGCTGTGCCGTTCATGGTGAATTCCTCTGAATGGATATCAGAGCGTTAGGCCACCTGGCGGAGCAGTCGTTCGGGCATTCCGTCGCAACAGTAAATCGAAGGCAAAAAAAAGGGGCGGGGTTAACCCCGCCCGCCTCCTTCCCTACTTCCCTTTATTTCCTACTCATCGTCCTGATGAACCGCATCCAGCGGTGGATCCTGACCGATATCCTTTTCGGCTGTGCTTGTCCCTGAGCACGGAGCCGATATTAAGGCTTTGGACCACCACGGCAACTCGAAAAAATCCGTAATGGCCATTGGCTTATCTTTTTGCTATTTGTAAATCTGCTTCTTTTTCAACGAGTTATGGACAGAAAATTTTTGCAAAGACGTCATCGTCAGCTTTTTTTCAGGCTTTGCTTACACCTCGTGTAAGTAAATGCTCACACGCTGGCGAGCTTTCCTGGAAAACCGTCGCGACGGGGGTTAACCCGTATGCCGACGGCATCGGCACGCAGTGCCCTGAGAGGCGGCCCCATACCTCGACAGGTAAAGGGCCGTCGTTCTTAGCGGAAAAGGGATTCGCTGGACAGGCCGTTACGCTCGAGAATCTCACGCAACCGCTTGAGCGCCTCCACCTGTATCTGCCGAACCCGCTCGCGAGTCAAACCTATCTCCTGGCCGACTTCTTCCAGCGTGCAACTCTCATGGCCGCGCAAACCGAAACGCCGGATGACCACTTCGCGCTGCTTTTCGGTCAGGTCGGACAGCCATTGGTCGATGCTTTCGGAGAGATCGTCATCGAGCAGCAGATCGCAAGGGTCGCTGGGCCGGTCATCGGTCAGGGTGTCGAGCAGGGTCTTGTCCGTGTCCGGGCCGAGCGAAACATCCACAGAGGTCACTCGCTCGTTCAGCCCCAGCATCCGCTTGACTTCGGCAACGGGCTTTTCGAGCAGATTGGCGATTTCTTCCGGGCTAGGCTCATGATCCAGCTTCTGGGTCAGCTCACGTGCGGCACGCAGATAGACGTTGAGCTCCTTGACCACGTGAATCGGCAGGCGAATGGTGCGCGTCTGATTCATGATCGCGCGCTCGATGGTCTGCCGGATCCACCAGGTTGCATAAGTGGAAAAGCGGAAGCCACGCTCCGGGTCGAATTTCTCGACGGCGCGAATCAGACCGAGATTGCCTTCCTCGACCAGGTCGAGCAGGGACAGGCCGCGATTGACGTAGCGTCGAGCGATCTTGACCACCAGCCGCAAGTTGCTTTCGATCATCCGCTTGCGCCCCGCAGGGTCACCCTTCTGCGCAAGACGCGCGAAGTGCACTTCCTGTTCAGGGGTCAGCAGAGGCGAAAAACCAATCTCGTTGAGGTAAAGCTGAGTAGCGTCGAGCGCGCGCGTGTAGTCGATGAATTTGTGTTGCGTTGCGGTCTTTGACTTGGTGCCAACCGAACCGGCACGGGAGATCTCGGTGATCGGATCTGCGTCCGCGGACGGTTCCATGAGTAGAACGGCATCGTCTACGTCAAACTCCGGCACTTCTTTTTTGAGAGCCATTATTGTTTTCCTGTTCTGAGTTCGACAACAGGCTCAGGCGGCGCACTCCCTGGCATCGCTCAAGCCCATCCTAGTGCCGGAACAGGTTGGCTCAGATCATCGCTTTGGCAGGTATTGCAGCGGGTCCACGGGTTTGCCTTGGCGGCGAATCTCGAAGTGCAGCTTCACCCGGTCGGTTCCAGTCGATCCCATCTCGGCAATGGTCTGCCCAGCTTTGACTTGTTGCCCCTCCTGCACCAGCAGCCTGCGGTTGTGGCCGTAGGCACTTACATAGGTATCGCTGTGCTTGATGATCACAAGTTCGCCGTAACCCCGTAAACCACTGCCGGCGTACACAACAGCCCCATCAGAAGCAGCTAAAACAGGCTGTCCTAATTCCCCGGCGATATCAATGCCTTTATTCAAACTACCGTTTGAGGAGAATCGGCCGATTACGGTGCCGCCTGTTGGCCAGGCCCAACCGCTTGCGGAGCGAGCCACTGGCTGGACCTTGGCGCTCGCTACAGGCGGCTTTGCGGCCGGTTCGCTGGGCTTCGTCAAAGGCGGAGGTATCGGCACCGGATTGGTCACCACCGGCGGCCTGGCATCAGGTGCTGGTGTGGCCGGCGGAGTGGCCGGACGAGCGGTCACGGCACGGGGCGCCTTGCCGCTGAAACGAATCGTCTGCCCCGGATAGATAACATGCGGCGGCGGGATGTTGTTGACCCTGGCCAGGTCGCGCCAGTCCCAGCCAAAGCGAAAGGCGATCGACCAGAGCGTATCGCCACGGCGAACGACGTAGTGGCCGCTGTTCACCCGGTCACGGCTATTGCGGTCGACCACACTGACGCCGCCGGACGGCGAGCTGGCGCAACCTGCCAGCAATGTCCCCGCCAGCATGGCGATAAGCGCGCACCGGACTGACGAACTGCGTATCCACCGCATGCTGCCTATGAGCTTCAATGCCCGCTCCCTATGATCGACAAGTCGGTTCAGACGCTTTGCGCAACTGGCTGGCCGCGCCCGGCGAACCACTCGAGCCCAAGCACCAACGCTACACCGGCGACGGCCAGCAGGATGGCCAACATGAGCTGTGGATCCTGTCCGGTCAGATCGCCATAAGTGCCCGGCAACAGATTCTGCTCCAGCAGCGGCACGCGCAGGCCATGCGAGTCGGTGCGCCAGGTCAACGTCTCTTTCCATGGCCAGACCTTGTTCAGCGAACCCAGCATCAATCCGGTGAGCAACGCCAGGGTCAGGTCGCGCCAGCGGTGCAACACCCAGCCGAGCAGCCGCGCGAAGCTCAGCAGACCAATCAGGCAGCCCGCCGCGAAGGTCAACATGATCGCCATATCCAGCGCCTTCACAGCGCCGAGAATGACAGGGTACAACCCGAGCAACACCAGAATGAAGCTGCCGGAAATACCCGGCAGAATCATTGCGCAAATGGCAATCGCGCCGGCGAAGAATATGCTGATCCCGCTTGTTCCCCACTGCACTGGCGAGGCAACGGTGATCCAGTAGGCGAAGCCAATACCCAAGCAGAGGCTTAGCAAGCGAGACAGACTGCGGCGCTGAATTTCCTTGCCGACCAAATGCACCGACACCAGGATCAGGCCGAAGAAGAACGACCACACCGGAATCGGATGATGTTCGAGCAGATAGGTGATCAGCTTCGCCAAGCTGAACACACTCGTCAGGATGCCGGCGAACAGAACCAGCAGAAAGGTTGCGTTGGCGGTACGCCAGGCCTCGGCGACGCGCCCCTTGAGCAAAGGCGCAACGGCATTCGGCACAGAAGCGATGGAACCCAGCAGCTCGTCGTAGATACCGGTAATGAACGCAACGGTGCCACCTGAAACGCCCGGCACGACATCCGCCGCGCCCATGGCCATGCCCTTGGCGTACAACAACAACGCGTTTTTCATGCTTCCTTCCGCTGAGATCAAACTACAGGTCCATTGAGCAGCGGCACGAAGCGCACGGTGTCCAGCAGGTGGCGGGAAAAACCGTCTTCCTCTCGAATGATCAGCATCAGTTGCTGGACTTCACCAACCCCCACCGGAATCACCAGCCGCCCACCGGGAGCCAGTTGATCGAGCAGGGCCTGTGGCACGTCGGCTGCCGCCGCGGTAACGATGATGCCATTGTAGGGAGCCAATGCAGGCCACCCTTCCCAGCCATCACCCCAGCGAAAGACCACATTGCGCAACTTGAGTTCGACCAGGCGCTCTTTCGCCTTGTCCTGCAATGCCTGAATCCGCTCTACCGAGAAAACCCGCTCGACCAGTTGCGCCAGCACCGCAGTCTGATAACCGGAGCCGGTGCCGATTTCCAGCACCTTGTCCAGCGGACCGTCGGCGAGCAGCAATTCACTCATGCGCGCGACCATGAACGGTTGCGAGATGGTCTGGTTATGACCGATCGGCAGCGCGGTGTCTTCGTAGGCCCGATGGGACAGGGCCTCATCGACGAACAGATGGCGTGGGGTGCGTCGGATGACCTCGAGCACTCGCGGGTCCGAGAGGCCTTCCTCGTAGAGTCGCTGAATCAAACGATCACGGGTCCGCTGCGAGGTCATGCCGGTGCCATGCCGCAGCAGATCGTCTTGTCCGCGATGATTCACAGCACATCCTCCAACCAGTGATCGAGCCCCTTGAATGCTTCGTGGAACGTCCGATCGAGTTGCAGCGGGGTGATCGACACATAACCCTGCATCACGGCATGAAAATCGGTTCCCGGCCCGCCGTCCTCGACGTCGCCGGCGACCGAGATCCAGTAGCCGTCCTTGCCGCGCGGGTTGGCCTGCTTCACCGGCGGCTTGGCATGCCGGCGGTGGCCGAGACGGGTCAGCTGGATGCCGCGAATGTGGTCGAGAGGCAGGTTGGGGACGTTCACGCTGAGGACGGTTCGCGGCGGCAGATCAAGCGTCTGCTGTCGCTCGACGAGCTTGCGTGCGATATAGGCTGCCGTCGGCAGGTTGTCGGTCAGACGCGACACCAGCGAGAACGCGAACGCCGGCTTGCCGGTGAAGCGACCCTCGATGGCAGCGGCCACCGTGCCGGAATAGAGCACGTCGTCACCCAGGTTCGCGCCCAGGTTGATCCCTGACACCACCATATCCGGTGTCTCTTCGAGCAGGCCGTTGATGCCCAGGTGGACGCAATCGGTCGGTGTACCGTTCACGCCGATGAAACCGTTCGGCATGGTGGTGGGATGCAGCGGGCGATCCAGGGTCAGCGCACTGCTGGCGCCGCTCATGTCCTGAATGGGGGCAACTACCTTGCACTCGGCATAATCCGCCAGCGCGTCATAAAGCGCGGCGAGCCCAGGTGCATACACCCCGTCGTCGTTGGCGATCAGAATACGCATCAGATGTCCGTCTGCCCTGCCAGGCTGACCAGTTCACGTACCACAGCGGTGGCAAAGCACCCGGTCGGCAGGACGAATTCAAGTTGCAGAATGTCAGGCTCGGGATAATGCCACGACAAGCCGCCAATGGGGAGGCGAAGAACGCGCCGTTCATGCTTCATTCCGGCTTCTGCGAGCCACTTGGCGATTGACGGCTCGGCAGCACCGACGGCGGCCTCCAGCGCCTGGACACCAGCCGTTGCCGGCGACTCGCCAGCGCCCCACAGCGGACCGGTAGGATGCAGGTCAAGCACGGCCAGGCGAGGATCGTTGCACTCGGCCTCGCCGGCGGGAAAAAAGCTGCGGCTATCGGTAAATGCCAGCAGGTCGCCGACACAGGCGCGGTTCCAGCTGCCGGCGGCCACCCGCTCGGCCAGTACCCGATTGAACAGATAGCTGCGCCCGGCCGACAGCAGCCGCGAGCGTAGATTGCGTTGCACCGGCAGTTCCTGGCGCTCGGCATATTCACGGGCGCCATGGACGTTGCCACCTTCGAAGCCGAATCGTTGCAAGCCGAAATAATTGGGCACGCCGTGGCGCTTGATCCGTTCGAGGCGAGTGTCGAGCTCGGCGCGATCGGCCTGCAATTCGGTCAGACGCAAGGTGAAGCCGTTCGCCGAATGTGCACCTCGTTGAAGCTTGCGCTGGTGGCGTCCGGCCTTGAGAATCTTCAGCGTGTCGTCTTCGGCCCTGGCCAGATCGGGATCGGCCTTGCCGGGCAGATGCAGGCTGAACCACTGACGGGTCAGCGCCTGCCGATCCTTCAATCCGGCATAGCTGATGTTGCGAGCCGGTATTCCGGCGGCCCGAGCCAAACGTCGAGCGGCCTCCTCGGTGTTGAGATTGCGCTTCTCGACCCACAACCAGAGGTGCTCGCCGGTACCCGACAGCGGGATATTCAGCACTTCGTCGACCTGAAAGTCTTCGGCGACCGCCTTGAGCACGGCCGACCCACAGGCGCCTCCATGCGCCCGCGGGCCGAGCAGCTGGTCTTCGGTCATGCGCTGACCAGCAACGCGACGGCATGCACGGCGATGCCTTCTTCGCGCCCGGTGAAGCCGAGCTTCTCGGTGGTGGTTGCCTTGACGTTGACCTGATCCAGTTCGATGCGCAGATCTTCTGCGATCAGGCCGCGCATCGACTCGATATGCGGCGCCATCTTTGGCGCCTGCGCGACGATGGTGGCGTCTACATTGGCGACCTTCCACCCCTTGGCCTGGACCTGCTCGAGCACATGGCGCAGCAGCACACGGCTGTCGGCGCCCTTGAATGCCGGGTCGGTGTCGGGGAAGTGCTTGCCGATGTCGCCCAGCGCAGCGGCGCCGAGCAGCGCGTCGCTCAGCGCATGCAACAGCACGTCACCGTCCGAGTGCGCCAGCAGGCCGAATCTGTGAGGGATCCGAACGCCGCCGAGAGTGACGAAATCGCCTTCGCCGAAGCGATGTACGTCATAGCCGTGACCGATACGCATAGTTGACCACCCAGAAGAATTCAGCCGGGGATTCTACAGGACCCGGCCGGCGGTTGAAGTCATCGCCTGCCCGCCCGGATCGACACGAGCGATAAGCACCATCAACCGGATCGATTCGGTATCGTTTTTTAACGATATATAGTTCGCCCCATCGCGATACACCGAACCGGACCACGACATGCCCGACGACCTCGATGACATCACCAAGGCGATCGCCCACCCCCTCCGGCGGGAAATCCTGCACTGGCTGAAAGAGCCGGAACGCTACTTTCCCGAGCAGCATCACTCGCTGGAGAACGGTGTCTGTGCCGGGCAGATCGACCAACGCGCCGGGCTGTCGCAATCCACCGTCTCGGCCCATCTGGCCACCTTGCAACGCGCCGGACTAATTACCAACCGCAAGGTGGGCCAATGGCATTTCTTCAAACGCAATGAACCGGCCATCGCGGCCTTTCTGGCTCGCCTCGCCGAGCAACTCTGAATGTTCACCGCCCCCGAACCTGAAACAGGAGCAGCATCGCTATGCCCACACTTTTCGATCCGATCAAGATCGGCGACCTGGAATTGGCCAATCGCGTCATCATGGCTCCGCTGACCCGCTGCCGCGCCGAGCCTGGCCGCGTACCCGGCGAGCTGATTGCCGAATACTACGGCCAGCGCGCCGAAGCTGGCCTGATCATCAGCGAAGCCACGTCGGTTACCCCGATGGGCGTCGGCTACCCCGACACACCCGGCATCTGGTCTGCCGAGCAGGTTCAGGGCTGGAAGAAGGTCACCGATGCCGTGCATGCCAAGGGCGGCAAGATCGTGTTGCAGCTGTGGCATGTCGGCCGGATATCCGACCCGATCTACCTCGACGGCCAACTACCGGTCGCTCCGAGCGCGATCAAGCCGGCTGGCCACGTCAGCCTGGTACGGCCGATGAAGGGCTACGAAACACCCCGTGCACTGGCAACCGATGAAATCGCCGGCATCGTCGAGGCGTACCGCAAGGGCGCCGAAAACGCCCGCGAAGCCGGCTTCGACGGCGTCGAAATACACGGTGCCAACGGCTACCTGCTCGACCAGTTCCTGCAGGACAGCACCAACCAGCGCACCGATCAGTACGGCGGTTCCCTGGAAAATCGTGCTCGGCTACTGCTGGAAGTGACGGATGCCGCAGTTGGCGTCTGGGGTCCTGGCCGGGTCGGCGTTCATCTGGCGCCGCGGGCCGATGCCCACGACATGGGTGATTCCAACCGCGCCGAAACCTTCGGCTATGTCGCTCGCGAGCTGGGCAAGCGCGGCATCGCCTTCATCTGTACCCGCGAAAAGGCCGGTGAGGACAGCCTGGGCCCACAGCTGAAGGAAATCTTCGGCGGCGTCTACATCGCCAACGAACGCTTCACCAAAGAACAGGCCAATGCCTGGCTGGACGAAGGCAAGGCAGACGCCGTCGCCTTTGGCATTCCCTATATCGCCAACCCGGATCTGGTTCAGCGTCTACGCCAGGATGCCCCGCTCAACGAACCGCGCCCCGAGCTGTTCTACGCACAGGGCGCCGAGGGCTACACCGATTATCCGTCGCTCTAGCTCCTTGCGATGGAAAGGCCCGACCGGGTAACCGGCCGGGCCTTTTTTTTAGGCTCAGAAGTGGCTTGGCAATGCGTGGATGAGGCTTCGCCGTCATCCACCCTACGCCTTCAACGCCTGTGCGTGATGGCGCAGGTGATCATCGATGAAGCTGGCGATAAAGTAGTAACTGTGATCGTAGCCAGGCTGGATGCGTAGCGTCAGCGGATGCTCGGCAGCCTTGGCGGCCGCCTCGAGCGCCTCGGGCTTGAGCTGGCTGGTCATGAAGTCATCGCGGTCGCCCTGATCGACCAGTATCGGCAGTTTCTCCTGCGCCTTGGCGACAAGCGCGCAGGCGTCCCACTCGCGCCAGCGCGAACGATCGCTGCCGAGGTAGCCGCTGAACGCCTTTTCGCCCCATGGGCAATCGGCCGGATTGGTGATCGGCGCGAATGCAGATAGCGACTGGTAACGGCCTGGATTTTTCAGGGCGCAGACCAGCGCGCCGTGGCCCCCCATGGAGTGGCCGCTGATGCCGCGCTTGTCCGACACCGGAAACTTCGCTTCGATCAGCGCAGGCAGCTCGTCGACCACATAGTCGTACATGCGGTAGTGCTGCGCCCAAGGTGCTTCGGTGGCGTTGAGATAGAAGCCGGCCCCAAGCCCGAAGTCATAAGCCGCGTTCGGGTCATCGGGCACGCCAGCGCCACGCGGACTGGTATCCGGCGCGACGATGATCAAGCCAAGCTCAGCCGCCAAACGATGCGCACCCGCCTTCTGCATGAAGTTTTCGTCGGTACAGGTCAGGCCGGACAGCCAGTAGAGCACGGGCAGTTTCTCGCCCTGCTCGGCCTGGGGTGGCAGATATACCGCGAAGATCATGTCGCAATTCAAACTGGTCGAACGGTGCCGATAGCGCTTGTGCCAGCCGCCGAAGCTTTTCTGGCAGGAAATGTTTTCCATAAAGACCCCGAAAAAGCCGAGAAGAGCGCCGGAGGCTGGAGGCCGGACGATTCGCTTCTTCGTTCAGCCTCCAGCCTTCAGCGCTCCTATCGGCTATTAAAAATGAATAACGGTGCGAATGCTCTTGCCTTCGTGCATAAGGTCGAAGGCCTTGTTGATCTCATCCAGCCCCATGTTGTGAGTGATGAAGGTGTCCAGCGGGATCTCGCCCTTCTGCGATTTTTCGACGTAGCCCGGCAGTTCGCTGCGGCCCTTGACGCCGCCGAAGGCGCTGCCGCGCCAGACGCGGCCGGTCACCAGCTGGAACGGACGGGTGCTGATCTCGGCGCCGGCCGGCGCCACGCCGATGATGGTCGACTCGCCCCAGCCCTTGTGGCAGCACTCCAAGGCCGCGCGCATCAGTTGCACGTTGCCGATGCACTCGAAGCTGTAGTCGACGCCGCCATCGGTCATCTCGACGATCACTTCCTGAATCGGCTTGTCGTGGTCCTTCGGGTTGACGAAGTCGGTGATGCCCAGCTCACGCGCCACGGCTTCCTTGGCAGGGTTGATGTCGATGCCGATGATGCGCGAAGCCTTGGCCATCTTGGCGCCGATGATCGCCGCCAGGCCGATGCCACCGAGTCCGAAGATGGCTACCGTAGCGCCCTCTTCCACCTTGGCGGTATTGAGCACCGCACCGATACCGGTGGTGACACCGCAGCCCAGCAGGCAAACCTTGTCCAGCGGCGCTTCCTTCGGAATCACTGCTACGGAAACCTCCGGCAGCACGGTGTACTCGGAAAAGGTCGAACAGCCCATGTAGTGGTACACCGGTTGCCCCTGGTAGGAGAAGCGGCTGGTACCGTCCGGCATCAGGCCTTTGCCCTGGGTTGCGCGGACCGAGCTGCACAGGTTGGTCTTGTTGGATTTGCAGAATTTGCACTGACCGCATTCGGCGGTGTAGAGCGGGATCACATGATCGCCGACAGTCACCGAAGTCACGCCTTCGCCCACGGCCTCGACGATACCGCCACCCTCGTGCCCGAGAATGCAGGGGAACACGCCTTCCGAATCCTGTCCGGACAGGGTATAGGCGTCGGTATGGCAGACACCTGAAGCGACGATTCGTACCAGTACCTCGCCTGCCTTGGGCGGCTCGACGTCCACTTCGACGATCTGCAAAGGTTGATTTGGGGCAAAGGCAACTGCCGCACGGGACTTGATGGTCATGAACGCTTACTCGCGAGTGGATAAAGTGCAAGCAGTGTAGTTTGCCCTGCCTGAAGGGTTAATACGGCATTTATGGAAACATTGTTGCCACACAGGGATAATCCCGAACATACACCCTTCCGATATGAGGAGTCGATGGTGAATCGCTGGGAAGGCCTCGACGAATTCGTCGCGGTGGCCGAATGCGGTAGCTTCATGCGAGCTGCAGAGCAGTTGAGGGTTTCTTCCTCGCATATCAGCCGACAAGTCGCCCGTCTCGAGGAGCGCCTGCAGGCGCGCCTGCTCTACCGCACCACGCGGCGGGTCTCGCTGACCGAAGCCGGCCACACCTTTCTGAGCCGCTGCCAAAGGCTGATCGAGGAGCGCGACGAGGCCTTTCATGCGGTCAGCGATCTGCACGCGGCGCCTACCGGCCTGCTGCGCATGACGGCGGCGGTCGCATATGGCGAACGCTTCATCGTCCCGCTGGTAAACGACTTCATGGCTCAGCATCCACAGCTGCGGGTCGAAATCGAGTTGTCGAACCGCACCCTGGATCTGGTTCAGGAGGGTTACGATCTGGCCATACGCCTGGGTCGGCTCAGCGAATCGCGGCTGGTTGCGACGCGTATCGCGCCACGTGCCATGTATCTGTGCGCGGCGCCGGCCTATCTGGAACGCTACGGACGACCGCACACCCTGTCGGAACTGGCGCGGCACAACTGCCTGGTCGGCACGGCCGATACCTGGATGCTTCAGGTGGACGGACGTGAACACCCGTTCAGACCGACCGGAAACTGGCGCTGCAACAGCGGCCAGGCGGTTCTCGATGCGGCGCTCAGGGGCTTCGGCCTTTGCCAGCTGCCTGACTATTACGTTCAGGAACCGCTACGTCGTGGCGAACTGGTTGCCTTGCTGGAAGCCAACCAGCCGCCTAACACGGCCGTCTGGGCCGTTTACCCACAGCGCCGATACCCCTTGCCGAAGGTCCGCCTGCTGGTCCACGCCCTCAAGGAAGGTCTGGCCAAGCGTCCGGAGTACCGCAGCCAACGCGACTGAGTTGCGACTGCACCGCATGTCCGACGCCAGTGGCCAGGCGGAACCCGGCTTAACCCACCACGTCTGAAGTTGTGAAGCCGGCGCCTCCGGCCCCCTGCTTGAGCGAGCCGGCGATTCGATCAGGAGGACAACATGCAGATTCTGGTGAACAGCAATCACAGCGTCAACGTGACCAGCAGCCTCGAGGAACAGGTCAAGGCGGCAGTGGAAAGCGAGCTGGAGCGTTTCGATGATCAGCTGACCCGAGTCGAAGTTCATCTCAACGATGAGAACAGCGGAAAGAGCGGCCCCCAGGATAAGCGCTGCCAGATGGAAGCCCGGGTGAAAGGCCACGAGCCCATCTCAACCAGCCACAAGGCGGACTCGCTGACACTTGCCATCGATGGCGCCGCGGAAAAACTCCATCACGCGCTGGCCCATGCGCTGGACAAACTCAACCATCACTGAACCAACCTGAACCAGACCGTCATCTCATCAGGGAACGAACCATCTGACTACGAGAGGCCGTGTATGAACAGATTGCTCGATCGTGAAACCCTTTCCCAATTGCTGGCCAAACGCCAAGGGCCCTGCCTTTCGCTTTATCAACCTACTCACCGCAGCTTTCCGGAGCGCCAGCAGGATCCGATCCGCTTCAAGCATCTGGTGCGCCAGCTGGAAGACTCGCTCAAGCAGCAAGGTCGCGCCGACCAGGCCAAGACGCTACTCAAGCGATTCCATGCACTGATCGACGACGTCGATTTCTGGAACGCCAACCGTGATGGGCTCGCCGTGTTCGGTGCCGCCGATTATTTCGAGGTATTCCGCCTGCAGCGCAGCGTGCCGGAACTCGCGGTCGCCAACGATCGCATGCACCTCAAGCCGTTGCTTCGTATCGCCCAGTCTGCCGATCGTTATCAGATTCTTGCGATCACCCTCGACTCGGTCCGCCTGTTCGAAGGCAATCGTGACGGCATCGACGAGGTCCCGCTCGCCGACGGCGTACCGAAGACGATTGAAGAAGCGTTGGGTCGTGAACTGACCGAGAAAGGCCAGACGGGCTTCCCCCAAGGCTTTGGCCGGGCCAGTGAGCGTGGCGACCCGATGCAGATGGAAAGCGGCGGTGCCGGCCGGCAGGACGAGATTGACCGTGATCGCGAGCGCTTCTTCCGCGAAGTGGACCGGGCGATCCTGGAGCACCACAGCCGCAAGTCCCGGTTGCCGCTCATCCTTGCAGCGCTCCCGGAACACCAGTCCCATTTCCGCAAACTCAGCCACAACGAGTTTCTGCTTCCAGAGGGAATCGAGAGTGACGCATCGCTGTTGAGCCATGACGACCTGCGCGCGAAGAGCTGGATGGTGATGCAACCACGCTACATCCAACGCCTCGAGGGCTTCCTTAACCAGTACGGGGAATCGCATGGGCAAGGCTTGGCAACCGACCAACTCGAGCAGATAGGCCAGGCCACAATCGAAGGACGTGTCGCGACCTTGTTGGTGGAAGCCGAACGGCAGATTCCGGGCGTTGCGGACAAGGAACGGGGCAAGGCGTTGGCCGTCGACGACGATTCGGCCACCACGCCGGACCTGCTCGATGAACTGACCATCTGGACGCTGGAGCAAGGCGGCGAGGTAATTTCGGTACCCACCGAACGCATGCCGACTCAAAGCGGCGCGGCCGCCATCTACCGCTACTAGCCAGACCGGCGCACGCCAGGAGGGTTGACTCTCTCCTGGCTCACCGCCACAGCGGAGCGTTATCTGGCATCAGAGCCGCCAGCGCTGTTCCAGCCACTGCAAATCTTCCGGCCGCGTTACCTTGAGGTTGTCAGCGCGTCCCTCGACAAGCTTCGGCGAATGCCCCGCCCACTCCAGCGCCGAAGCTTCGTCGGTAATCGCAACGCCAGCGGCCAACGCTTCGGCCAGCGTCTCGCATAAGGTACCGAGCCGGAACATCTGCGGTGTGAACGCCTGCCATATCACGCTGCGATCGACCGTCTCCTGAACACGCCCGTCAGGGCCAGCCCGCTTGAGCGTATCGCGAGCAGGCACAGCGAGCAGCCCGCCCACCGGATCATCCGCGAGTTCGGCCAGCAGCCTGTCCAGGTCCTCCCGCGCCAGGTTGGGCCGCGCCGCGTCATGCACCAGCACCCAATCCTCCGTCTGTGCACCCAGCTCGAACAGCCGGCGCAGCCCGGCGAGCACAGAATCGGCGCGCTCGCCTCCTCCATCAGCCCGCTGCACGCGCGGGTCGTTGGCAACGGAAAGATTCGGCCAGTACGGATCATCAGCGGCCAGGCTGACGACCAGACCCTGGAGCCGGGGATGGTCGAGGAAACGGCCTAGGGTATGTTCGATGATCGTCATACCAGCCAGTGGCAGGTACTGTTTTGGTCGATCGGCGCGCATGCGACTACCCACCCCGGCGGCGGGAATGACGACCCAGAAAGACGGAAGCATGGTCAGATCACTCGGCGAGCTGGTAGAGGGTCTCGCCCTCCTTGACCATGCCAAGCTCATGACGGGCACGCTCCTCTACGGTCTCCATGCCCCGCTTGAGCTCCTTGACCTCGGCCTCGAGGATGCGGTTTCGCTCGAGCAAGCGCTGGTTCTCGCCCTGCTGTTCAGCAATCTGTTTGTTCAGCCCGCTGACCTGGGCCAGGCTCCCCTCGCCCACCCAAAGGCGATACTGCAAGCCACCCAACAACAGGAGCAAGACGACGAACAACCAGTAGGGACTGCGCATGGAGGACATGGAACGAATTCGATTGGTTTCGGCTAACGATGTATAGGCAGCGGACAGAATCATGCTCGGCCTTCCTTGGCTAATGCGCCTTTGTACGGCGGACCTTAGCAGTGCTGACCGCCGACCACAAAAAAGGGCGACTAACGCCGCCCCTTTCTAGCACGCCCGGTATCAACCACGAAACTCGGCACGGCCCTTGTAGGGCGCTTTTCCGCCGAGCTGCTCTTCGATACGCAGCAGCTGGTTGTACTTGGAGACGCGGTCCGAACGGCACAGCGAGCCGGTCTTGATCTGGCCTGCAGCCGTACCAACGGCCAGGTCGGCAATGGTGTGATCCTCGGTCTCGCCGGAGCGGTGGGAAATCACAGCCGTGTAGCCAGCCGCCTTGGCCATCTGGATGGCTTCCAAGGTCTCGGTCAGCGAGCCGATCTGATTGAACTTGATCAGGATCGAGTTGGCGATGCCCTTATCGATGCCTTCCTTGAGGATCTTGGTGTTGGTCACGAACAGATCGTCGCCGACCAGCTGAACCTTGCTGCCGATCTTGTCGGTCAGGACCTTCCAGCCAGCCCAGTCGGACTCGTCCATGCCGTCTTCGATAGAGATGATCGGGTAGCGCTCCGACAGGCCCGCCAGGTAGTCGGCAAAGCCGGTCGCGTCGAAAGCCTTGCCTTCACCGGCCAGGTCGTACTTGCCGTTCTCGAAGAACTCGCTGGAGGCGCAATCGAGCGCCAGCGTGACATCGTCACCCAGCTTGTAGCCGGCGTTGGCAACCGCTTCAGCGATAGCAGCCAGTGCGTCTTCGTTGGACGCCAGGTTCGGCGCGAAACCGCCTTCGTCACCCACGGAGGTGCTCAGGCCACGAGCCTTCAGCACGGCCTTGAGATGATGGAAGATCTCGGCGCCCATGCGCAGCGCATCGGCGAAGGTCTTGGCACCGACCGGCTGCACCATGAATTCCTGGATGTCGACGTTATTGTCGGCATGCTCGCCGCCGTTGATGATGTTCATCATCGGCACCGGCATGGAGTACTGGCCGGGCGTACCGTTGAGGTTGGCGATGTGCGCGTACAGCGGCAGATCCTGATCCTGCGCAGCGGCCTTGGCGTTAGCCAGCGACACCGCGAGAATGGCGTTGGCGCCCAGCGAAGCCTTGTTCTCGGTACCGTCGAGTTCGATCATGGCGCGGTCGAGCGCCTTCTGGTCCAGCGGATCCTTGCCCAGCAGCAGATCACGGATCGGGCCATTGATGTTGCTGACAGCTTTCAGCACACCTTTGCCCATGTAACGGCTCTTGTCGCCATCGCGCAGTTCCAGCGCCTCACGAGAACCGGTGGACGCACCGGACGGCGCGCAAGCGCTGCCGACGATACCGTTATCCAGGATAACGTCCGCTTCCACGGTGGGGTTGCCACGGGAGTCGAGAACCTCACGCCCTTTGATGTCGACGATCTTTGCCATTTTTTATTAACACTCCGTAGATAGCTTCAAGGCTTCAAGCAGTTTCGATTGGCGAAAAATTCTTGATCAGGTCATCCAGCTGCTTGAGCTGGTTGAGGAACGGTTCGAGCTTGTCCAGCCGCAAGGCACAGGGTCCGTCGCACTTGGCATTTTCCGGATCCGGGTGCGCCTCCAGAAACAGCCCGGCGAGCCCTTGGCTGAGGCCGGCCTTGGCAAGATCCGTAACCTGAGCACGACGACCACCTGCCGAGTCGGCGCGGCCGCCGGGCATTTGCAGCGCGTGTGTGACATCGAAAATCACCGGATATTCCATCCGCTTCATGATGTCGAAGCCGAGCATGTCGACGACCAGGTTGTTGTAGCCGAACGACGAGCCACGTTCGCAGAGGATCAGCTGGTCGTTGCCCGCCTCCTCGAACTTGGTGAGGATGTGCTTCATTTCCTGCGGCGCAAGGAACTGGGCTTTCTTGATGTTGATGACCGCACCGGTCTTGGCCATGGCCACTACCAGATCGGTCTGGCGCGACAGAAAGGCCGGCAGCTGGATGATGTCGCAGACCTCGGCAACCGGCTGCGCCTGGTGCGGCTCGTGTACGTCGGTGATCACCGGCACGCCGAAGGTCTTCTTCACCTCCTCGAAGATGCGCATCCCTTCTTCCAGGCCCGGGCCGCGGAACGAGTGGATCGAGGAGCGATTGGCCTTGTCGAAGCTGGCCTTGAAGATGTAGGGGATACCGAGCTTCCCGGTGACCTTGACGTAGGTTTCGCAGATCTGCAGCGCGAGGTCGCGGGACTCGAGTACGTTCATGCCGCCGAACAGCACGAATGGCTTGTCGTTGGCGATCTCGATGTTGCCGACGCGGATGGTTTTCTGACTCATGCCTTGCCCGCCTTGTGATCCAGCGCTGCCTTGACGAAACCGCTGAACAGCGGATGCCCGTCACGCGGCGTGGAGGTGAATTCGGGGTGGAACTGGCACGCCACGAACCACGGATGATCAGGCGCCTCGACCACTTCGACCAGTGCGCCGTCACCGGAGCGTCCAGTAATCTTCAAACCGGCGGCCTGCAGCTGCGGCAGGAGGTTGTTGTTGACCTCGTAGCGATGACGGTGGCGCTCGACGATGCGTTCCTTGCCATAGCAGGCATACACGTTGGAGCCTGCTTCAAGACCGCATTCCTGTGCGCCCAGGCGCATGGTGCCACCCAGATCGGATGCATCGGTGCGGGTTTCCACAGTGCCTGCCGCGTCCGCCCACTCGGTGATAAGACCGACGACCGGGTGGCCGCTGTCCTTGTCGAACTCGGTGGAGTTGGCATCTGCCCAGCCCAGCACGTCACGGGCGAATTCGATTACTGCCACCTGCATGCCGAGGCAAATGCCCAGGTAAGGAATCTTGTTCTCGCGCGCGTATTTGACGGTGGCTATCTTGCCTTCCACACCGCGCAGGCCGAAACCACCCGGAACCAGAATCGCGTCCATACCTTCCAGCAGGCCGGTACCCTGGTTCTCGATGTCTTCAGAGTCGATGTAACGCAGGTTCACCTTGGTGCGGCTCTGGATGCCAGCGTGGCTCATGGCCTCGATCAGTGATTTGTACGCATCCAAGAGTTCCATGTACTTGCCGACCATGGCGATAGTGACTTCTTTCTCAGGATTCAGCTTGGCATCGACCACGCGGTCCCATTCAGAGAGATCAGCGCCGCCGCATTCCAAGCCGAAGCGCTCGACAACGAAGTCATCCAGACCCTGCGCGTGCAACACACCGGGAATCTTGTAGATGGTGTCCACGTCTTCCAGACTGATCACCGCGCGCTCTTCGACGTTGGTGAACAGCGCGATCTTGCGGCGCGAGGACACATCGATCGGATGGTCGGAACGGCACACCAGCACATCCGGCTGCAGGCCGATGGAGCGTAGCTCCTTGACCGAGTGCTGGGTCGGCTTGGTCTTGGTCTCACCGGCAGTGGCGATGTAGGGAACCAGCGTCAGGTGCATCAGCATGGCGCGCTTGGCGCCGACTTCGACGCGCAGTTGGCGAATCGCCTCGAGGAAGGGCTGCGATTCGATGTCGCCGACGGTTCCGCCGACTTCTACCAGCGCGACGTCGGCATCACCGGCGCCCTTGATAATGCGGCGCTTGATCTCGTCGGTAATGTGCGGAATGACCTGGATGGTCGCACCCAGGTAGTCGCCGCGACGCTCGCGACGCAGCACGTCTTCGTAGACACGGCCGGTGGTGAAGTTGTTGGCCTTGCTCATCGTCGTGCGAATGAATCGCTCGTAATGCCCCAGGTCCAGGTCGGTCTCGGCGCCGTCGTGGGTGACGAACACCTCACCGTGCTGGAACGGGCTCATGGTGCCCGGATCGACGTTGATGTAAGGGTCCAGCTTGAGCATCGTGACCTTCAGGCCCCGCGCCTCCAGGATGGCCGCCAAGGATGCCGAGGCGATGCCTTTCCCCAATGAAGAAACAACACCACCCGTGACGAAGATGTAGCGCGTCATGAAAAACCCTAGAAGTCTGCGTTAAGCGGTCAGCGCCGCCGGGGAAAAGCGAAGGTGCCACTGCGCCAGAGGCGGCAATAGCGGAACTGCCACGGTTTTCGAAGAAAGCCGCAGAAGCTGTATTGGGACGGGAGCGTAGTCTACTCGAAAGACCCCATCAGCTCAAACCTGGCGTCGGTCGGCGGCGTCCAGACCAGCGACAGTGGCTCGACGTCCACCTGCGGCAGATTCGCCACCGCAACGAGCTCGTTCCCCCGGTAGAGCAACGGCAGGCGTGAGCGAACGAAACCCGGCACCCCGGCCTCGTTGAACAATCGTTTGAGGTCACGTCGGCCGCGCCCGGGCACGTTCAGCGACTCGCCGCCCTGGCGATACCGCACCTGTAGCGAGCGCTCGCTGCCTTGACCTGACAGTCGCACGCTGCCATTACCGGGCAGCTGTAGCGCACTATCGGGCTGCGGCCAGTCGACCGGCTCGCTCGGCGCCACCAGCCAGGACCCGGAAAGCCACCAGATGCGCCCATCCCCTCGATGCAGCTCGCCTGCCGCCAAACGCCAGATCGGTGCGGCATCGACAGCGGCGTCGCGCAACGCATCCCAACCCGCCCAATGATCGCTATCGGGCAGCGTCGTCCGCGTCACTAGCCAATGCCGCAGCGCATTGCGCTGGCGAGCGGGGCTGAGCCGCGTCAACGCCGCCAGGCAAAGGCTCGGCACCGTCAACCATGAATGACGACCACCCAGCCGAGCCTGCTGCAGATCGATCTCGGCCAGGTCGTCCAGCAAGTACTGCGCTTCGGCCAGATGCGCGGCAGCACGCGCCATGCTGACCGACGCGCCCGGCCAGCGCTGCTGCAAGAGCGGCACGACCTGATGTCGAAGGTAGTTGCGCGTATGATCGGTGCATTGATTGCTCGGATCTTCGATCCAGACCAACCCGTGCGCTTGTGCATAGGCGTAGAGCTCTGCGCGGTCGGCGCCCAGCAATGGCCGAACCAGCCAGCCGCCACCCAGCTTTCGTGCGGTGGGCATGCCGGCCAGCCCGCGCACCCCTGCGCCGCGCAGCAGACGAAAGAGCATGGTTTCAGCCTGATCGTCTCGATGCTGGGCGGTGAACAGCACCTCCGCAGCGCCCAAATGCTCGCCGAATGCAGTGTAGCGCGCCTCCCGAGCGGCACGCTCAAGACTCGGGCCGCGCTCAACCCGAACGCGCACCACCTGTAACTCCATGCCCAGCGCGTCGCAGACGGACCGACAATGCGCAGGCCAGCCATCGGCCGCGGACTGCAGACCGTGGTGAACATGGATCGCGCTTACTGCCGGCAACCGCTCACGAGCCGACAAGCGCGCTAGTAGATGCAGCAGGACGGTCGAGTCGAGCCCCCCGGAAAACGCCACGCGCCAACGCGGCGCCTCGCGCCAGGGTTGCAGGGCATCAAGCAGACGGGACTCAAGAGACATGGGTAGCAGTTCTGCCACGGGAATACGGGAATACGGGAATACGGGCGCCAGCATAAATCGAAAAAACCGTGCGTTAGCCCACCAATTGCAAGCGAGCCGCACAACGCGTGCGGCTCGCGCTTTTGTCTCAGGCATAAAAAACGGCGGGAGAGCCCGCCGTTCTTCGCAGCCCGACGCCAGGTCAGGCGATACCGTAGCTCATCAGACGCTCATAGCGACGGGTAAGCAAGGCTTCGGTGTCGAGCCCCTTGAGCATGTCGAGCTGAGCGGTCAGCTCCTCGCGCAAGGAAGCAGCGGTCGACGCAGGATTGCGATGAGCGCCGCCCAAAGGCTCGGAAATCACCTTATCGACGATACCCAAATCCTTCAGGCGCTCGGCGGTGACGCCCATGGCCTCGGCCGCTTCCGGCGCCTTGTCCGCGGTACGCCAGAGAATCGAGGCGCAGCCTTCGGGCGAGATCACCGCATAGGTGGAATACTGCAGCATGTTCAGCTGATCGCAGACACCGATGGCCAGCGCACCGCCCGAACCACCTTCACCGATCACGGTGGCGATGATTGGCGTCTTCAGACGCGCCATCACGCGCAGGTTCCAGGCGATCGCCTCGCTCTGGTTGCGCTCCTCGGCGTCGATCCCCGGGTAGGCACCCGGCGTGTCGATAAAGGTCAGGATCGGCATCTTGAAGCGCTCGGCCATTTCCATCAGGCGACACGCCTTGCGATAGCCTTCCGGACGCGGCATGCCGAAGTTGCGGCGCACCTTTTCACGGACCTCACGCCCCTTTTGATGACCGATCACCATGACCGGCTCGCCATTCAGGCGAGCCGTGCCGCCTACGATAGCGGCGTCATCGGAGAAGTGGCGGTCACCATGCAGTTCTTCGAACTCGGTGAAGAGATGACTGATGTAATCCAGCGTGTAGGGGCGCTGTGGGTGGCGGGCCAGGCGAGCGATCTGCCAGCTGGTGAGATTGCCGAAGATGCTCTCGGTGAGCGACTCGCTCTTGTCTTGCAGGCGGGCAATTTCGTCGCCGATGTTCAGCGAGTTGTCATTACCAACCAGGCGCAATTCTTCGATCTTGGCTTGAAGGTCGGCGATCGGCTGTTCGAAATCGAGAAAATTCGGGTTCATAGGCATCCGTCATGCGTCGACGGCCAGGAGGCCGGGAGGCTGTTCCGTTTTTTGCGCCCTACCTTACGGGACGGACGCATTCAGGTCGAACAAAATGTTCGCAATCATGACCCGATCAACGATCGGGCCGGTCGGGAGGCACTCGACCTGCGAGCCAGCATCGGCGCGCAGTTCCGCTACGTCCCGCTATCGGTATTGCAGAAAGACGTTGTCGCGACCGAACTGGTCACGCAATGCCTGAATCAAGTTGTCGGCCGGATCGATCCGCCAGCTTTCGCCAAACTGCAGCAAGGCCCGCGCATCGTTGCTGGTGTACTCCAATGTGATCGGGCAGGCGCCGCGGTGGCGTCCGCAGACATCGGCCAACCAGCGCACCCGATCCCCTTTCAGTGCATCGCCGGCAACCTTCACTCTCAGGCTCTCGGCCAGCCCGGTGCGCGCCTCTTCCAGGCTCATCACCCGCTTGGCCCGCAGGCGCAGGCCACCGGAAAAATCGTCATTGCTGACTTCGCCCTCCACCACGACCAGCGCGTCGGTCTGCAGCAACGCCTGCGCGCTGTTGAAGGCTTCGGCGAAGAGTGACGCTTCGATTCGCCCGGACCGGTCATCCAGGGTAATGAAGCCCATCTTGTCACCCTTCTTGTTCTTCATCACGCGCAGGTTGACGATCAGCCCGGCAATGGTCTGCTCGCCCCGCGCCGGACGCAGATCGATGATCCGCTGGCGGGCGAAGCGGCGGACTTCCCCTTCGTATTCATCGATGGGATGACCGGTCAGGTAGAGGCCGAGGGTGTCCTTCTCGCCCTTGAGGCGTTCTTTCAGGGACAACTCGCGAGCCTTGCGATGATTGGCGTATACGTCGGCCTCCGGCTCGGCGAACAGCCCGCCGAACAGGTCCATGTGACCGCTGTCGAGACTGCGCGCTGTCTGTTCGGCCGCTTGAATGGCTTCTTCCATGGCCGAGAGCAACACCGCACGGTTGCGATCGATGTTCGCCTGATAGGCCTTGGGTTCATCGGAGAAATACGGACCGAGACGATCCAGTGCACCGCCGCGGATCAGCGCTTCCAGCGTGCGCTTGTTGATTCGCTTGAGATCGACGCGGCTGCAGAAGTCGAACAGGTCCTTGAACGGCCCGCCCTCGTTGCGGCACTCACAAATGGCCTCGACCGGCCCTTCGCCGACCCCCTTGATCGCACCCAGGCCGTAAATAATCCGGCCGTCCTCGCTGACCGTGAACTTGAATTCGGAATTGTTCACATCCGGCGCATCGATGCGCAGCTTCATGCTGCGGCACTCTTCGATCAGCGTGACCACCTTGTCGGTGTTGTGCATATCGGCCGACAACACGGCAGCCATGAACGGCGACGGGTGATGCGCCTTGAGCCACGCGGTCTGATACGAGACCAGGCCATAGGCGGCCGAGTGCGATTTGTTGAAACCGTAGCCAGCGAATTTTTCCACCAGATCGAAGATGTTGCCGGCCAGGTCGGCATCGATGCCGTTCTTGGCGCAGCCCTCGATGAAGCCACCGCGTTGCTTGGCCATTTCCTCGGGCTTCTTCTTGCCCATGGCGCGGCGCAGCATGTCCGCCTGGCCGAGGGTGTAACCGCCCATGACCTGGGCGATCTGCATCACCTGCTCCTGGTACAGGATGATGCCGTAGGTGGGCGCCAGCACCGGCTTGAGGCCTTCGTACTGGTAGTCCGAATGCGGGTAGGAGATCTCCGCACGTCCGTGCTTACGGTTGATGAAGTCGTCCACCATGCCCGACTGCAAAGGGCCGGGGCGGAACAGCGCAACGAGTGCGATGAGGTCTTCCAGGCAGTCCGGCTTGAGCTTCTTGATCAGCTCCTTCATGCCGCGCGATTCAAGCTGGAATACCGCGGTCGTCTCGGCTTTTTGCAGCAACGAGTAGGTCGGCTTGTCATCCAGCGGGATGAAGTCGATGTTGACCGGCTCGAGTCCCTTGCGCGCCTGCTCGCGGTTGATCGTCTCCAGCGCCCATTTGATGATGGTCAGGGTGCGCAGGCCGAGGAAGTCGAACTTGACCAGACCGGCCTGCTCGACGTCGTCCTTGTCGAACTGGGTCACCAGGCTGCCGCCTTCGTCGTCACAGGCGATCGGCGCGAAATCGGTCAGTTTGGTCGGCGCGATGACCACGCCACCGGCGTGCTTGCCGGTGCCGCGGGTGATGCCTTCGAGCTTGAGCGCCATGTCCCAGATTTCCCGCGCGTCTTCATCGACGGCGAGGAAATCCCGGAGTGGCTCTTCCATCTCGTAGGCTTTCTCGAGGGTCATGCCGACTTCGAAGGGAATCATCTTCGACAGACGATCGGCCAGACCGTAGGACTTGCCCTGCACCCGCGCCACGTCGCGCACTACCGCCTTGGCCGCCATGGTGCCGAAGGTGATGATCTGGCTGACCGCGTTGCGGCCGTACTTCTCGGCCACGTAATCGATCACGCGGTCGCGGCCGTCCATGCAGAAGTCGACGTCGAAGTCGGGCATGGAAACGCGCTCGGGGTTGAGGAAGCGCTCGAACAGCAGGTCATAGGCCAGCGGATCGAGATCGGTGATCTTCTGCACATAGGCCACCAGCGAGCCGGCACCCGAGCCCCGTCCAGGCCCCACCGGCACGCCGTTGTTCTTGGCCCACTGGATGAAGTCCATAACGATCAGGAAGTAACCCGGGAAGCCCATCTGGATGATGATGTCCAGTTCGAAATTCAGCCGGTCGATATAGACCTGCTTCTTCGCTTCGTAATCCGGCGTGTCCTTGGGCAGCAGCACTTCGAGGCGCTCCTCGAGACCGTCGAACGAGACCTTGCGGAAGTACTCGTCCATGGTCATGCCGGCCGGCACGGGGAAATCCGGCAGGAAGTAGGTGCCAAGCTGCACCTCGATGTTGCAGCGTCGAGCGATCTCGACGGTGTTCTCCAGCGCCTCGGGCAGGTCGCTGAACAGCTCCCACATTTCCTCCGGCGACTTCAGGTATTGTTGGTCCGAATAGTTACGCGGCCGCCGTGAGTCATCGAGGGTCCGGCTTTCTCCGATGCAGACGCGCGTTTCGTGGGCCTCGAAATCTTCTTGCTTGAGGAAGCGCACGTCGTTGGTCGCGACCAGCGGTGCATTGCAACGCTGCGCCAGCGCAACGGCAGCATGCAGATGCTCTTCGTCATTGACCCGGCTGGTACGTTGCACTTCGAGGTAGAAGCGCTGCGGGAACGCTGCCTGCCATTCGGCCAGCAGCGCCTCGGCCAACGCCTCCTCGCCGTCGAGCAGCGCATGGCCGATCTCCCCTTCCTTGGCGCCAGACAGTGCGATCAGCCCTTCGGCAGCGGTCTTGACCCAGTCTCGCTCAATGATGATCTGATCGTTGCGCTGCCCCTCGGTCCAGCCGCGCGAAACCAGCTCGGTGAGATTTCGGTAGCCCTTGCCGTTCATGGCCAGCAGCGTCATCCGGCTGAGTGGGCCATCCTCTTCGCGACTGGCCAGCCAGATGTCGGCGCCGCAGATCGGCTTGATTCCGGCGCCCTGAGCGGCTTTGTAGAACTTGACCAGCGAGCACATGTTGCTCTGATCCGTAACGGCCACCGCTGGCATCCCCGCCCCCGCAACCGACTTGACCAGGGGTTTGACGCGCACCAACCCGTCGACCAGGGAATACTCGGTATGCAGGCGAAGATGGACGAATGAAACAGGCATGAGCGGACCTTGGACTGGCGAAACGACAAGCCGGAAATTGTACCGGAAAGCCTGGGTGATTTAGACGGCTGGCAATGGGTTACCTTGCCAGCGAAGGGTCAGTTCAGACGGACAGCGCAACCGTGGCGCTGTTGGAATCGGCAAGACCGACCGACTCAAGCAGGTTACGAACCGGGGCGAACGAGCGTCGGTGAATGATGGTCGGGCCCAAGCGCTGCAACGCCTCCAGGTGATGCGGCGTCGGGTAGCCCTTGTGGGCCGCGAGCCCGTAACCGGGATAACACAGGTCAAGCGCGCACATTTCCCGGTCACGGCTGACCTTGGCCAGAATAGAGGCGGCTGCGATGGCCGGCACCTGCCCATCACCCTGGATTACCGGCGCGCTGGGCACAGCGAGCTGGGGACAGCGATTGCCGTCTATCAGGGCCAACCGCGGCGTTACACTCAAGCCTTCGACCGCGCGCTGCATCGCCAGCATGGTGGCGTGGAGGATGTTCAGTTGGTCGATTTCATGCACCTCGGCGCGGGCAATGCACCAGGCCAGCGCCTTCTCGCATATCTCGTCGAACAGGACTTCACGCCGTGCCTCGGTGAGCTTCTTCGAATCGTTGAGCCCTTCGATGGGGCGCCGCGGATCGAGAATTACCGCGGCTGTCACGACGGGACCGCACAGCGGGCCACGGCCGACCTCGTCGACACCGGCGACCAGCTCTTCGACCAGATTGAAATCGAGCCCCATCTGCATCAGTTCGCCCCGACCAATTCGAGCACCGCGCTGGCGGCCTGACTCGATGCATCACAACGCAGGGTTCGATGGATGGCATCAAACCCCTCGGTCTGTACGTCACCATTATCCAGCAGAGGCGACAGCAATCGAGCCATCGCGTCCGGCGTTGCCGCATCCTGCAGAAGCTCCGGCACCAGAAGGCGCTGAGCGAGCAGATTGGGCAGCGCCACATACGGACTTCTCACCATGCGCTTGAGAATACGGAAGGTCAGCGGCGCGACGCTATAGGCCACCACCATCGGACGCTTGTACAGCAAGGCCTCGAGCGTCGCGGTACCGGAGGCGATCAATACGGCGTTGCACGCAGCCAGCGCTGCATGGGATTGGCCGTCGAGCAAGGTCAACGGAAGATCGCGACCCGCCAGTATCTGCTCCAGTTGCGCACGACGTTCGGGACTGGCGCATGGCACCACGAAGCGGATACCGGGGCGCATGGAACGCAGCCGTTCGGCCGCCGCCAGGAAGAGCGGGCCAAGGCGCCCCACCTCGCCACCACGGCTACCGGGCATCAACGCGACGACCAGCCCGTCCTGCGGCAGTTGCAGCTCGGCACGCGCCGCGGCCCTATCGGGTATCAGCGGAATGGCGTCGGCCAGCGGATGCCCAACGAAACGCACCGCCACCTGGTGGGCATCGTAGAACTTCGCTTCGAAGGGAAACAGCGTGAGCATCAGGTCGCAGGCATCGCGGATCTTCAACACCCGGTTCTGTCGCCAGGCCCATACCGAAGGGCTGACATAATGCACGGTCTTGATGCCGTTGCGCCTCAGCTTGAGCGCCAGGTCAAGATTGAAGTCCGGCGCATCGATACCGATGAAGACATCGGGACGCACATCGAGAAAAGTCTTGAACAGCCGTTTGCGGCGCGCCAGCAATTCAGGCAAACGGCCGAGCACCTCGACCAGCCCCATCACCGCCAGCCGCTCGAGTGGAAAATAGGATCGCAGTCCTTGCGCTTCCATGCGAGGCCCACCGATGCCGATGAATCGGACGTCAGGGTGGCGCGCCTTGAGCGCTTGCATCAAGCCCGCCCCAAGGATATCGCCGGATGCCTCGCCGGCCACCAGCGCGACTGTCAGTGGCCTGGACATGGTCAGCGCGTAATCCCGCGACTGGACGCCTGCACCGAATCCCGGAACAACGCGACCTCGGGGAACGCCTGAGCATCGGCAGCCAGCGCCGCCAGCGCGGCCTCGACGGTCAGCCCCTTGCGATACACGATCTTGTAGGCGTTGCGCAGTGCCAGAATGGCTTCATCACTGAAACCGCGACGACGCATGCCTTCGAAGTTCATGCTGCGTGCTTCGGCCGGGTTGCCGAATACGGTGACAAAGGCCGGAACATCCTTGCCGATCGCGGTGCCCATCCCCGAAAAGCTGTACGCACCGATGTGGCAGTACTGATGCACCAGCGTGTAACCGGACAGAATCGCCCAGTCGCCAACGTGCACATGTCCAGCCAGCGCGGTGTTGTTCACCAGAATGCAGTGATTGGCGATCACGCTGTCATGGCCGATATGGGCATAGGCCATGATCAGGTTATGGTCACCGATGGTGGTTTCGCTGCGATCCTGCACGGTCCCGCGATGGATGGTCACGCCTTCGCGGATCACATTGTGATCGCCGATCACCAGGCGGGTTGGTTCGCCCTTGTATTTCAGATCGGGCGTATCTTCCCCCACCGAGGAAAACTGGAAGATCCGATTATGCCGACCGATGCGGGTCGGTCCTTTGATGATCACGTGAGGCGCGATCACCGTACCCTCGCCTATCTCGACATCCGGGCCGATGATCGACCAAGGGCCAACCTGGACGTCATCCGCCAGTCGGGCCGCAGGATCGACGATGGCGCGAGGGTCGATCAAACTCATATCTTCTGTTCCGCACAAATGATTTCAGCCGAGCATACTGGCTTGCCGTCGACACTGGCACGGCAGTCGAACTTCCAGATGCCCCGCTTGGCGCTGATGAACGACGCCTCGAGAATCAGCTGATCGCCCGGCACGACGGGCTGGCGGAAGCGCAACTTGTCCGAACCGACGAAGTAGTAGAGCGTGCCGTCAGCCGGTTTGACCCCCATCATCTTGAAGCCAAGCAGGCCTGCCGCTTGCGCCATCGCCTCGATGATCAGCACGCCAGGCATGATCGGGTGCTGAGGAAAATGCCCATTGAAGAACGGCTCATTGATCGTGACGTTCTTGAAGGCGCGAACACGCTTGGCTTCCGTATCCAACTCCACCACCCTATCGACTAGCAGGAAGGGATAGCGGTGGGGAAGGTATTCGCGAATTTCGTTGATATCCATCATATGGAGAAAAAGCCCGTTAGGATTGTGGGAGCCAGCACGGCAAGCAGTCGTACAACCCGCTAGCGAAAGCCTCTAGCAGGGGCCATCAGACGACAGGGTCAGGCATCAGAAGACGTATCCCCGCCCGGGGTCACGCTAGCCAGACGTTTTTCCACTTGCTGCAGGCGACGAGCCATGTCATCGAGATGACGAATCCGAGCGGCACTCTTGCGCCACTCCGCCGCTGGCTGCATGGCCGTTCCCGAGGAATAGCTCCCGGGTTCGGTGATCGACCGGGTGACCATGGTCATGCCAGTGATGAACACGTTGTCACAGACCTCGATATGCCCAACGAGCCCAACGCCCCCCGCAATCATGCAATTGCGGCCAATCTTGGTACTGCCGGATATCCCCGTACAGCCAGCCATCGCCGTGTTGTCACCGATCTGGACGTTGTGAGCGATCATGATCTGATTATCCAGCTTGACGCCATTACCGATCACCGTGTCCGAGATCGCACCACGATCGATGGTGGTGTTGGCGCCGATCTCGACATCGTCTCCGATGCGCACGCCACCGAGCTGAGCGATCTTCTCCCAACTGCCCTGCTCATTGGCGAAACCGAATCCCTCACCGCCGATTACCGCACCTGGCTGAATGACCACTCGCTCGCCGATGATCACGTCATGGCAGAGCGTCACCCGAGCGGCCAGCCGGCCACCCGCGCCAATACGGCTACGCGCCCCCACTACCGATTGAGCACCGATTTCGACCCCCGGACCGATCCAGGCGTCCGCCTCGATCACTACCTGGGCACCGATGCGCGCTGAAGGATCGATTTCAGCTCGAGGATCGATAATGGCGCTGGGGTGGATGCCCATGCCCGTGACTGGCCGCGTTTCGAACAGATGCGAGAGACGCGCGTAAGCCAGATACGGATTCGGGACCACGAGCGCAGCGCCCGCATAGCCCTCGGCATCCTTCGCTGTGAGCAACACAGCACCGGCCTTGGTCGTGGCGAGATACTTCCGATATTGAGCGTTGGCCAGGAAGCTCAGTTGTTCAGAGCCGGCATCCTGCAACGTTGCCAGCCCCGACACCTGCAGCGAGGCATCGCCTCGCAGTTCGGCTCCGAGCCGCTCGGCCAGGGCGCCGAGCGTATAAATGACTCCGCTCATCAACGCAGCTGGTTCATGCGCTCGATGACTTGGCGGGTAATGTCATATTGCGGTTTGACATCCACCACTGCGCCGCGCTCGAGCACCAGGTCGTAATCACCTTTCTTGATGACTTCTTCCACCGACTTGTCCAGCTTGGGTTTGAGCTGCTTGAGCATGTCGCGATCGGCTGCGGCCTTGGACTCGTTGAGCTCCTTGGAAAGGAACTGGAAATCCCGTGCCTTCTGCTTGAATTCCAGCTCGAGACGCTCACGCTCGGCCTGTTGCATCTTGTCGCCGTCCTTGCCCAGGCGGTCCTGGATGCGCTTGGCATCGCTTTCCAGGCCTTTGAGCTTCTCAAGCTGCGGGCCGAATTTCTTCTCGGCATCCACCGAGTAACGCTTGGCTGCGTCCGACTCGAGCAAAGCCATCTGGTAATTCATCACCGCAATCTTCATTTCAGCGAACGCGGGGGTTGCCACTAGAGCTGCGGCAACGACAAGCAATTGGGTCAACTTACGCACGGTATACACCACTCTTCAGGAATGCGCTGGAGCGTCGCTCCAGGGGATTAAAAGGTTTGGCCCAGCGAGAACTGGAAGACCTGGGTATCGGCGTCATCCGGCTTCACCACCGGCATCGCCAGGCTGAAACTCAAGGGCCCCATCGCAGTGATCCAGGTCAGGCCGACGCCAACCGAGCTGGCCATGTCGCCAAAATCGATATCGCTGCACTTGGTGGAGCCCGACGGGCAATTGGTATCGTAGACGTTACCGACATCCCAGAACACCGAGGTACGCAAAGAACGCTGATCCTTGACGAAAGGCATCGGGAATAGCAGTTCCATCCCGCCCTGGATCAATACGTTACCACCGTAGGGCAGCGCGTCCTGATCCGGATCGGCAATAGTTCCCTCGTTTCCGGTCACGTCCTCGCCACGGCTCGGCGTACTGCGTGGACCAAGGCTGCTGTCTTTGAAGCCACGAACCGAGTTGAAGCCACCGGCATAGTAGTGCTCGTAGAATGGCAAGCGCGACGTTGAGCCATAGGCATCACCGTAGCCCAGCTGAGTGTGCAGGCGCATGGTGTAGGTCTTGCTGACTGGCACGAATAGCTGGGCATTGTAGTCGAGCTTGTAGAACGACAGATCGCTACCCGGAATGGTGGTTTCCAGCGAGAGGCTCTGGGAATGACCGCGGGTGGCCAGCACGCCTCGGTTGAGCGTCGATTCGGACCAACCCACCGACGCCTTGAAGTTGAGGTAGCTGTCGCCCTCCTCCTTCATGAAGTCGAAGATCTCATCCACCGTGTAACGGCCACTGTCGATGGTGTCCTGTTGGGCCGACAGACCGAACGACAGACGCGATGTCTCGCTGATCGGATAGCCGATATTGACGCCCGCACCCAGACTGTCGACCGAGTAGCTGGAAACATCGTAATCGAGCTCGTCGTAGTCAGTGGTCCGGTAGAAGGCGTTGTAGCCGAGGCTGACGCCATCTTCGGTCCAGTAGGGGTCGACGAAGCCGAAGTTGTAGCGCGACTGGTATTCGCTGCGGGTCAAACCTACGCTGACGCGGTTGCCGGTACCCAGGAAGTTGTTCTGGCTGATCGAGCCGCCAAGGATGAGACCAGCGTTTTGCGCGAAGCCGATGCTGGCCATGATCGAACCGGACGGCTGCTCTTCGACGCTATAGTTCACGTCGATCTGGTCATCGGTGCCAGGCACCTGAGGCGTTTCGACGTTCACTTCCTTGAAGAAGCCCAGGCGCTCGAGGCGGGTCTTGGACTGGTCGATCAGATAGGTCGAGGCCCAGCCGCCTTCCATCTGACGCATCTCGCGACGCAGCACCTCGTCTTCGGTCTTGGTGTTACCCCGGAAGTTAATCCGGTTGACATAGGCACGCTTGCCCGGATCGACCACGAAGGTGATCGCAACGGTATGGTCCTCGTCGTTGGTTTCCGGCACACCGTTTACGTTGGCGAAGGTGTAGCCCTCGTTGCCCAGCCGGCGAGTGATCAGCTCGGACGTGGTGGTCATCACCTTGCGTGAGAACACCTGCCCCTCTTTCGCCAGCAACAAGGTCTGCAGTTCTTCCTGCGGCACCTTGAGATCGCCGCTCAGCTTGACGTCGCTGACGGTGTAGCGATCGCCTTCGGCAATGTTGACCGTGATATAGACGTCTTTCTTGTCCGGCGTGATGGATACCTGGGTCGAGGTGATATCCATGTTGATGTAGCCACGGTCCAAGTAATAGGAACGCAGACGCTCGAGGTCGCCGGAGAGCTTCTCCCGCGCATACTTGTCGTCGTTGCGGAAGAACGACAGCCAGTTGCTGGTCTTGAGCTCGAACAGATCGGTCAGGTCTTCCTCGGGGAAGACCGAGTTACCGACCACGTTGATGTGCTTGATAGAGGCTACCGAGCCTTCATTGATATTGATCTTCAGCGCTACGCGATTTCTTGGCTGTGGCACGACCTCGGTTTCAATCGTCGCCGAATAACGACCTTGGGCGACGTACTGACGTTGCAGCTCGTTACGCACCCCTTCAAGGGTGGCACGCTGGAAAATCTCGCCTTCGGCAAGGCCGGACTGCTGCAGACCGGAGAGCAGATCCTCGGTTTTGATGGCCTTGTTGCCTTCGATCTCGATACCGGAAATAGACGGACGCTCGACCACGTTGATCACCAGCACGTCGCCTTCACGACCGAGCTGGATGTCTTCGAAGAAACCGGTGCGGAACAGTGCGCGGGTAGCGTCGACCAGGCGACTGTCATCGGCTGCCTGGCCAACGTTCAGTGGCAACGCGCCAAAGACGCTACCGGCAGAAACGCGCTGAAGGCCATTGACGCGTATATCGGAGATGGTGAAGGACTCGGCGTGAACTTCGGCAATCATCAGTGCGGAGATAACCGCAGGTAGCAGCAGACGTTTCATGAAGTCCTTTCTTTTCAAACCTGATCATTGAACCTGCGCTTGGCGCGGCGACATCAAGGTATATGGCAGTTAAAGGCGGCCAAGGTCGTTGACCAGCGCAAGCAGCATCACCCCAACAACCAGGCTGATACCGATCTGTACTCCCCAGCCCTGGACCCTGTCCGACAACGGACGTCCACGAACCCACTCGACCAGATAGAAGAGTAGATGCCCACCATCCAGGACAGGGATAGGCAATAGATTGAGTATTCCAAGGCTAATGCTCAGGTAGGCGAGGAAGTTGAGAAAGTCGCCCGCGCCGGACTGTGCAGAAGCGCCCGCCACTTTAGCAATGGTTATCGGGCCGCTCAAGTTTTTTACCGAGAGCTCACCGAAGAGCATTTTCCTCATGGAATCGAGCGTCAGCACGCTCATCGTCCAGGTTCGGCGGACCGCTTCGCCGACCGCCCCGACCGGCCCGAAATTGACGTTGCGCAGCATCTCTTGCGGCCATTCCCCACCGGCAACCCCGGCGCCCAGGTAGCCGCGGCGCGCCTGGCCTTCACCCCGCTCGGCCAAAGTCAGAGGAAGGTCGATGAGCTGGCCGTCGCGCTCGACCTGCAGACGAACGGCCTGACCACCAAGCGGCCTGACGCGATCGATGACGTCCTGCCATTCTGTCAGCGGCTCGCCATCGAGACTGACCAGGCGATCACCCAGGCTCACACCAGCCGCCTGAGCGGGGCCGTCCGGGTCCAGTTGGGCAACGACCGGAGCGATTTGCGGACGCCAGGGCCTGATGCCCAGCGAGCCGATCGGATCCGGCTCCTCGACACCCTTCAACCAGTCGCTCAGCTCCAGATGGATCCGTTGCGTCTGATCTCCTTCCGCGCGGCGCACCTGCATTTCCAGCGAGCCGCTCTCGCCGAGACGCCTGATCAGTTGAAGATTGACATCCGCCCAGCCAGTTGTCGGCTTGCCGTTGATCTCTACGATCTCCTGGCCGGCCATCAGTCCGGCTCGCTCGGCCAGACTCCCCGGCTCGACAGCGCCGACCACCGGGCGCACCTGCTCGGTGCCGAGCATCGCCAGAACCCAGAAGAACACCAGCGCCAGCAGGAAATTGGCCAGCGGGCCCGCGGATACGATGGCGAAACGCTGCTTCACGGTCTTGCGATTGAACGCCTGGCCCAACAGCGCCGGCGACACCTCAGCCTCGCGCTCATCGAGCATCTTCACGTAGCCGCCGAGAGGAATAGCTGCCAGGACGAACTCGGTACCCTGACGGTCGTGCCAGCGAAACAGCGGTCGGCCGAACCCTACCGAGAACCGCAGGACTTTCACGCCGCAGCGACGTGCGACCCAGAAATGCCCATACTCGTGAAAGGTAACCAGCACCCCCAGCGCCACGAGGGTGCCGATGATCATGTACAGCGCGCCCATAATTTCCTCTGCCTCGAAAGGCTTATTTAGCAGCCACCGGACCCGGCGGCTTCTTCGCCACGCACGACCTGCTGAACGCTAGGCTGCATTAGCGATCACGGTCTTGCAACCAACGCGCAGCCGCTGTTCGAGCCCGTGCATCGGCCGAGAGCACGTCTGCGAGACAGCGAGCCGGCACCGACGCTTCCAGCGCGAGAACGTCCTCGATGATACTCGCGATTTCGGTGAAGCGAATGCGACCGCTGAGGAACGCGTCAACCGCCACTTCGTTCGCGGCATTGAGCATCGCCGGTGCCGTGCCACCTTCCTGAGCAGCTTGTCGGGCAATGCGCAAACACGGAAATCTCTTCTCGTCGGGCGCTTCGAAGTCCAGCCGCCCGGTCTTCAGCAAATCGAGCGCCGATACGCCAGAGTCGATTCGCTCCGGCCAGGCCAATGCATGGGCGATCGGGGTGCGCATGTCGGGGTTGCCCAACTGGGCCAGGACCGAGCCATCGACATAGTCGACCATCGAATGGATGACGCTTTGTGGATGGATGACCACCTCGACCTGTTCTGGGCGCGCATCGAACAACCAGCACGCCTCGATCAGCTCGAGCCCCTTGTTCATCATGCTGGCTGAATCCACCGATATCTTGCGCCCCATGGACCAATTCGGGTGAGCACAGGCCTGGTCAGCCGTAACGGCGGCCAGTTGATCCAAGGGGAGCTGGCGGAAAGGTCCACCGGATGCAGTGAGCAGAATTCGCCTTACGCCGATGCCGCTAAGCCCCTGCGAATAGTTGGTGGGCAAGCACTGAAATATCGCGTTGTGCTCACTGTCGATCGGCAACAGCACCGCCTCGCTGTCGCGTAGCGCCTGCATGAACAAAGCGCCGGACATGACCAGCGCCTCTTTGTTCGCCAGCAACACTCGCTTGCTCGCCTGAACGGCAGCCAGCGTCGGTCGCAGACCCGCGGCACCAACGATCGCCGCCATGACCACATCGGCCTCGGGGTGCGCCGCAACCTCGCTCAACCCGCCCTCACCCACCAACACACGAGTCTTGATTGAGTCGCTATCGAGCCGGCGCTGCAGCTCGCGCGCCTTGTCAGTGTCACCCACCACGGCATAGCGGGGACGATGCCGGCAGCACAACTGGTGCAGCTCCGCGACCCGACTGAACGCCGTGAGTGCAAATGCCTGGTACCGATCAGGATGACGCGCAATGACGTCCAAGGTGCTCAGTCCGATCGATCCCGTCGCACCGAGGACCGTCACTTGCAAAGGGCCGCTCACCAGGCACCCCAACCAGCCAGCCACAACAGAACAGTGAACACCGGCACCGCCGCGGTCAGACTGTCGATGCGATCCATCACGCCGCCATGGCCCGGAAGCAGCTGGCTGCTGTCCTTGATGCCCGAGCTGCGCTTGAACATGCTTTCAGTCAAATCACCCACGACCGAGATCACCACGACCAGCGCCGCGCCGAGCAGGGCCAACGCCAGCTCCCGCGGCGACCAGACTTGATACAAACCGACACACAGCGTGATCAACAAGCTGGTGATCAGGCCGCCAATCAGGCCTTCCCAGCTTTTGCCCGGACTGACCTGCGGCGCCAGCTTGCGGCGTCCGAAGGTTTTACCGGAAAAATAGGCGCCAATGTCGGCGGCCCAAACCAGCACCATGACCGCGACGATCAACCAGTTGCCTTGCGGCCATTGCTTGAGCACCACCAACGCCTGCCATGCCGGCAACAGAATCAACGCACCGATCACCAGGCTGCCTAGCGATCCACCCCAATAGCGCTGGCTGTCTGGATAACCGAGCACCAACGCCGTCGCGGCCAGCCACCAGATCACGCTTAGCGGAAGCAACCAGGCGGTAAGCCCCGGCAACCGATACAGCACCAGCACCAACAAGGCGATCAGCAACGCATAGCCGACTCGCGCAACCTGATTGGCAAACCCCGCCAGACGCGCCCATTCCCAAGCCCCGAGAACCACAACGAGGCCAATGAACACTGCGAACGCGGGCCCCTCGAGAAGAAAGAAGCCGATCAGCGCAATCGGCAGTAGCACTGCCGCGGTGATGATGCGTTGTTTCAACATTCTGCTCGGACCTCCGTCTCGACCTGATCGCCGGTCTTGCCGAAACGCCGTTGCCGCTTGGCGAAATCCGCCAGCGCGGTGCGCATGGCATCGTGCTTGAAATCCGGCCAGAACAGGTCGGAGAAATACAGCTCGGCGTAGGCCAGCTGCCATAACAGAAAATTGCTGATGCGACGCTCGCCGCCGGTACGAATGCAAAGATCCGGCACCGGCATGTCGCCTGTCGCCAGATAGCTCTGGAAAAGAGCCGGCGAAACCTTGTCCGGATCCAGCAGGCCCGCCTGTGCCTCACGCGCCATGCGCTGTGCGGCCTGGAGGATGTCCCACTGGCCGCCGTAGTTCGCCGCCACCTGAAGCACGAAGCGGCCCCGGCCGGCAGTCATCTCTTCGGCTTCGAGCATCGCCGCCTGCAACTCTGGATGAAAGCGGGAGCGGTCGCCGATGATCCGCAGGCTGATGCCGTTCTCGTTGAGCTTGCGCGCTTCCCGACGCAGCGCCGTCAGGAACAGCTCCATCAGCGCCCCGACCTCGTCGGCCGGCCGCTGCCAGTTCTCGCTGGAGAAGGCAAACAGCGTCAGCACCTCGACGCCGGCCTCGGCGCAGACTTCAATGACCGCGCGTACCGCGTCGACGCCAGCCTTGTGACCCGCGACGCCCGGCAAAAGGCGCCGCTTTGCCCAACGATTGTTGCCATCCATGATAACTGCGACATGACGGGGTACATTCCGCCCGGCAGTCCGCCTGACCTTTTCCATGAAACGACTCTACCTGCGCTCAATCACGCTGCGAACAATGGGAGAAACAGCCAATGGCAGTTTCCGGGGATACGGCTGCATAACCCCTTGCGCCCCGACCCCAGCAGGATCGGAGCGCTCCGACGCGAGCAGTACGGACGAGGTCCAGTACAGCAACGTCAAACAGCCATCAGGTCTGTTTCCTTGCCTTCAAGCGCCTTGTCGATTTCCGCAACGTACTTGTCGGTCAGCTTTTGAACGTCATCCTGAGCGCGACGTTCCTCGTCTTCACTGATTTCCTTCTCTTTGACCAGATCCTTGAGCTGGGCGAGCGCATCACGGCGAATGTTGCGTACAGCAACCCGTGCGTTCTCGGCCTCACCACGCGCCTGCTTGGTATAGCCCTTGCGCGTCTCCTCGGTCAGCGCCGGCATCGGGACGCGGATGGTGGTGCCAGCGGTAGCCGGGTTCAGCCCGAGGTCGGACGTCATGATGGCTTTTTCCACGGCCTGGATCATGCCTTTGTCGAAGACGGTCAGTGCGAGGGTACGCGAGTCTTCGGCGACCACGTTGGCAATCTGACGCAACGGCGTATCGCTACCGTAGTAAGACACCATCACGCCGTCGAGGATGCTCGGGTGGGCGCGGCCGGTACGAATCTTGGCGAAGGCATGTCCCAGGGATTCCAGGGTTTTCTTCATGCGCTCCTGGGCGTCTTGCTTAATCTCGTTGATCATTGGGTCAGTTCCTCGATCAGGGTTCCTTCAGCGCCGCCGAGCACGATGTTGAGCAGGGCGCCGGGCTTGTTCATATTGAACACCCGCAGCGGCATGTTGTGGTCGCGGCACAGGCAAATGGCTGTCAGATCCATGACGCCCAGCTTGCGATCCAGCACGTCATCATAGGTCAGCTGCTCGAATTTCTCGGCATTCGGATCCTTGAAAGGATCGGCCGTGTAGACGCCATCGACCTTGGTGGCCTTGAGCACGACATCGGCATGGATCTCGATGGCACGCAAGCAAGCAGCCGAGTCGGTGGTGAAGAACGGATTACCGGTACCGGCCGAGAAGATCACGACCTCCCCGCTCTTGAGATGACGCATCGCTTTGCGACGATCGTAATGATCCGTCACCCCAACCATGGAAATCGCCGACATTACCAACGCGGGAATATTGGATCGCTCCAGGGCGTCACGCATGGCCAGCGAGTTCATCACCGTGGCCAGCATACCCATATGATCACCAGTGACGCGATCCATGCCGGCAGCGGAAAGCGCTGCACCGCGGAACAGGTTGCCACCGCCGATGACCAGGCCAACCTCGACGCCGATCCCGACCAGTTGCCCGACCTCCAGGGCCATGCGATCGAGCACCTTGGGATCAATGCCGAAGTCTTCCGACCCCATCAAGGCTTCGCCGCTTAATTTAAGCAGAATGCGTTTATAGCGAGGATTGCGTGCACTCATCTGCTGAGCCATTGGCGTTGTTTCTCCTGCGGCGTTTGTATGGCCAGATTGGCGTTACGGCCAGAAAATAATCTGCGCTATGACAGCGCAATCACGATTTGGTGCCAAGCGGCGACTATAAGCGTGGCGAAAAAACTTTTCCGCCCACCAATCCGACGAAGAGGCCGCGCGCGTGAGCGGGCAGCCTCTTCGAGGACAGCGCAAGCGTATTACTGCTTGGTAGCGGCGACCTGTGCAGCTACTTCGGCAGCGAAGTCGACCTCGGCGCGCTCGATGCCTTCGCCTACTTCGTAACGAACGAAGGAAACGATTTCGGCACCGGCCTTCTTCGCCAGTTCGCCAACCTTGACATCCGGATCCTTGACGAACGGCTGCTCGACCAGGCTGGCCTCAGCCAGGAACTTGCTGATACGACCAGCAACCATCTTCTCGACGATCTCGGCAGGCTTGCCCTTGATCTTGTCTTCGTTCAGCGCCATGAAGATTTCCTTCTCCTTGGCCACCGCTTCCTCGGACACTTGCGATGGGTCGAGGAACTGCGGGTTGCTGGCGGCGACGTGCATGGCGATTTCCTTCGCCAGCTCGACATTGCCACCCTTCAGGGCAACCAGCACACCGATGCGATGGCCATGCAGATAGGAACCGATCAGGTCACCTTCAACCGCAGTCAGGCGGCGGATGTTGACGTTTTCGCCACACTTGGCCACCAGGGCTTCACGATCGCTTTCCTGCGCCGCGATCAGCGGAGCGGCATCGGTCATGTTCTCGGCAAAGGCTTTTTCCACGCTGCTGCTGACGAAATTCTTGAAGTCGTCCTGCAGGGCCAGGAAGTCGGTCTGCGAGTTGACTTCGATAATCACGGCACGCTTGTTGTCGTCGGCAACCTTGACGGCGATCGAACCTTCAGCGGCGATGTTACCGGCCTTCTTCGCAGCCTTGATCGCACCAGCGGCGCGCATGTCATCAATGGCTTTTTCGATATCACCACCGGCAGCGGTGAGTGCTTTTTTGCAATCCATCATGCCTTGGCCAGTACGCTCGCGCAGTTCTTTAACCAGGGCTGCAGTAATCTCTGCCATGTTCGCAAATCCTCTCGATTCGATTTTCGATCATCGTCCAGCAATCGGACGATCAATTCGGAAGTGGCAAAAAGGGGGCATAGCCCCCTCCTTGTTCAACGGGTATCAGCTAGGCGACTGTTGCGCTCAGCCTTGGGCCGCCTCAGGAGCTGCTTCTTCGACGAACTCGTCATTTCCACCAGCGGTGTTCTGACGGCCGCGAACCACGGCATCAGCCATGGAGCCCAGGTATAGTTGCACGGCGCGGATGGCATCATCGTTACCGGGGATGATGTAGTCGACGCCTTCCGGGCTGCTGTTTGTATCGACAACGCCGATAACCGGGATGCCCAGCTTGTTAGCTTCGGAAATCGCGATGCGCTCGTGATCGACGTCGATCACGAACATGGCGTCCGGCAGGCCGCCCATATCCTTGATACCACCCAGGCTGCGCTCGAGCTTCTCGAGGTCGCGGGTACGCATCAGGGCTTCTTTCTTGGTCAGCTTCTCGAAGGTGCCGTCCTGGGACTGGACTTCCAGGTCGCGCAGACGCTTGATCGAGGCACGGATGGTCTTGTAGTTGGTCAGCATGCCGCCCAACCAGCGATGATCGACGTACGGAGAACCGCAGCGAGCGGCTTCTTCACGGACGATCTTGCCAGCGGAACGCTTGGTGCCGACGAACAGAATCTTGTTCTTGCCAGCTGCCAGCTTCTCAACGAAACGCAGGGCGTCGTTGAACATCGGCAGGGTTTTTTCGAGGTTGATGATGTGAATCTTGTTACGCGCGCCAAAGATGTATTTATCCATCTTCGGGTTCCAGTAACGGGTCTGGTGGCCGAAGTGCACACCGGCCTTCAGCATATCGCGCATAGTGACTTGAGACATGGGACTTCCTCAGAATAAGTCGGGTTAGGCCTCCACGCGTCCCGATATCCAACTCTTTCGAGCACCCAGGATACCGTGTCGACACGTGTGTGGGGTCAGGCTCGGCGGGCAGTCCCGCAGAGCGGCGCGTTTTATAGCATAAAGACGAGCAGGAGGCCAGGCAGATTTCAAACAGCCCTGCGCACTGCCCTTCCCGTTCAGCCTTCAGTCTCCAGCGCCTTTATCGGCTCTCGGCCCATTTGGTTTATCATTTGCGCCTTCGTTTTTCCGCCTGCGCCTCTTGGCGCCAAGAGGGTTGCATGACCGTTTCAATCAAGACACCTGAAGATATCGAGAAAATGCGCATCGCCGGTCGCCTCGCCGCAGAGGTGCTCGAAATGATCGGTGAGCACGTCAAGCCGGGCGTCACCACCGACGAGCTCGACCGTCTCTGCCATGATCACATCGTCAACGTTCAGCAGGCCATTCCCGCCCCGCTCAACTACAAGGGCTTCCCGAAGTCGATCTGCACCTCGATCAACCATGTGGTGTGCCACGGCATACCCAACGACAAGCCGTTGAAGGATGGCGATATCCTCAATATCGACATCACCGTCATCAAGGACGGCTATCACGGCGATACCAGCAAGATGTTCATGGTCGGCAAGACCCCGGAATGGGCCGAGCGCCTGTGCAAGGTCACCCAGGAATGCCTATATAAAGGAATCGAGATAGTTCGCCCTGGCGCCCGTCTTGGCGATATCGGCGAAGTCATCCAGAAGCACGCCGAGAAGAACGGTTTCTCGGTCGTTCGCGAATACTGCGGTCACGGCATCGGCAAGGTCTTCCACGAGGAGCCCCAGGTACTTCACTACGGGCGCGCCGGCACCGGTCTCGAACTGAAGGAAGGCATGACCTTCACCATCGAACCGATGATCAACCAGGGTCGTTCGGAGACACGCCTGCTCGGCGACGGCTGGACTGCGATCACCAAGGACCGCAAGCTGTCGGCGCAGTGGGAGCACACCATTCTCGTTACCGCTGACGGCTACGAGATCTTTACCCTGCGCAGCGATGACACCATCGCCCGCACGTCGCCATGATCGCGGCTTAACCTAACGATGCTCTGACGGAGGGCGACGGCATGCCTCAGGTTGATCCCGAATTGTTCGACGGCAGCCAGTTCCAGGCTGAGCTGGCACTCAAGGCCAGCCCCATCGCCGCCTTCAAGAAAGTCATTCGCAAGGCCCGGGAAGTTCTCGACGCCCGCTTCGTGGCGGGCCGTGACATCCGCCGCCTGATCGAAGATCGCGCCTGGTTCATCGATCAGATCTTGCGGGCCGCCTGGGGACGCTTCGACTGGGACAGCGGCGCCGAGATCGCACTGGTCGCCGTAGGCGGTTATGGTCGTGGCGAGCTGCACCCCTATTCAGATATCGACCTGCTGATCCTGCTCGATGACAGCGATCACGAGAAATTCCGCAACTCGATCGAAGGGTTCCTGACCCTGCTGTGGGATATTGGCCTGGAGGTCGGCCAGAGCGTGCGCTCTGTCCAGGAATGCGCCGAGGAAGCCCGTGCCGACCTGACCGTCATTACCAACCTGATGGAAAGCCGCACCATTGCCGGCCCCGAGCATCTGCGACAAAAGATGCTGAAGGTCACCAGCCCATCGGAAATGTGGCCCAGCAAGGAGTTCTTTCTCGCCAAGCGCAACGAGCAGGCGGCGCGCCATTCCAAATACAACAACACCGAATACAACCTGGAGCCGAACGTCAAAGGCTCTCCCGGCGGCCTGCGTGATATCCAGACGATCCTCTGGATCGCGCGACGCCAGTTCGGCAGCCTGAACCTCGGTGCGATCGTTGACCAGGGCTTTCTGACCGAGGGCGAGTATTCGTTGCTGGTTTCCAGCCAGGAGTTCATCTGGCGCGTGCGCTACGGCCTGCACATGCTCGCGGGGCGCGCCGAAGATCGCTTGCTGTTCGATCATCAACGCAGCCTGGCTGCGTTGCTAGGCTACGAGGACAGCGACGCCAAGCTGGCGATCGAACGCTTCATGCAGAAGTACTACCGCGTGGTCATGAGCATTTCGGAGCTCAGCGATCTGGTGGGCCAGCACTTCGCGGAAGTCATTCTCTGGGAAGGCGACAGCGGCAAGGCCGAGCCGCTCAATAGTCGCTTTCTGGTACGCGACGGTTATCTCGAGGTCGCTAACGACACGGTATTCAAGCGCAGGCCTTTCGCGATCCTGGAGATTTTCGTGTTGCTCGCGCAGCACCCGGAAATCAAAGGTGTTCGAGCGGAGACGATTCGCCTGCTGCGCGATCATCGCTATCTGATCGATGATGATTTTCGAGGCGATATTCGCAATACCAGCCTGTTCGTCGAGCTGTTCAAGTGCAAGGAAGGTATTCACCGCAACCTTCGGCGAATGAACCGCTACGGAATCCTAGGGCGCTATCTGCCGGAATTCGGCCATATCGTTGGGCAGATGCAGCACGACCTCTTCCATATCTACACGGTCGATGCCCACACCCTGAACGTCATCAAATACCTGCGCAAGCTGAGCAAGCCCGGGGTGGCAGAGAAATACCCGCTGGCCAGCAAGCTGGTGGAGCGCCTGCCCAAACCCGAACTTATCTACATTGCCGGGCTGTATCACGACATCGCCAAAGGCCGCGGCGGTGATCATTCCGAGTTGGGCGCGGTGGATGCCCAGGCATTCTGCACGCGTCACAAGCTCCCGGCATGGGATACGCGATTGGTGGTCTGGCTGGTAGAAAACCATCTGGTGATGTCCACCACCGCGCAGCGCAAGGACCTGTCCGATCCGCAGGTGATCAACGATTTCGCCCAGCAGGTCGGCGACGAGACCCATCTGGATTATCTCTACGTGCTGACGGTCGCCGACATCAACGCGACCAACCCCACGCTGTGGAACTCGTGGCGGGCCAGCCTGCTACGCCAACTCTACACCGAGACCAAACGGGCCCTGCGCCGCGGCCTGGAAAACCCGCTGGACCGCGAGGAGCAGATACGCCAGACCCAACGTGCCGCGCTCGACAACCTGGTGCGCAACGGCACCGACCCCGACGACGCGGAACAGCTCTGGTCCCAGCTGGGTGACGATTACTTCATGCGCCACAGCTCCACCGACGTCGCCTGGCACACCGAGGCCATCATCGAGCATCCGAGCGATGGCGGTCCGCTGGTCCTGATCAAGGAGACCACGCAACGCGAGTTCGAAGGCGGCACGCAGATCTTCATCTATGCACCCGACCAGCACGATTTCTTCGCGGTCACGGTCGCTGCGATGGACCAGCTCAACCTGAACATCCACGACGCCCGCATCATCACGTCCAGCAGCCAGTTCACCCTCGACACCTACATCGTCCTGGACGCCGACGGTACGCCGATCGGCAACGACCCCGAACGCACCGAGGAAATTCGCCAGGGATTGATCGATGCCCTGCGCAACCCGGAAGACTACCTGACCATCATCCAGAAGCGCGTGCCGCGGCAGCTCAAGCATTTCGCCTTCCCGCCGCAGGTCACCATCCACAACGACACACAGCGACCGCAGACGATCATCGAAGTGGTGGCGCCCGACCGTCCCGGACTCCTGGCGCGTATCGGCCAGCTATTCCTCGACTTCGATCTCTCGGTACAGAACGCCAAGATCGCGACACTGGGGGAGCGTGTCGAGGACGTGTTCTTCGTGACCAATGCAGATAATCAGCCGCTGTCGGACCCGCAACTGTGCATGCGACTGCAGCAGGCGATGATCAAGCAGCTCTCGCAGGAAAACGAGCATCAGCCCTCCCCCAGCAGTTTCGTTATCTGAAGACGCGTCGAGGCAGATCAATCCCAGGGTTTGCCGCGGGTCCGCTCGGTATACGGCAGCCTCTGCTGCATCGCCGCCTTGGCCAGGACGTGGGCGCTCACCGGAGCGGTCAGAAACAGGAACAGGGTGATCAGCACTTCATGCACGCTCAGCCCTTCGCCCTGGCTGCCGAAGAAGATCATCGAACCCAACACGATGCCACCCACGCCCATGGTGCTGGCCTTCGTCGGGCCGTGAAGCCGGGTAAAAAAATCGGGCAGACGGTACAGGCCGATCGCCCCGACCAACGCGAACACACTGCCGACGACGAGAAAGACGCTGACCAGCAACTCGATCCAGAATGACATCTTCAGCCCTCAGTCAATGATTTCGCCGTGCAACAGGTGCTTGCCCACCGCAACGGTACCGACGAAACCCATTACGGCGATGAGCAACGCCGCCTCGAAGAACAGATCGGACGCCAGCCAGATACCGAACAGGACGATCAACGCCAGCGCATTGATGTACAGCGTGTCCAGCGCCAGTACCCGGTCGGGCATGTCCGGGCCGCGGACCAGTCGAATCACGTTCAGGACAGCGCCCAACCCGACCAGTGCCATGCACAGCGGAATCACGTACGTGAGCATTGGAACATCTCCAGCAAGGGCTTTTCGTAGCGGTTCTTCACCTCGGCGACCAGCGCTTCGGCGTCGGGCGCATCGAGCGCGTGAATCAACAGCACCCGATGATCCGACCGCAACGAAGCCGATACCGTACCAGGGGTAAGCGAGATGATGCTCGTCAGCACGGCGAGAACGAAGGGGTGTTCGATGTCCATCGGAACCTCGACAAATGCCGGTTGCAGGCGACTGGTCGGCCCCAGCACCAGCTTGGCCACGTGAAGATTGGCAACGCCGATGTCGTAGAACACCTTCAGGCTGAACAGGCAGAGCTTCAGCGGACGGCGAACCTTCGGCAGGTCGATCAGGAACCCCTGCACCAGTAGCGGGATCGCCAAACCAAGCACCAGGCCAAGCAGAACCTGGCCAACGCTCAGCGTGTTGTTGAGCATCAGCCAGAGCAGCGTCAGCAGCAGGGTCAGGCCCGGATTGGGTAATACACGAGCGATCATTGGTCGTGCCCTCGAACGATTTCCAGGTAGGGCCCAAGATCGAACAGCTGCGCGGCGACTGCCTGCATGTACGCCTGGATCGGTTGCGCCGCGACGACCAGCACCACACTGCCGAGCAACAGCCCGAATGCCGCCGATACGCGAACATTGTCGGCCGCCCGACCAACGCTGACCGCCGCGCTCGGACGCCAGAAAACCATGCTACCGGCGCGCCCCAGGGCGATCAGCATTCCCAGCCCGCCGACGAGAATCACTGGCCAGAGCAGCGCCGCATCGATAGTCGGAGGGACCGCTCGCAACAACATGACCTTACCCAGGAAGCCGGAAAACGGTGGCAGCCCGGCGATGGAAATAGCGCCGGCGAAAAACAGCGTACCGAGCAGCAAAGGCTGCTTTAGCGCCGGCGCCGAAATCAGTTCGCTGGCCGTATCGCCACGCTGTCGGGCGATAACGTCAGCCAGGAGAAACAGCCCACCGGAGACCAGGGTGCTGTGCAGCAGATAATAAAGCGCCGCTGCCAACCCCGCCTCCGTACCGAGCGCAACGCCCGCCAGCAAAGTGCCGACCGAGACCACCACCAGGTAGGACAGCAGGATCTGCAGGTTGCGCGCCGCCAGCGCCCCCAACACGCCGCCCGCCAACGTCAGCATCGACAGCGGCCACAGCCAGTCGAGCGCCATGTTGCTCAGCGCTCCGGCCTGGCTGCCGAAGATGAGGACGAAGACGCGGATGATGGCGTACAGCCCGATCTTGGTCATGATCGCGAACAGCGCTGCGACAGGCGCCGTCGCCGAGGCGTAGGCGCGCGGCAACCAGAAATACAACGGCAGAATGGCTGCCTTCAACGCGAACACCACCAGCAGAAGAAAGCCCGCCGCCGCCAGTAACGGAGCATCGGCCGGGTCGGCGGCACTGACGCGCACCGCCAGGTCGGCCATGTTCAGGGTCCCGGTCAGGCCGTACAGCATGCTGGCGCCAATCAGGAACAACGACGAGCCCAGCAGATTCAGCACCACATAATGAACGCCCGCACGAACACGCTTGGCGCCGTGTCCGTGGAGCAGCAATGCATACGAGGCAATCAGCAGGATTTCGAAGAACACGAACAGGTTGAACAGGTCGCCAGTCAGGAAGGCGCCATTGATACCCGCCAGCTGGAACTGGAACAGCGCATGGAAATTCGGGCCGCGCTCGTCATCGCCGCGTACCGCATAGAGCACCGCAAAGCCCGCGAGCACCGCGGTGACGACGAGCATCAAGGCGCTGAGCCGATCAAGCATCAGCATGATGCCGAATGGCGGCCGCCAGTCGCCCAACCGATACACCGTCAGCACACCGGAATCCGCCTGCGTTAGCAGCACGAGGGTCAGCGGGATCAGCAGCCAGGTTGCAATCAGCGACAAGCCGCGCTTGACCTGCATGCTCTGCCGGTGCGCCAGCAGCAACACGCACCCCATCAACAACGGCAGCAGCAGCGGAAGGATCAACGCATGATTCATTCGCGCGGCTCCCGACCGTCAACGTGGTCGGTACGCAATTCGCCCAGACCACGCAGCGAGAGCACCACCACGAACGCCGTCATGGCGAAGCCGATGACGATGGCGGTCAGCACCAGCGCCTGCGGCAGCGGATCACTGTACTCGGCGCTTTGCCCGATAATGGCCGGGATACCCGAGGCAAGGCGACCCATGGCAAAAATGAACAGATTGACCGCGTAGGAAATCAGGGTCAGCCCCATGACCACCGGAAACAACCGGGCGCGAAGAAGCAGGTAGACACCGCTGGCCATCATCACTCCGAGCGTTATCGCGAACACCGCCTCCATCAAAGCACCTCCTTGCACGACTCGTCCTGGCTGACATGCGCCAGGTTGGAAAGGATCAGCAACGTCGCACCGACTACCGTCAGGTAAACGCCCAGATCGAAGATCATCGCCGTTGCCAGCTCGAACTCGCCGATCAGCGGAAGATGGAAATGGCCGAACGCGGACGTCAGGAATGGCCGGCCGAACAGCCAGCTGCCGAGCCCGGTCAGTCCAGCGATCAGCACGCCAAGGCCCGCCACGCTGTGATAGCTGAACGGTTGCCGCTGCTGCGCCCAGACCACGCCATGGGAGATGTACTGAAGGATCAACGCAACGGCTGTGATAAGACCGGCGATAAAGCCGCCTCCGGGCAGGTTGTGCCCGCGCAGGAAGATGAAAACGGACACCAGCAACGCCATCGGCAACAGCACCCGGGAAAGCGTATCGAGCACCATAGGATGACGGTCGGTTGACCATAGACGCCCACCGTAGTCGCGAACCGGATGCGGCAGGCGCAGCCCGTTTAGTAGGCCATAGATGCCCACGGCGGCAATGGCCAGCACCGAAATCTCACCGAGCGTATCGAATCCGCGGAAGTCCACCAGGATGACGTTGACCACGTTGCTGCCGCCGCCACCCGACAGGCTGTTTTCCAGGAAGTAGCTGGCAATGCTGTCGTACGGGCGCGTCAGGACGGCGTAGGCGAGCAGCGCGACCATGGTGCCGAACGTGCCCGCGAGTATCAGGTCACGAAAACTGCGCAAGCTGCTCGACTCGACCGGTGTGCGATCAGGCATGAAGAACAATGCCAGGATCAGCAGGATGATGGTCACCACCTCGACCGAAATCTGGGTCAGCGCCAGGTCCGGTGCGGAATAACGCGCGAACACCAGGGAGACCAGCAGGCCGACCACGCTGAGCACCATCAATGCCGTGAGCCGGCGGCGATGGAACAGCACGGTCATCACCGAAGCCAGCACCAGTATGACCAGCCCGAGCACGGTAAAGCCGTCCAGCGGCGTCATCGCCACCGAGCCTCTCAGGGAACGCAACGGCGTCAATGCATAGACGACCACCAGCAACGAGCTGAGCAGAACGAGCGCCAGATAGCGCTGCAACGAGCCGCTCTCCATCCGTTCAGTCACCCAGCGCGCGGTGGCGGCGATATCGTTGACCACGCGCGCATAGACCTGCAGGGAATCGACGCGCGGCAATCCGTCGTACCAGCGGAACGCCCACTTGCGCATCAGATAGATCAGCAAGCCGCCGCCAAGGGCTACGAAACTCATGGTCAAAGGCAGATTGACGCCGTGCCAGATCGCCAGGCTGTATTCAGGCACATCACCACCCAGGCTGCCGGCCACCGCCGCGGCCAGCAACGGCGCCACCGTGTAGGCCGGCAACATGCCGACCAGCAGGCAGAGCAGCACCAGGATCTCGACGGGAATCTTCATGTACCGGGCGGGTTCGTGCGGCGGGTACTTGGGCAGGTCGATGGGCTCGCCATTGAAGAAGACGTCATGCACGAAACGCAGCGAGTAGGCGACCGAGAAGGCACTGGCCAGGGTAGCCAGAGCGGGAATCGTCCAGTAGAAGCTACCCAGCAGGTGCTGATCCAACGTCTCGGCAAAGAACATTTCCTTGCTCAGGAAACCATTGAGCAACGGCACCCCGGCCATCGCCAGCGACGCCACCATCGCCAGCGCCGCCGTGTGAGGCATGTATTTCAGCATCCCGTTGATGCGGCGCATGTCGCGCGTTCCGGTCTCGTGATCGATGATGCCGGCGGCCATGAACAGTGACGCCTTGAACGTGGCGTGGTTGATGATGTGGAAGATCGCCGCCACCGGTCCCAGCCGCGAATCGAGCCCGAACAACAGCGTGATCAAGCCGAGGTGGCTGATGGTCGAGTACGCCAGCAGCCCCTTGAGATCGTGCTGAAAGAGCGCCAGCACGGCTCCGATCAACAGCGTCGCCAGGCCCGTCAAGCTGACCAGATAGAACCACCACTCCGAGTCGGATAGCGCAGGATACAGGCGGGCCAGGAGGAATACGCCGGCCTTGACCATGGTTGCCGAATGCAGAAACGCCGATACCGGGGTCGGTGCGGCCATGGCCTGGGGCAGCCAGAAGTGAAAGGGAAACTGCGCCGATTTGGTGAAAACCCCTAGCAGGATCAGGATCAGCGTCAGCGGATACAGGGCATTTGCGCGTATCAGGTCGCCAGAGACGAGCACGGTGCTCAGCTCGAAACTGCCCACGATATGGCCCACCAGCAGGATTCCTGCGAGCAAGGCGAGCCCTCCCCCACCCGTCACGGTGAGCGCCATCCGGGCGCCTTGGCGTGCATCGGAGCGATGATGCCAGAAGCCGATCAAGAGGAACGAGGAGAGGCTGGTCAGCTCCCAGAACATCAACATCAACAGCAGGTTTTCGGCCAGCACGACGCCCAGCATGGCGCCCATGAACAGCAGAAAGAAGCTGAAGAAGCGACCCATTGGCTCGCTTTTAGACAGGTAGTAGCGCGCGTAGAGGATGACCAGCAGGCCGATGCCCAGGATCAACAAGGCAAACAGGAAGCCCAGTCCATCCAACCTGAGACTGAGATTCAAGCCCAGCTCCGGAAGCCAGGGCACGGTCACTATCTGCGTCTCGCCACCAAACACTGCCGCACGCTTGGACAACAGCAGTACCAAAGCCAACAACGGCGCCATGCCAGCACCGAATGCGCAGGCAGACCTGCCGAAACGCTCGAGCAGCAGCGGCAGGCAAATGCCAAGAAATGGCAAAGCGATGATCAGCGCAAGCGCCATGAAAAAACCCCTTGAGCCGCGCGCGCACGCGGCAGTTATCCGTTACGGCCAGCCGAGCCCAAGCCCCGCGCCTGCGGTGTGCGCCGATTATCCATACCGATTACAACAACGTCATGAGTTGATGTATTTCGAAAAACGAAAAGGCGCGGCCGAACGACCGTAACACGGTATTCGAGCCACGCCATTTCAATACGCGGCAAGCATGAATCGCCCGCCAACGACCCCTCTCGTTTCCATCAGCGGGGGCGGTTTGCTGCTGCGCTCACCGGCCCGCCGAGCGAACGGGCTCAGGGAGCGATACGACTGGTGCCATTGACGGTCATGATGCGCACGCGCTGGCCCACACGAAACACCTGATTCGGCTCGACTTCCTGGACATAGGCACGCATGTTGCCATCATCCTCGCGCACGGTGATCTCGACGCCCTGCGCGCGGGTGATACCCTCTTCCGCCGCCGCGCCGAGCATGCCACCCGCCACTGCGCCGATCACGGCTGCGACCGCACTACCACGACCGCCACCGACGCCGCTGCCGGCAATACCGCCGACGACCGCACCGGCGCCGCTACCGATTGGCGTCTTGGTACCCTCGAGCTTCACCGGACGCAGTGATTCGATGGTTCCATAGCGAACGGTCTGCACCGTACGCGCCTCGTCCCGGGAATAGGAATCTCCGGTAAGGTTCGATGTACAACCGCCGATGGCCAGCGCGATCGCCGTGAAGGACGCAATGAAAATGGAGTTACGCATAGATGTATTCTCCTGGGAAAAGATGTTCGTCCCAACCGGATCAAGCAGACGCCGTGGCGAAATGACGCTTGGCAAAGGCGTCGTCCTGACTCAGCATGCCTGCAATTAGGACCCCACTTTACCCGAGGCGATCCCGCCTCGCATGCACATCGCTTAGCCGGGCCGCTTCACGAGCATATCCATGGATTACTTCATCATCACGGTGGTCACGCTAGCCGGACTGATCTTCCACGCCTGGCTGTTCGTTCGCTTCCGGCGCTGGGCTGATAGGGATCTGGCGTTATCGCTAGCTGGAGACGACCCGCAGAAGCGCGAATGGGCATTGCAGCGGCTGGCTGCCGCAAAACAGGCGCGGGTCAAGAGGAAGGACTTGCAGCCCTGGCTCGAACGCGAGCTGGAGCGCTACCACGAGCGCTGACGCGGAGCGGGCCGGCGCGCGGTTGCGGGTCGCAAGCAGAGCTTGCTCCTACAGAGAATGGTGTTCGTCTTCGCATGGATCAGGACGTGCTGGTTCTTCTGTAGGAGCGGCCTCTGGCCGCGACCGAGGCCTTCGCGTGGCTGCGGGTCGCAAGCAGATTTCGACCCTGGAGACAGCACCGTGGTGGTGCCGTCTGCGACTCAGGGTGCCAGGCGCTCTCGCTGCCAGGTACCCGCAACATGGCGATAGTTCAGGCGGTCATGCAAACGGCTGGGGCGCCCCTGCCAGAACTCGATTCGCTCAGGCAGCAATCGGTAGCCCCCCCAATGCGGCGGGCAATGCGGCGCTTGATCAAGAAAGCGCTGTTCGGTTTCGGCAAGAAGCCGCTCCAGTTCCGCGCGGTCGCTAATCACTCGGCTCTGGGGCGAAGCCCAAGCCCCCAGACGGCTACCCAGCGGGCGCACCTGATAATAGGCGTCAGACTCCTCGGCACTGACCTTTTCCACCCGTCCCTCGATTCGCACTTGGCGCTCCAGGCTCGGCCAGAAGAAGGTCATCGCCGCGAACGGACGAGCTGCCAGTTGCTCGGCCTTGGCACTGTCATAGTTACTGAAGAAAGTGAAACCGCGTTTATCCAGCACCTTGAGCAACAGCACGCGGCAATGGGGGCGCCCATCGGCATCGACCGTCGCCAGGGTCATTGCGTTCGGCTCGACGGGTAGCTGTTCTGTCTTCACTGCATCTTCGAACCATTGCCGGAAGAGTGCGAATGGCTCGTCCGGCGCGTTGGCTTCACTGAGGCCCTCGCGGGTATAGTCGCGGCGCATATCGGCCAGGGTCTGGGTCATCACAGCGATTCCTGTAAAGAGTCGAAGCCAGAGCTTACTTGTTTGCGCGCAGATCTCTCTTGACTCAACGCAAAGCGCACCGGGGAGATGCGCTCGGCGAGGCTCTATTTACTCTTGGCGACTTCTACCGTAGCCACCTGGGTAGGTGTGGCAGGTGTCTCGCTGTACTGGGCAATCAACGCCAACAGCGTCGCCTGAGGGGCCAGCATCATCTCCACGCGACGGTTCAGTGCGCGCCCTTCTTCGTTTTCGTTCGAGGCGCGGGGCATATCCGAACCCAGGCCACGAATGCGCAACCGGTCGTGCTTCAGACCGCTGAGACGGAAGATCGCCGCAACGGCGCCGGCACGCTTGCGGCTGATGTCACGATTGATATCAGCCGAACCAGTGCTGTCAGCATGCCCCAGCACGACGACAGCCGTTTTATCGTCACCTTCCACCAGCTTCGCCACACGGCTAATGGGGCCAAGCGTGACGGGCAACAGCATGCCAGGACGGTCGGGATTGAAAGATGAATCGACGGGAGCCGTGACGATCAGCACACCGTCGCGGCGCTCGACCTCGAAGCGGCTGTCTTTCAATGCCTCGCGCAAACGCGGCTCGTAATCATCCAGCCAGGCCCGGTCCAGCACCGGCTCCGGGACTGCGGCGACTTCGACCGGCTTTTCGCCCTTGGAGCTGCAACCAGCCATAACGATGCAAAGAATGAGAGAGGCGCTTTTCAGCCAGTTCATGAGCCACGATTCCGTAGGTGATTTTTTGCGAATACAAGCTGCGTAAGGTGAGCACGCAGCTTAAGCAAGGATTTGTCTCAAATTGTGGACGCAGGTCCTTGTTCTGAAAAGCCCACCCGGGAAGAACAGACGAGCGGTTCAGTCCAGGCAGGCTTTGACGCTCCTGGCCAGCGCTTGCGCGCGTGGGTCCATGAGTACGTACGGCCCGAGCGTATTGGTGACGTACCCGAACGCGACATCATAATGCGGATCGGCAAAGCCGATACAGCCCCCAGCGCCAGGATGCCCGAAAGCGCCCGGCCCCATCGAGAAGGTCGCGTTTTCGACGTCCGGTTGATCCAGCCAGCAACCGAGGGCGAAACGGGTGCGGCTCAGCAAAGTGCGGTCTTCACCGATGCAATGCTCACGCGTCATCTCGGCCGATAGCTCGTCTTCGAGCAGTTCGCCGCGCAGCAGCCCGTCATAGAATCCGGCCAGCGCGCGCGCGTTGCCGTGTCCGTTGGCGGCGGGTTGAGCCATCCGGCGCCACTCCGGCTTGTTGGCGCTGTTCATGATCGATGGCGGATTGGTGAAAGCGAGTGCGGTAAGCGACTGCGGATCGCCGGTCAGGGCCTTGAACACGCGCTGGGCGGCGGCATCGCCGAAGTTGTTCTTCTGTCGGGTCAGGTAACCGACACGATCGAATTCAGCCTCGGCCAGACCGATATGGAAATCCAGACCCAGGGGCCGAGCGGTGCGTGCGACGATCGCTTCACCCGGCTCGCGGCCGTCGGCGCGGCGAATCAGCTCTCCGAGCAGCCAGCCGTAGGTAATCGCAGCGTAACCATGACCGTCGCCTGGGGTCCACCATGGGCTTTCGGCCGCCAGCGCTGCCGTCATCGTATCCCAGTCATATAACGCCTCAGGCGGGAGCGGCTGACGAATGGCCGGCAAACCGGCCCGATGGCAGAGTAGCTGCCGTAACGTGATGGCCTGCTTGCCGTTGGCGGCAAATTCAGGCCACACCCGCGCAACGGGTTCGTCCAGTTGCAGCTTGCCCTCGGCCACCAGTTGCAGGGCAGCGACGGCGGTGAAGGTCTTGGTGCAGGAAAACAGATTGACCAGGGTGTCCTCTTGCCATGGCTGCTCGCCGGCGTTGTCCGCCACACCAGCCCAGAGGTCGACCACCGTTTCGCCTCCGACCTTGACGCAAACAGCAGCCCCGCGCTGCTGGGTATGTTCGAACAGGTCGCTGAAGGTCTCTTTGACCGCTTCGAAACGAAGATCGAAATATCCATGGATCTGCACGCTTGCTACCCCCGCAATATAGGTTCGGCCTATTGTTTCAGCCGCACCGAAGCATGGAAACAGACTTGTCGGCCATTACCGAAGCCATTAACCATTTGAATGGCCAGACATGCTGCCCGCGTCGGACCGAATGGCACGCTAGCCAACCTCGCGCCGGAACGGAGGCAACGCGTTGAGAATCGCCTTGCCATAACGCTGAGTAACCACTCGCCGGTCGAGCAAGGTGATGGTGCCGCGGTCCTCCTCGGTACGCAGCAACCGCCCGCAGGCCTGCACCAGCCGCAATGACGCATCCGGCACGGCGATCTCCATGAAGGGATTGCCACCGCGCGCTTCGATCCACTCGGCCAGCGCCGCCTCGACCGGATCGTCGGGTACCGCAAAGGGAATCTTGGCGATCACCACGTGCTCGCAATACGCCCCAGGAAGATCAACCCCCTCAGCGAAGCTGGCAAGCCCGAACAACACGCTCTTCTCGCCGTCATCCACACGCGCCTTGTGCTTGTTCAGCGTCTCCTGCTTGGACAGATTGCCCTGAATCAACACCCGCCGGCGCCAGTCACGCTCCAGACCGTCGAATACGTCCTGCATCTGTTTGCGCGATGAAAACAGCACGAGCGTGCCACGCGAAGCCTCAACCAGCGCAGGCAGGTCACGCACGATGGCTGCGGTATGCCCCGCCGCATCTCGCGGGTCAGCCTTGAGATCAGGCACGCGCAGCACACCGGCGTCAGCATGATGAAAGGGGCTGGGGACTACCGCGGTCACCGCGCAGCGCGGCAGGCCGGCGCGCATGCGATACCGGTCGAAGCTGTTGAGCGCGGTCAGCGTCGCGGAGGTGACCAGCGCGCCATAGCAGACATTCCACAGATTGCGCCGTAACGTCTCGGCCGCCAGGATCGGACTCGCATTGACCTCGATGTCGAACAGCGCTCCGCCCTCGGCCAGAGTCAGCCAGCGCGCCATCGGCGGACTGTCTTCCGGGTCGTCGGCGGTGAAGGCCGTCCACAATTCACAGTTGCCCTGCGCCCGGGTCAGCAGACTGCCGAACAGCGGATACCATTCCTCGGCCTGATGACTGGCGATACCAACGCCCGCCTCGCCATCCATCGCCTCTTTCAGCAGCTCGGTCAGCCGTGTGAACAGGTCGTTGAGCTTGGCGAAGCCCTTCTTCAGCTCGACGCCCAGCTCGACCAGATGTTCGGGCACCACGCCACCGACAAAACGGTGCCGAGGTCGCTCGCGGCCCTCCATGTCTTCCCCGGCCTTGAAATCGGCCAGCTGCTCGCAGGCGCTGAACATGAATTGCTGCTGACTGCGCAGGTCGCGGGCGATTTCCGGGACCGCCTCGATCAGCCGGCCGAGATCGCCCGGTAGTGGGTGCTGGGCGAGCAGCTTGGTCAGGTTCTTTTCGACTTGGGCAAGCCAGTCGGCAGTCGAGCGCAACCGTGTGAAGTGCGCGAAGTGGCCGATGGCCTTGTCCGGCAAATGATGCCCCTCGTCGAACACATAGAGGGTATCGCGCGGATCGGGCAGCACCGCCCCGCCGCCCAGCGCCAGATCGGCCAACACCATGTCGTGGTTGGTCACGATAACATCGACTTTCGTCATGCCCTCGCGGGCCTTGTAGAAGGCGCACTGCTGGAAATTCGGGCAATGCCGGCCCGTGCACTGACTGTGATCGGTGGTCAGGCGCGCCCAGTCCGGGTCGGCCAGCTCCTCCGGCCAACTGTCGCGATCGCCGTCCCAACGATTACCGGCAAGCTTTTCGATCATGCTGCCGAACAACTTCTCGCTGCGTTCATCCACGTCGATGCGGAAGCCTTCTTCCTCGAACAGCTGGGCGGTGGCGCTCTGAGCCTGACCTTCCTGAAGCAGGACATCGAGCTTGGACAGGCACAGGTAGCGACCGCGACCCTTGGCCAGGGCGAAGGAAAAGTTCAGGCCGCTGTTGCGCATCAGATCAGGCAGATCCTTGTGCACGATCTGCTCTTGCAGCGCGACGGTGGCCGTCGCGATCACCAGGCGCTTGCCCGCCGCCTTGGCCGTGGGAATGGCCGCCAGGCTGTAGGCGACCGTCTTGCCGGTACCGGTGCCGGCCTCGACCGCGACCACTGCCGGCTCCCCGTCCCGGCGACCTTCGTCGTCAGCCTTGATCGCGCCCAGCACCTTGGCCACTTCGGCGATCATCAGACGCTGGCCATAGCGGGGCTTCAGGCCTTTGGCTTCGAGAAATCGAGAGTAGGCGCCCTGGATCTGGGACTTGAGTTCGGTGCTGAGCATGGGCGCGGAAGCTGTATATATTTTCAGTATTTCGAGTGGGTGGCTATGATAGCGCGCGTTCGCCCAATCGCCACCGGAGATTTGCCCATGACCGCTTTCGCTCTGCCCTATTCGCTCCACGTACTGGCCGCCATGATCTGGGTCGGGGGCATGTTCTTCGCCTGGATGGTGCTGCGGCCCGCCGCCGTCTCCGAGCTGCAGGCACCCGAACGGCTGAAACTATGGGCCGAGGTGTTTCGCCGTTTCTTCAAATGGGTCTGGGTCACGCTACTGGTCTTACCGATCAGCGGAGTCGGCATGTGGCACATGCGCTTCGACGGACTGGATGCGGCGCCCCGCTACGTGCACATCATGGCCGGCCTGTTTCTGGCGATGCTGGCGTTGTTTCTGCGCATTCAATTGCTCCAGCTGCCCGAGCTGAAGCGCGCCATCGCGGCGCAGGACTGGCCTGAAGGCGGAGCGGCACTCGGAAAGATTCGCCGGTTGGTGGGCATCAACCTGCTGCTAGGCCTGGCCGTCATCGCGCTGGCCTCCGCCAGACCGATGCTCTGAGCAACCGAGGCAAGCAGGCTCGCCCCACTGAATGGAAAAAGCCGGGCTAGGCCCGGCTTCCATTCGCGTCAGCGACGATTCAAGGGCGAGCTTCAACCTCAGCTTCTACGCGACGGTTGATGGCGCGGCCTTCGGCAGTCGAGTTGTCGGCGACCGGACGGGATTCACCATAGCCAACCGAGTCGACACGGTTTGGCTCCAGACCGAACTGATTGACCAGCACGTCACGCACGGCATTGGCGCGGCGCTCGGACAGACGCTGGTTATAAGCATCGGTACCCACCGAGTCGGTGTGGCCTTCAACGACTGTCGTGGTTTGGTTGTATTGCTTCATGAAATCGGCCAGGTCCTTGATGTCGGCCATGCTGTCCTGCTTCACCTGCGCGCGATCGAAATCGAACTTGACGTCCAGCTCGACCCGAACAGGTTCGGCCATCGGCTCCGGTTCCGGCTCGGCGGTCGGCACGGGTTCGACCGTTTCCACCACTGCGACCGTTTCCTGCTCAGTACCGTTGGCCCAGCAATAAGCCGCGGCCATACCACCACCGATCAACGCACCGTATCCGGCATAGGTGCTGCTCTCTATGGCGCCCAGCGCCGCACCGGTGACACCACCGGCGGCCGCACAGGTGGGCCAATCCTGCTTTTGCACCCCTGCACAGCCAGCCAGGACGGTGGTCATTACAATCACGGGTACTGCTGTCCGTAAGCTACTCATTGGTTGAACCTCCTAATGTGGGATTGGCCAGAGCGCCATGCGGACGGCATTAGCGACTCCAGTTGTAACGAGACTAGGACGGCACGCGCCGCCGCGCTAGTCTTTAGGCTTCGACTGATGCGCAAGTTGCTGTTCTGCGACCCGCACTGCCTACCTCGAGGATCCCGGCTTGGCTGCATCCCGCTCCGCCCAAACCCCACAGCAAGCGCTAGCCGCCTTGCTCGAACACGATGCCCCCGCGCGCCTGTTGCATGTAGGTTCCGGCGACATGCCCGCAGTACAGGCTTTCAGCCGTAGCCATGAAAACTGCCACGTCGAACGCGCACCGACCGGGCCGCTGTCCGCAGACCTGGCTGGGCGTCGGTACGACCTGGCCCTCATCGCCGATTGCCTGGAGCACATGCCGAAACGTGAAGGACTGCAATTGCTCGGCGGCATACGCAATCTCAATGCCAGCCGTATCGCGGTGCTGGTCGATCTGGCGGCATGCGACTGGCAAGCCACCGACTTCTTCGCGCTAGCACTGCAGATCAGCGCTCGCTTCGAGCGTGACGAACAGACCTTGACCCTCTTCACCTACGACCTGCTCGCCTACAAGCAGGTTCCGGATTGGCTGAACGCGAAATACTGGGCCAATCCACAAATGTTCGGCAAATACTGGTGGTGAACCCATGACATCGCAGGAACCAGGACACGATACAAGTTGCCCTTGCGGCAGTGGCGACTCACTGGGCGAGTGCTGCGGTCGCTACCACGAAGGGCATCCGGCGCCGAGCGCGGAACGGTTGATGCGGTCACGCTACAGTGCCTACGTACTCGGCCTTATCGACTACCTCAAAGCCACCACTTTGCCCGTCCAGCAAGCATCGTTGGACTTGCAATCAATGCAAGAGTGGAGCGCCACCAGCGTCTGGCTGGGCCTCGAAGTCGAGGACAGTCAGTTACTCGGCGGCCAACCGGAGCATGCGCGGGTCAGCTTTACCGCGCGCTGGCACGATGGGAATGGAGAGCACGTACAGCACGAGCGGTCGGCCTTCGTGCAACACGACGGGAAATGGTACTTCATCGATCCGACCGTACCCTTGAAGTCCGGCCGTAATGATCCCTGCCCCTGCGGGAGCGGACAGAAATTCAAGAAGTGTTGCGCCGCTTACCTGTGACGCCGACACCGAACGAAAAAAAGGCCGCACAAGCGCATCGCGCTGGCCGGCCTTTCACATTCGCGGGGGTTATTTCTCGACGAATGCGCGCTCGATCAGATAGTGGCCAGGGTCGCCCATACGCGGCGAAGCCTTGAGACCGAAGCTGTCCAGCACTTCACTGGTCTCGGCCAGCATGCTCGGGCTGCCGCAGATCATCGCACGGTCGTCTTCGGGATTGATCGGCGGGAGGCCGATATCGCTGAACAGCTTGCCGCTGCGCATCAGGTCGGTCAGGCGGCCCTGGTTTTCGAAGGGCTCGCGGGTTACCGTCGGATAGTAGATCAGCTTTTCCTTCAGGGCCTCGCCGAAGAACTCGTTCTGTGGCAGATGCCCGGTGATGAATTCCCGGTAAGCCACCTCGTTGACGTAGCGCACACCATGGACCAGAACGACCTTGTCGAACCGCTCGTAGGTTTCCGGGTCCTGGATCACGCTCATGAACGGCGCCAGCCCGGTCCCGGTGCTGAGCAGATACAGATGCTTGCCCGGCAACAGGTCGCCCAAAACCAGCGTGCCGGTCGGCTTGCGGCTGATCATCAGCGAGTCGCCTTCCTTGAGGTGCTGCAAACGCGACGTCAGCGGACCATCGGGCACCTTGATGCTGAAGAACTCCAAATGCTCTTCATAGTTGGGGCTGGCAATGCTGTACGCACGCATCAGTGGCCGACCTTCGACTTCCAGGCCAATCATCACGAATTGGCCATTCTCAAAGCGCAGGCCCGGATTACGGGTGGTTTTGAAGCTGAACAGCGTGTCGTTCCAATGATGAACACTGAGGACTCGCTCGACGTTCAGGTTGCTCATTTAGGAAATTCCCCTTCTCGCGCGCATCGGCGCTGAACATTTGCGACAGTTTAACGGCCTCGTTAATATTCGCTAAACGAATATTAACGATATAGCTTATCGGTCATATAGATATGCATTTTACGCTGCGTCAGCTTCAAGTGTTCGTCTCCGTTGCCCGCCAGGAAAGCGTTTCCCGCGCGGCCCAGAGCCTGGCGCTATCTCAATCGGCGACCAGCACGTCGCTGGCCGAACTGGAGCGCCAGTCTGGTTGCCAGTTGTTCGACCGCGCCGGCAAACGTCTCTGGTTAAACGCCCTGGGCCGCCAGTTGCTACCGCAAGCGGTCAGCCTGCTCGACCAGGCCAAGGCCATAGAAGACCTGCTTGCCGGCAAGACCGGATTCGGCTCACTCAGCGTCGGCGCGACATTGACGGTCGGTAATTATCTGGCGACGCTGCTGATTGGCAGCTTCATGCAACGCCATCCCGACTGCCGGGTGAAGCTGCATGTGCAAAACACTGCGCATATTGTCCAGCAGATCGCGCAACACGAACTTGATCTAGGTCTGATCGAAGGCGACTGTCAGCACCCCGACATCGAGGTGTCGCCTTGGGTCGAGGATGAATTGGTGGTGTTTTGCGCGCCGCAGCATGCCTTGGCGCAGCGCGGTCAGGTGAGCCTGGATGAACTCTCGCGAGAAGCCTGGATACTCCGGGAGCAGGGCTCGGGGACACGCCTGACGTTCGACCACGCCATGCGCCACCATCCCGCCAAGCTCAACATCCGGCTCGAGCTGGAGCATACCGAGGCCATCAAACGAGCCGTTGAATCAGGCCTGGGGATCGGTTGCATCTCTCGCCTGGCCCTGCGCGATGCCTTCCGACGGGGCAGCCTGGTTGCGGTGGAAACCCCTGAACTGGATCTGACCCGGCAGTTTTATTTCATCTGGCACTCGCTGAAATACCAGACAGCGGCAATGCGTGAGTTCATCGAGCAATGCCGGGCGCTGACCGCCGGGGTGCGCCGCAGCGACGAGATCGTGCTGCCCACCATCGCCTAATGCGCGCGAACTCACAGATTGGCAAATGGATAGGCTATCGGGGCAGGAGCAACTGCAAGCCCATCGACGTGCGGCAGCATATGACGCCCGGCATCAACTGCTAGGAATCGACTCCATCTGCTGGAGCAGTAATGCGGCCTGGGTCCGGGTGCGAACGCCCAGCTTGCGGAAGATCGCGGTCACGTGCGCCTTGATGGTCGCCTCGGAAACGTTCAGCTCGTAGGCAATCTGTTTGTTCAGCAGGCCATCGCAGACCATCGTCAAGACCCGGAACTGTTGTGGCGTAAGGCTGGCAAGCCCTTCACTGGCAGCCTTGGCTTCGGGGCTGACGTGCGCAACGTCCTGAACATTGCTCGGCCACCAGACGTCACCATCGAGGACGACGCGCACGGCCTGCTGAATGATTTCCAGCGAGCTGGACTTGGGAATGAAACCACTGGCACCGAATTCCCGGGAGCGCGCCACGACCGCAGCATCTTCCTGAGCGGAAATCATCACTACCGGCAACTGCGGATACTGACCGCGCAGCAAAACCAGTCCTGAAAATCCATAGGCGCCTGGCATGTTCAAATCCAGGAGCACCAGATCCCATGCCGAGGTCCGGGTCAGCTGGGCTTCCAATTCAGCGATGCTTGCCGCCTCGGACAACCTCACGTCGTCGCCCAAGCCAAGCGTCAGCGCTTGCTGAAGGGCGCTGCGAAACAGAGGATGATCATCGGCGATGAGGATTTCGTAAGCAGCCATGGCAGACCTATAGTTTTTTTATTGGCGCTTTCACCGGACCGGCGCCGGAGGGTCGGCAGCGGGCCGGCATGGACCCGGATTTGCTCGGGGATTGACCGGCGTGATGATATCGCGCCACCACCGGAAATTCGATCACCGCCGAACATTTAATCCGTCCAGCGGGCGCACACTGGCTTGAAGCAGTGGCCAAGCGCATCGGTTTGAGGCAAAGTTCGAGGCTTTCCCTGACGAGCTAGAACATGCGTAACCAAGCCCTTCGCGCCGATTTTCTGATGCTCATAACGGCCATGATCTGGGGCAGCGCTTTCGTCGCGCAGCGGGTCGGGATGGATAACATCGGTCCGCTGCTGTTCACCGGCCTGCGCTTCGCATTGGGCGCCATCGTTCTGCTGCCCCTATTGATCTATCAGGGTCGTGGTGCGGCCCGGCACGAACCCTTCCTACAGCGAGGCTTGCTGCTCGGCGGCATCTGCATGGGGCTGGCGCTGACGCTGGGCATCAATCTGCAGCAAGTTGGGCTGCTGTTCACCAGTGTCACCAATTCCGGATTCATCACCGGTCTGTACGTGATCGTGGTGCCGCTGCTGGGGCTGATCATCGGCCAGAAGACCGGCCTGGGTACCTGGCTGGGCGCAATCCTGGCGGTGGCCGGCATGGCGATGCTCAGCATCGACGAGAACTTTCAGGTCGCCTCCGGTGATTGGATCCAGCTAGCCGGTGCGTTCGTGTGGGGCGTGCACGTATTGCTGGTGAGTTTCTTCGTCAGTCGGCACGACGCCATTCGCCTGGCTTTCCTGCAATTCACCACCTGCGCGGTTGTCAGCCTGGCGCTGGGCGCCGTTTTCGAAGAGACCACCCTGGACAATATCCGCCTGGCAGCGCCGGCCCTGATTTATGGCGGCATGTTCGCCGTGGGCGTGGGCTACACGCTGCAGGTCGTGGCCCAGAAGCATGCCATTGCCTCGCACGCGGCCATCATCCTCTCGCTCGAGGCGGTGTTCGCCGCCATCGCCGGCGCATTGTTTCTGGATGAGAACCTCAGCCTGCGCGGATACGCCGGCTGCGCGCTGATGTTCACCGGCATGCTCGCCGCACAGCTCTGGCCGCGCAAAGCCTCGCCAGTCCCGATCGACACCGAGATTCCACAAACCGCTCGGCATTGACCCCTCGGCCTACGAAGGCCGACGTAACGCCTCCAGGGAGAGGTGGGTCGCATCGGTCAGATCAGGGCTACGGTGCTGCTTGGCCGCCAGATAATGATCGGTGAACGCGTCGAGCCATGTGTCCAGCGCCTCGGCGGCCGGCCCATCACCGGCCAACGCCAGGCACAACGCGGCCACTTCAGCCGTGCACAGGTGCTCGCTGCGGGTCGAACGGCGCAGGCGATACCGCGACAGCACGTCGGCCTGCAGGCTGAGCACCGGCAGGCGGTTCAGATAGGGACTCTTGCGAAACATCTTTCGCGCTTCGGTCCAGGTCGCATCCAGCAGGATGAACAGTGGCCGCTTGCCGGCTACGACCTGCACATCGCTGACCACTCGCTCGGGTTCGGCATATTCGCCCGGAAACACCACCACCGGCTGATACCGGGGGTCGGCAAGCAACTCCAGCAGTGCCGGCTCCACGCCTGTCCGCCGCCAGGTAAACGCATGGGTATCGGCGACGACGTCTGCAATCAGCCAACCGGTGTTGCTCGGCTTCAGTGGCTCGATGTCGTGCATGATCAGGCAGACCGCGCTGTCTGCCGCCACCTGTGGGAGCCAATCACAAAGGCAGTGGCTGCGAGGAACACGACAACGTCCACAACGGGTCGTGCGCGATCCTCTCGCGATAAAGGGCTTGGCACTGCGGGCCAGGCGCTCCTCGCGTAAACGGGCTACGGCATGGGGCATGGGAATGCATCGATGAATACGGGCGGATCAGCAGTCTATCAGGCCGCGTGCCATCGAGCCCCGCTGAACCGTACCGACGGGCACCGGTCGAACGACGGCAGTCACCAGGAGATCACCATGCACCGTCTTACTACACTTTTCACGCTCTGCCTCGCCCTGCCGTTTGCTCATGCCGCTTCGGCGCAGGATTCGACACTCGGCCCTCTGCTGGAGAAGGTTGCCCGCGAAAGTAGCGTAGGCACGCCGCGCGCGATCAATTCCGATCTCCTCGACGAAGGTTACAGCGTCGATGGCAACGAGCTGGTCAACCACCTGAGCGTCCAGCCCCGCCATGCCGCGCAGATGCGCGACAACCCTAAGCAGGTCCGCACGCAGCTGGCCGCAAGCGTCTGCAACAACGACGGTCTGCGCCAGCTCATGAGCCAGGGGGCGGTGCTGCGCTTCGAATTCAGCGAATACCAGAGTAAAAAGCCGATCACCACCGAACGGTACCGCGCCAGCGATTGCTGAAACCCGTCAAACAGGGCAGCGTCTTGCTGCCCTTGATAACCGGGCCTAGCGCAAGACGCGCGGATCACCCTTGCCGGCCACCGCGGCGGCTTCGTCCGGTTTGAGCAGCGCCGTGCGCGGCACGTCGAGCAAGCGAGCACAGGCCGCCAACACATTCGCCCAGGATGCCCGATTGGCGAATTGCATGCCCTCCACGTCCAGCGTACCGCCGCGATTGCGGTAGCCCAGTACCGAATTGCGCCGTGCGTCCGGCAGGATGGGCCAGAGATGCCCGCGCGCGACCTCGGGCCGCATGTGAGTGAGCAGCACGCGCAACTCCATCCGTTCCGGGAACAGCCGCTCGGCCACGCCATCCGCCGCGAGCGCATCGATCTCCCAGCGGTCACGCGGTGCCCGGAAACGCCCAGGTTCTTGCAGATACACCAGCCGATAGGCCAGGCCCGCCTCCTTCAAGCGCACCGCGGCGCGCTGCATTTCGGTCAGCTGATAGCTGCCGTTGGCAATCAGCAGAACGGCGTCGTTACCCGGGCTTTCCTCGACAACGATGGCGCCATCCCGGGCCAATTGCTCAGCCTGGTCCTGGCTGAATATCGCGGGTCGCTCACGCTTGGGCATGACCATGCACGCCAGGCTGCCGCGGGCACTGTAGATCGAAGGCAGCAGCGCCAACGCGCTGTTATGGTCGGCCGGAAACAGCACTCTGACCATGTCGCTCATTTCGCCCAGCAGTGCTTCGCAAAAGGTGGTGTCCTGGTGCGACTGCTGGTTCTTGCCGTTCTCCCAGGTGTGCGAAGTGGCGATGAGGGGCCAGCCGAGCCAGCCGGCCGGGCGCCCGACTTCTTTCTGTTGGCGAGCGAAGATCAGCGTCTGACGTACGGCGCCTAGCATCTTCACGCAGAAGGCTTCGTAGCTGGCGACCAGATTCAGTCCGGCCTGATTGGCCAGGCATGCCGAGACCACTGCCTCTTCGTTCAGCGCCGTGATGATCTTGCCATCCACCGCCTCGAGCTCGCTCTCCGGCTCGACCACACGGTGCTTGAGCGCGGCGAGCACGCCACCAAGGCGGTTGCTCGCCAGCTCGTCGGGATTACCAACCCGAGGGCGCAGGGCCGGGTTGGCGAGGGTCAGCTCGGTGAAAAATTCGTCCACCGCGGCCATCGGTGAGCAGGCCTCGTCCTGATACCGGAGCGGCGGCATCTCCGGCGCTGCGGGACGTCTCGAAGCCAGTGGATTGTCTCGCTCCGCCGAACGTCCGTGACGGGACTGTCGCATCAGCGCGCGAGCCGCTTCGAGCGCCTCCTGGGGCACGAATAGAGCGCCAGCATGGGCGTTGAACAATTCACGCGAGGCCTCATCGAACCGCGGATTGCCGGGCAACGGCAAGTTGTGTGCGGCATTGCTGCCCGCGCCGTAGAAACCGAATCCCTTGACCGTCTCGGCAATGGCATAGGGAATCGGCAGCGGGTAGCTGAGGATACCGCGCTGTTTTTCCTCGATGCGGCGGTCGTAGCGCTGTACCATTTCCCACAGCACACAAACGAAGGCCGCCGGATCCCGGCCGTCGAAGGTGATCGGATCGAAGCCGCAGCGGCTCAGATGCTGGCGAAACCCCTCGAGCCCTTCATGGGTGCCGAGTTGAGTCCGCTGCTCGATGCGCCGGCCATTGGCGATCATCACCGGCAGCGCCACCCCGCAATCCTCGGCGCGCCACCAGCGCGGCATCCAGTCACTGCCCCGCTGCTCTTCGGCGGCGCCGTCGGACAGGAAGGCCACCAGCGTCTCGCCCGGCAACGGCAAATGGGCATACTGCAATTCCGCAAAGCCGAGATAGCCGCCTTCGGCCATGCCGCCGCCGGTGTGTGCGTTGACGTGGCTGCCCAGTGGCGCGGACGGACTTCCATCGGGGGCTTGGTGATAGCCATAGAAATCTTCCAGCAGTCGATTGATTCCCACCTCGCCGCCACCGTAAACCTGCGCCTGCTCGACTGACTGGTTGTCGGTGAGCAGGTTCAACGCTTCGATCGCCGCAACGCAATGACCTTGCCCCATCAGCCACCCACGCGTGCTGCCCGTCAACGCATTCAGCGCGAGATAGCCGGCATAGGCCGGGACCATGTTCAGCGAGCCTCCGGTATGCCCCTCGGGAGTCAGCTTGAAGTCGTCGGCAGCAAGCGCCGAACCATCGAGCCGAGCCCGACGCGCATACGTCATGTGCACCACCAGCCAGAGCCCCGCCGAACCCAGCCGATCGATGGCCTGCAAGAGGCGATAGACACTGGCCAGGTCCGGTTGCAGCTGCGCCTGCACCAGCTGATGCGCCAGGCGAAATACCGCGGCCTGCGTTTCCGGTGCGTGGACGAACGGGCCATAGCCGGTCCGCCAACGGGCGAATTCGGGTTGCGTCTCGGCGTGATTGTCCAGTTCGGCAAGACTGGGCAGTAGCTGGGTCATGGAGCGCTCCGGTGAGTGGCGAATGGCATTAGTCTAGACAGCGCCGGAGAAGCTATCGCTGATATGCATCAAGATGCACAGACGAGTGCCCGTGCATGCTGGACTCATCCGTACAGAAGGAACTCCTCATGGCTTTGCTCAGTTTTCTCGGTGCAATTCAACAGGTCACCGGCTCGTGCTATTTGCTCGAAACCCATGACGGGGTACGTGTGCTGCTCGACTGCGGCATGTATCAGGGGCGGCGCGCAGAGGAAGAGAGCAATCGGGCAGGCTTCAGCTTCGACCCGAAAAACCTCGACGCGGTGATACTGTCCCATGCGCATATCGACCACAGCGGCTTATTGCCCAAGCTGGTGGCGGCAGGCTTCACCGGGCCGATCCACGCCACCGAAGCGACCTGCAAACTGGTCGAACTGATGCTGCTCGACTCGGCCAACATCCAGGAAAAGGACGCCGAGTGGGAGAACAAATGGCGCGCGCGCCTGGGCAAGCCGGCGATCAAACCGCTCTATACCCGAGTCGACACCGAGCGCATGCTGGGCCAGCGCCAGGCGCATGCCTATGGTGAAGCCTTCGAAGCCGCACCAGGCATCACCGTGACCTTCTTCGATGCCGGGCATATCCTCGGCTCGGCCATCGTCCAGCTGGACGTCGAAGACTTCGGACGCAAGCGCCGCCTGGTGTTCTCCGGCGACCTCGGCAACAGCTGTTCCCCGCTAATGCATCAACCCACCCCGCTGAGCGAAGCCGACGTGGTCTTGATGGAATCGACCTACGGCGATCGGGATCACCGCGATCACCAGGCCACGATTGAAGAGCTGGCCGAGATCCTTCAGCAGGCGCATCGTGACGGTGGCAACGTGCTGATGCCGTCGTTTGCGGTGGGCCGCACCCAGGACCTGATCTACTATCTCGGCCTTCTCTACCAGCAGGGACGTGTTCCCCAGCAGATGGTGTTCCTCGACAGCCCGATGGCCATCGGCGCCAACGCCATCTACTCGTTGTTTCATCAGCAGCTGGACCTTCCGCCAGGATTGGCCGAAAGCGGCGGCAAAAAAAGCATAGAGCAATGGCTGCCGATCTTTCGCAGCACACCGACGCCCGAAGAGTCGATGGCGATCAATCGTTTCAAGAGCGGCGCCATCATCATCGCCGGCAGCGGAATGTGTACAGGCGGCCGCATACTGCATCACTTCAAGCACAACCTCTGGCGCAAGGAATGCCACTTGATCATTCCGGGCTTCCAGGCTAGCGGCACACTGGGCCGGGCGATCGTCGATGGCGCGACCACGGTCAAGCTGATGCACCAGCGAATTGCCGTTAATGCGCAGGTGCATACGCTGGGTGGTTTCTCGGCACATGCGGGGCAATCACAGCTGCTCGAATGGGTAAGCCACTTCCAATCCCGTCCCGAGCTCTTCCTCGTGCACGGCGAGCTGGAAAAGATGCAGGCGCTGCAGCAGGCATTGAATGACCGCCTCGATTGGAAGGCCAACATCCCGGAACCTGGCGACCGCATCGCCCTCTGATGACCGGGAAAAACGTTGCAATGCCAAGCGACCTTGAAAACGCCTGTCGACGGACTTGAAGTACGCTTGCCGCGCACCGCCGTCTCGGTGGTACGCGGCTGCTACGCTCAAAGCAGGTCTCGCGGAGTTTCCAGTCGACCTTGAACGCCGCCTACGAATACCCGCAATCCTGAGACGGCACCTCATAGCGGCCAACAAGCGGTACCGCATCCAAAAGCAAAGGGGGACGTTGTATGCCGTTCGATCCGGACGACTACCTATCGCGGCACTTCAGTACCAGCGGTACGGAGCTTTCGAAGAAACTCGATGAGTTAGTGGCACTGGTCGTTCCGCCCGCCAGTCAGAATCTGCCGCTCTACCGTGAGATGCTGGTGACCGTCATGCGCATGGCCCAGGCGGATCGAAACCGCTGGGATGCCAAGATACTGCTACAGACCATGCGTGAGATGGAGCACGCCTTCAGTCGACTCGACCAATTCAAACGCCGCCGCAAGGTGACTGTGTTCGGTTCGGCACGTACGCCGATCGAACACCCACTCTACGGCCTGGCGCGCGAACTCGGGGAAACGCTGGCTCGCTACGACCTGATGGTCATCACCGGTGCCGGAGGCGGCATCATGGCGGCCGCGCATGAAGGCGCCGGCACCGACAACAGCATCGGACTGAACATCACCCTGCCCTTCGAGCAGCATGCCAATTCGACGGTCGATGGCACCGATCACCTGCTGTCGTTTCACTTCTTCTTCGTGCGCAAACTGTTCTTCATCAAGGAAGCCGACGCTCTGGTGCTATGCCCTGGAGGGTTTGGCACGCTGGATGAAACGCTGGAAGTGCTGACACTCATACAGACCGGCAAAAGCCCGCTGGTACCGGTCGTATTGCTGGACGAACCCAACGGCTCGTTCTGGGCGGATGCACTGAGCTTCATGCGCCGCCAACTCGAAGGCAATCGCTATATCCTGCCCACCGACATGCGCCTGATGCGCTTGGTCGACAACGCCGAAGATGCCGCGGCAGAGATCAGCAGGTTCTACAGCAACTTCCATTCGAGCCGCTGGATGAAAGACCGCTTCATCATGCGCATGAACCATACGCTGACCAGCGCTGCGCTGGAGGCGTTGAACGACGCATTCGCGGATCTATGCCTGAAAGGCCGTTTCGAGCAGCAAGCCTGCTGCGAAACGGAGCGGGACGAACCGGAGCTGCAACAGCTGCCGCGGCTGAGCTTTGTGTTCAATGGGCGCGATCATGGTCGGCTGCGCGAACTCACCGACTTCATCAATGATCCCGAACATTGGGTGCGCTAGCGGAGCGGAACGTTGACGCGAACCGAACGCATGGTCGGCCCCGAAAGCGTTGAAGCTGGGTTGGCAAACGACCCGTCAATCGACCGAGCCGCCTCGCAGCAACCGGCCGATCATGTCCAGGGGATAACCGCGATAACTGAGGAAGCGAGCCTGCCGGGCCTTTTCCCGCTGGTCGTTCGGCAGCTCGCCGGCAAACTTGCGCTTCCAGACATCATGCAGCTGCAGGCCCCAGTCGAAGCCACTATCACGCAGTGCCTGTTCGATATCGTCACGGGCCAAACCGCGCTGGGACAGCTCCTCGCGAATGCGCAAGGGGCCGTATCCCGCGTTGGCGCGCATGCGCACAAAGCTCTCCAGATAGCGTGATTCGCTGAGAAGCCCTTCCTCGGCCAGCCGATCCAGCACGGGATCGATGAGCTCCGAGGAAGCACCGCGCGACCGCAACTTGCGACTCAACTCGATGCGACCATGCTCGCGACGAGCCAGCAGGTCCATGGCTGCCCGCCGCACCGCGGCGGGGCTATCGAGCACGACCGGCATATAGGTTAGAGATCGGCTTCGGCCAGATCTTGAGCAACCGGGTTGGCCTTGGTGTTCGCCGACACCACCAGCAGCTTGTCCCGAATCTGCTGCTCGATTTCACGACCGATTTCCGGGTTCTCTTCCAGGAACTTGGCCGCATTGGCCTTGCCCTGACCGATCTTGTTGCCTTTGTAGGCGTACCAGGCGCCAGACTTCTCCACCAGGCCCTGTTGCACGCCAAGGTCGATGACCTCACCGTTGCGGTAGATGCCCTTGCCGTAGAGGATCTGGAACTCGGCCTGACGGAACGGTGGCGCCACCTTGTTCTTGACGACCTTGACCCGCGTTTCGCTACCGACCACCTCGTCGCCTTCCTTCACCGCACCGGTACGACGAATGTCGAGACGAACCGAGGCGTAGAACTTGAGCGCGTTACCGCCAGTAGTCGTTTCCGGGCTGCCGAACATCACGCCAATCTTCATGCGGATCTGGTTGATGAAAATCACCAGGCAGTTGGCGTTCTTGATGTTACCGGTGATCTTGCGCAACGCCTGGGACATCAGACGAGCCTGCAGGCCAACATGGGTATCGCCCATCTCGCCTTCGATTTCCGCTTTCGGCACCAGTGCCGCTACGGAGTCAACGATGATCACGTCGACTGCATTGGAGCGCACCAGCATGTCGGTGATTTCCAGTGCCTGCTCGCCGGTATCCGGCTGCGACACCAGCAGATCGTCGACATTGACGCCCAGCTTGCCGGCGTAATCGGGATCCAACGCATGCTCGGCATCGACGAAGGCACAGGTAGCGCCAGCCTTTTGCGCCTCGGCAATCACCGACAGCGTCATGGTCGTCTTACCGGACGATTCCGGACCGTAGATCTCGACGATTCGGCCCTTAGGCAGACCGCCGATGCCGAGCGCGATATCCAGGCCCAGCGAGCCGGTGGAAATGGAGGGAATCGCCTGGCGATCGTGATCGCCCATGCGCATGACCGCGCCCTTACCGAACTGCTTTTCGATCTGGCCCAAGGCGGCAGCCAAGGCGCGCTTCTTGTTCTCGTCCATTACAATCCTCACTTGATCAAGAGGGCCAGAGGCCACGACAACTGTATAAGTAGACAGTATTAGAGCATAGGCAAAAAAAACCGCCTAGCCCTGAAATGGATTTTCTCCCTCCGCAAGCTGGATCAATCCGACGAGCGCCGCTTCCACGCTCTGCTCGCGTACGGCCTGGCGATCCCCCTCGAACAGGAAGCGCCGGGTTGCGAGCCGATCTCCATCTGCCCACGCCAGCCATACGGTGCCAACCGGCTTGTCCGACGAACCGCCTCCCGGCCCGGCAATGCCGCTGACGGCAACGGCGTAACGCGCGCCGCTGCAATGCTGCGCGCCTCGGACCATGGCTTCGACCACTTCGCGACTGACGGCACCCACCTCGTCAAACAACTCGGCCGGCACACCCAGAAGATGGGTTTTCTGGGTATTGGAATAGGTCACAAAGCCTGCCTCGAACCAGGCAGAGCTGCCGGCAACACGGGTGATTGCCTCGGCGATGCCGCCGCCGGTGCAGGACTCGGCCGTCGTAACCTGGGCAGCCCGCGCGTTCAGCATGGCGCCCAGGCGCGCCGCCAGATCGGTCAGGGATGGCATGAATAGAAGCTCCGAATGAACCAGTCGAACGGATACCTTAACAGGCCCGCCGGATGCTGCCTCCGCCGCAACGTGCGTTGACCGCTCATCTGCTGTTCCAGTGCCGCTGCATGTCGAGAAACAGGAACGAGGCGCTCCAGGTGATCAGCACCAGCCCCGTCAGCGCCTCGATCCCGGTGAGGTAGCGGATCGGACCGTGCGGCTGGATGTCGCCGAAGCCGAGCGTCGTGAAGGTCGTGAAGGAAAAATAGACGCAATCCGTCAGGCCACCGGAGAACTCGCCGGAAAGCGTCCCCCAGCCCGGCAGGTGGTGCATGACGAAATAGGCGAAGGCGAATATCCACACCTCGACCGCGTGCGCCGTCAGCGCGCCACAGACGCCGAAGACAACGCCAACCCGGTGATTGAGCAGTGACTTTTCCCGACTGATCGACAGCCGCGACAGGAACTCGTAGTGGACGATCACCGCCGTTATCACGATGAACACGTTGACCAGCGTGACCATGAGCAGATTCGGCAGCGCTTGCATCGGTTCTGTCATTGGCTCGCCCCCATTGAAAACTGCCAGGCGCAACCGCTAGCCGTCTTGGAAGCCGCCGAGTCAGCGCCAGGCAAACCAAAAAGTACGCCCCCGATACCTCGCCAGCCCATGCTAACCTTGCCGGTTTGATTCAGCCGGCACAACCAGGGTCGTCCGCCATGACCGCAACGTTGCCGGGGCACGCGTAGAGCGCGCGACCATTCCTGCATTCATCTTCAAGTATCGAGCTATATGTCGTCACAAGACCTGTCCCATCACACGCCCATGATGGGCGGTGACTCTTGATAAATCGGCCCTAAGCCGCGTAGATAGCGGGCTTCAGTGCATATTGTGTAGCTAGCGTGCGGCCTGCATTTAGCATTGGATGGCATGGAATGGCGCTGCGATTGCCCCATTTTTGCCCCAAGCCCCCGCCGCAAATGTCGAACAAAAACGTCCGGTTTAGGTTTGAACAGGCCTATGGTCTGCATTCGCCGCAAGGGCTCGGCTCGAACGAAAGCAGCATATATCCATGGAAGCACCGCCTTCGGGGCGAAGCTATTGGCATACCCGCAGGCGGCTGTTCAGTCCTACCCAAATTGAGCTGACGAACCTTGATCGCTTCGGTATCCCGTCAAGCCCAGGGAGTGGGTACCGCTGCGTTTGATTGACGAGCTGTAGAGCGTATTCGCGACGGCTCAATCGCAGGTGTGATGTACGGACCTGCTGTCCGCACGGCAGATGGGGAAGTAGACGCCTCTTTTGATGCGAGTCACTTCGCGTCCTGCTGCCCTCTGCAAACGGGTCAAGTTCCTGAGCGACCGCCATCTGCGCTTGCCCCTATCCAACCTGAGCGACAGCGTGACGACAACTCGCTACTAGCATTTTTTGCTTACCAGAATGTTGTCACTTTAGAGCACAAATCGCTGATAAAAAACGTCATCGTGGTTTCACCTAACCCATGGGCCGAAACCATTTGTTTACTAGAGAAGCGGGCGAGATTTTGCGCTGCAGCGAGAGCACCCTGTTGCGGAGGCGCAAAGCAGTCCGCCGCTTTCCACAGCCTTTCCGGGCGGGGCAGCACTTGTTGTGGACTTCGGAGCAGTTAGTGCGAGGAATGCTGCTTCTGAAATAGCTCAGTTTATCGCCGCAGTTCTAGCTGCGGCGGTACCGGCCACATTTTCCTTAACCTAAAAAAATTCACATGCTTAGCACGCTACGCATGGAGGAACCCACATGCCTCAAAAAGTCAGCTTCGATATGCCGCGGCCCTTACTGCCACGCTTGGAAGCCTGCGCCCCATACCCAGTAGACGCTCTAGGCGAGGTTCTGGGGGGCGCCGCTAACGCCATCATCTCGGCCGTACAGGTACCTGATGCCCTGGCGGCACAGTCCGTCCTAGCAGCCGCTGCTATGGCAGCTCAACCCCACGCAAACGTGGTACGTGGTGGGCAAGAGATCCCACTGAGTATTTTCTGCCTGTCGGTAGGCGAGTCGGGAGACCGAAAAAGCAGTGCAGACCGGATCGCCCTAAGCGCTCATCACTCTCACCAAAACCGGCTGGTCTCAGAGTTTGCACGGACAGTGAAGGAGCATCGCGACGCCACCGACGTTTTTCAGCGTTGCCGAGCAGCTGTTCTCGGCAGGCGAGGAGAACCCGACACACTATTGGCAGAACTGGCAAAACTGAAGGAGCCCAAAAACCCTCCTTCCCCGTTTATCCTGTGTGTGTGGAGCCCACCCTTGAGGGTCTGCATAAAAGCTTTTTGCATGGCCACCCGTCGCAAGGATTTTTCAGCGATGAGGGTGGCCAGTTTCTGGGTGGGCACTCATTCAGGCCCGAGAACATGCTCAAAACCGTATCCGGACTCTCCAGAATGTGGGATGGCGAACCCATCACCCGCACCCGCGCCAAAGAGGGAGAAAATGCGTCCCGCAGCGGCTGCCGGCTGAGTGCCCATCTGTTGATCCAGCCAGCCGTCGCTCAGGAAGTACTGACCAGTCGGGTCTTGCTGGGGCAAGGTTTTTTGGCTCGTTTTCTGGTCGCCTGGCCGGAGTCGCTATCAGGACACCGGCTGTACCGCGACGCTGACCCGACGAAAGACCCTCGGCTAATATGCTATTGGCAGCGCATGAATGATCTGCTGACGCTTGCTTGCCCATTAAATGCTACGGGCGATTTGGCTCCACCGCCCTTGCACCTGGAGCGGGAGGCGTTATCGGCTTGGATCAAGATGCATGATGAAGTCGAGGTGTCGTTGGGCCGTGGTGGTGATCTACTAGAGATCAAGCCCACCGCTGCCAAAGCCGCGGAAAACGCGCTCCGAATCGCTGGGGTCTTCGCGATTACTGAGGGCTCCTCCTCCATCACTCGCCCCCTAGTCGAACGTGCAGCCATGCTCATGAGGTGGTATCTGGAAGAGGCGTTGCGTGTGCTCCACCCGATCAAGATCGATACGCATCTAATCGAAGCGCAAAAGCTTTTCGAATGGCTCTGCGCTAGGGATTGGCAGCAGTTTTACGGACGTGACTTACAGCGCCTGGCCCCTCGTTTTGCCCGTAAGAGCGCAGCCTACCGCAACCAATTACTGAGAGTACTCGTGGAACATCGAATGTTAACTGCTACCGGAAACACCCTCTGCATCAATCCGCTGGCGTCACCCCGATAGTAAAGTGGAGCATTGGTATAGGCGAAGAAGCGGCGACAGGCTGGGCCTGTCGCCGCTTCTTCGCCATCCAGTCACCATTGGTAGCTGGGCCAACACGTGGTTTGTCGCGGCTGTCGCCGTTGTCGCCGCCCTCAAGAGAGCAGCTGCGGATTGAATTGCTGTGATCAGAATCTAAAGCCCAAAGAGTTAGGTTCTGGTTGAGTGGACTTGCCCCTACAAAACCGGACACCAACTCCCCGTTAAATTGATGCTGCTGCCAAGCGCCTGAACTCCCTCGGCGAGCGGTATTTCAAAGC